>DATLTB010000048.1:0-24549 GCA_035533815.1 Chitinophagaceae bacterium
ATTCTCTAAGACTAAGGTTTCCTGATTTCTTAAATGTCCTGAGATAATCCATTTCACTTTTATTAAGTTTGATACTCATAATTGATCATTTTGTTTTACAAATATACTAAAAGTTGCAAAACTTAATAATCATCACACTAGCCAATTCGCCATTCCCCGGGATGCCAGAGACGCGGGAGTGCTGAAGGGGAACATGATGCTGACGGTATTTGATGAGACCGGCCGTCCGGTGCATAGGTTCCGGAATTTCAAAGTATTTACCCAAAATATTTTTTATGGCATCAGACAGATGGATCAGTATGTCAGTACCAGGACCCCGGTGGAATTTCCCCTGGTGGCCACTGACCGGAACGGAAAGGTGCTAGATCAGGTAGCTGCTGAAGTCACCGTGGTCAGGAATGACTGGCAAACCGTGATCAGCAGTGAAGGAAACAATTATACCTATGTTTCTCAGAAAGTACCCAAGATTGTGCTCCATGAACACATGACTATCAGCGGTACCGGAACGGTGTTCATATTTACCCCTGATCAGAGCGGAGATTATGAAGTGAGGGTATCCAGGCCTGGTGCGGACAGCTATGTCATGGAGGAATTCTACGCATGGGGATGGGGAGATACCCAAAATTCCTCATTCGAAGTGAATAATGAAGGTAATGTGCAGATTACCACGGATAAAGATAGTTATACGGTGGGGGCACCCGTGAAAGTATTACTGACCACTCCATTTGATGGGAAGTTGCTGGTTACGGTGGAAAGAGACCATTTGATTAAATATTTATATCTCAACACTGTGAAAAAGTCTGCCTCACTGACGCTGCAGACGGATGCGGATTATCTGCCCAATGTATATATTACAGCGACCCTGATCAGGCCAATGGATAATAATTTCATGCCCCTGACTGTTGCCCATGGGTACAAACCGATTATGGTTAATGATCCGGCTTCTTACTTGCCGGTCAGCGTAAGCGCTGTCATGCATTCCAGGTCAAAGACCAGACAGATCATCACCGTTAAAACGAGGCCAGGAGCCTCGGTCACCATTGTCGCCGTGGATGAGGGTATTCTCCAGGTGAAGGATTACCAGACTCCCGACCCGCATGGCTATTTTTACCAAAAACAGGCCTTGCAGGTCAAAGGATATGACATTTATCCCTTTCTGCTTCCGGAAATCACCGGTAAATCCAGTACTGGGGGTGATGAAACGGCCAAGCAACTTCAGCTCCGGGTGAATCCGGATTTTGTGAACCGGGTCAGGCTGGTGTCTTTCTGGAGCGGAATAAAAGTGGCAAACGGGTATGGGCTGATACATTTTCCCATTGATATACCACAGTTTTCCGGGGATATCCGAGTCATGGCCCTGGCATATGATGGAAATGCTTTCGGGTCTGGTGACCGGCATATCAAAGTATCCGATCCGGTGGTTATCAGCACCGCACTTCCCCGATTCTTGAGTCCAAAGGATACTGTTCTAGTACCTGTCACCCTGACCAATACCACTGGTTCGGGTGGCTTGGCCAGGATCACCCTGATTTGCAGCGGCCCCCTGGGGGTAGTGGGAGGTTCTTCCCGGAATGCCGAACTGGGAGCGGGAGCGGAAAACCGGGTACTGTTCAAAGTATATGCCAGGCAGCAGATTGGGGCAGGCAAGGTAACGGTATCGGTAAGAGCCATGAATCAGACTTTCACGGATGAAACCGATATGAGCATCCGGCCCCCTGCTTCCCTGCAGCACCGATCAGCTAGCGGACAGGTCAAGGCTGGCAAGTCCGAAACCTTTGAAGTCGGAGGCAATTTTATCCCCTCCACCATTCACGGCAAATTGGTGGTCAGCAAATCTCCGGTCTGGCTCCTGGCTAAACACCTGGACTACCTGCTAAAATATCCTTATGGTTGCGTGGAACAGACGGTTTCTGCGGCTTTCCCGCAACTTTATTATGATGATATGGTCAGGAGCCTGGGGGGACCTGGAAATAAATTGAATCCTACATATAATGTACAGCAAGCGATAATGAAACTACAATCCATGCAATTATCTGACGGAGGCCTGTCATTCTGGCCAACCGAAGGCATGGGCGAAGAAAGCTGGTGGGGTAGCGTATATGCCGCGCATTTCCTTTGGGAGGCGAAGAAAGCGGGTTACGAGGTCAATTCCGGGGCATTGAATCACCTATTTGATTATCTAAAATATAAATTGCAGAGTAGGGAAACGGTTTTATACTATTATAATATCAATCAGAGCAGGGAGATTGCCCCGGAAGAAGTACCATATTCGCTTTTTGTTTTATCCCTTGCAGGACAGCCCCAGCTCTCCACGATGGATTATTATAAAGCCAACCCGGAATGGTTGAGCCTGGATGGCAGGTACATGCTGGCAGCCGCATTTGAACTCAGCGGGCAATATAAAAAATATGAGCAGGTACTTCCGCCTTCCTTTACCGGAGAAAACGCCAATTCCTCATTTGGCGGTAGCTTTTATTCCTATATCCGGGATGAAGCCATTTCTCTATATGTCCTGCTGGAAACGGACCCAGGAAACCGGCAGGTCGGGCAACTGGCTACTCAGTTGTCGGCAGATATGAATCAAAATCCAGACCTGAATACACAGGAAAGCGCTTTTGGTTTCCTGGCATTGGGTAAGCTGGCCAGGAAGGTTAATCAAACCTCGGCCACGGCCTTCATTCATGATGGTAAAGGGACTTTGTTGGGCTCCACATCCGGCATGGACCTATCCCTGGATATCGGAAACGAAACTAATCATCAGCTGACTTTGACGGTAAACGGGAAAGGAACTTATTATTATTTCTGGGATGCATCCGGCATTCCTACTGACGGAAGTTATAAACAGGAGGACAGCCATATCCGGGTTCGTAGGACTTATTATGATCGAAATGGCCAACCCATTGTGGGTAATCTGTTCCATCAAAACGACCTGATCGTCGTGAAGATCGCTGTCTCTACGGAATTTAGGCGACCGGTGGATAATGTGGTCATTACAGATATGCTGCCGGCAGGTTTGGAAATTGAGAACCAGCGGATCAGCAAAATGCCTCATGAACAATGGATCAGGGATCAGACCAAGGCCGACTATACGGATATCCGGGATGACCGGATCAGCTTTTTCACTAACCTGGCAGATACCACCAGCAATTTTTATTACCTGCTCCGGGCAGTATCGCCCGGTACTTTCCAGCTGGGTCCCGTTCAGGCAGATGCCATGTACAACGGAGCCTACCATTCCTATAATGGGGCAGGCATAGTCAGGGTATTAGAAAAATAGGGGTATAAATCCCATGGCAGAGGAAATGCAGTAAAATGGGGCAAGACAGGAATTTGAATTTATGATGCGGGGAAAATCATTCATTTCAAGGTTCAGGCGGTTTATATGGCTGACCGGCCTTGGGCTGGCCGGAGTATTCATCCTTTTTATCATTCTGGATGCTTGTTTCCCACTGAAAGTGAATATAAGGTATTCCCAGGTGATTGAAGCTTCGGATGGGACTATGCTGCATGCCTACCTTTCTGATGATGGGCAGTGGCGAATGAAAACTGAACCCGGGGATATCAGCCAGCAATTGAAAAAGACCATACTCTTTAAAGAAGACCGGTATTTTTATGTCCATCCGGGAATTAACCCCTTTTCTGTGGTGCGCGCTTTTTTCAATAACCTCATTCATCACCGCCGGACCTCCGGTGCTTCCACCATAACCATGCAGGTAGCCAGGTTGCTGGATCCGGTTCCCAGGACCTATGGAAATAAATTGTTGGAAATGTTTCACGCCCTTCAGCTGGAATTCCATTATTCCAAATCCAGGATATTGCATATGTACTTTGACCTGGTACCCTATGGTTCCAACATTGACGGATTAAAGGCAGCAGCTGAACTTTATTTCAATGAACCCCCTTCCAGGTTGTCCCTGGCGGAATTGACAGCCCTTTCAGTCATTCCTAACAGGCCTAATTCCCTGAGTCCAGGCAGGGACAATGGGCTGCTGGTTAAGGAAAGGAACAAGTGGCTTCATAGGTTCGGGAAAGCAGGAGTCTTCCCTGAGGATATCATCCGAGATGCGTTAGCTGAACCTCTTCGAGCTTACCGCCATGATATTCCCACCCTGGCACCTCAGTTTTGTCTGAGAATGCATCATCAGTTTTCCGAATTGCCTGTGGTGAAAACTGCCCTTAACCTGAGGATCCAGCAAAGGGCGGAACTGCTTACCAAAAACTTTATGTCGAGACTGGAACTTCGGGGTATACACAATGCCGCGGTGATGATTATAAATAACCGGACCCATGCAGTGTCGGGGTATATAGGGTCCCAGGATTTCGGAGATAGCCAAGATGGGGGTCAGGTGGATGGCGTCATGGCAGTAAGGTCTCCCGGGAGCGCCTTGAAACCGCTGTTGTATGGTATGGCCTTCGACTTGGGACTGGCCACTCCAAAATCCGTGATAACGGATGTGCCGGTAAATTTCTCGGGCTATGCTCCTGAAAATTATGACAGGCATTTCAATGGCAATGTCACCATTGAATATGCTTTGGAAAATTCTTTGAATATCCCTGCGGTGAAAACCCTGGACAAGGTTGGAGTCGGGTCCTTTATCAGCAGGTTATCGCTGGCCGGGTTCAGCGAGATACATGCGGATAGCAGGAAGCTTGGACTTTCCATGATCCTGGGAGGATGCGGGGTGAGGCTGGATGAGGTGACCCATCTATACGCTGCCCTTGCGGATTATGGGAAACAATTTCCGTTAACCTGGCTAAAACCCGCCAAAGAAATCCAGGCGAAGCAAAAAAAGAGATTGATGCATCCTGTTTCCGCTAAAAGACTGATTTCACCAGCCGCTGCCTTTATGGTCACCGATATCCTCTCCAAACTGGGAAGACCTGATCTTCCGGGTAATTTTATCGGAACCAGGGGGCTGCCCAAAATTGCCTGGAAAACGGGTACCTCATATGGCAGGCGGGATGCCTGGAGTATTGGATATAATAAGGATTATACGGTTGGCGTTTGGGCCGGCAATTTTTCCGGAATCGGTATTGCAGACCTGAGTGGGGCCACTGTGGCGACTCCGCTCATGTTCGATATATTTAATGCCATTGATCATTATTCCTCCGGAGACTGGTATAGCCCCCCATCTACTGTTAGTTTCCGGCTGGTTTGCGCCGTAAGCGGGAAAGTTCCCAATGTATTCTGTGACCAGCAGGTCATGGATTACTATATTCCAGGGGTATCGTCCAATGAAGTTTGTGACCATCTGAAAAAGGTATGGATATCCAGTGATGGAAAAATTTCCTATTGTACCAGTTGTCTACCAGCCAACGGGTATATTACCCGATGGTATCCCAATATCAGCCCAGAACTGGCTGCTTACTATGACTCCCAGCATATACCTTATGAGAAGATACCTCCCCATAACCCCGCATGCAGCCGCGTGTTTGGGGGCAGGTCACCGATCATTACTTCGCTTAATGATGGGATGTCTTATTATGTGGAAAAAAAGGAAGCACAGCAGTTGATGTTGGGATGTACGGCTGCCAATGATGTCAAAACGGTTTACTGGTATGTCAATAACCGGTTTTTATGCAAATGCCCTGTTACCCGGAAAATGTTCTTTACTCCCGAGAATGCACATATCAAAATATCCTGCACTGACGACAAAGGAAGGAATACCGATATCCATATTAATGTGCATTTTATCTAAGGACAAAGGTATACTGGAAATGGTTCGTATTTCCTTACTGGATTCCCGTTACCGGCAGTTTGATCCCTGGTTGCTGCAGATCTGTTGGTTCAGGGGAAAATCCGGCTATTCCTGGTTTTATACCTCTTGCTGCCTATTTTGTAAATCAAGCCGAGCATGTCATTAGACTGGAGGGTGCCCTGTTCCGCTTCGAAATAGCCGGTCCATTGTTTATAGGTAACCTGAAACACAAAGTCAAAAAAAACACCGGTGGTATGACCTGTCAGGGTATTTCCGGAATTGGAAACCTGTTCAAAACCCAGGTTTCCCAGCTGAGTTCCTGTTTCCAATTTCCATCCAAAATTACCATTTTTCAGATGAAAGGTCATTTCCGAAGAAATGCCCAGGGTGGCCAGGAAAGCGCTTCTGGTCACGCCTGATACCATGGTATCTTTCAGGGATCTTCTGAAGTTCAGGTATTGACCGAATTCCCGGTTCACAGAAATATCCACTCCGATAAAGCGCCATTCGCTTTTACCCAATGGAAGCGTAAAATCTGCACCCCCCTGTATCCCCAGATTTCCAAAGAATTTATAGCCTGAATGGGCATTCAGGTATGCGGTATCGATCCCTGTTGACTCATATGAGTTGGAATATGAGGACACTCGGTAATTTCCCAAGCTGAGGTTTCCCCCATAATAAAAGTGAAAAAGGTTTACCTGGTTGGTATGGTAGAACTGCGCATCCAATGCATTCACCTGATCGTTAAATAAGAAGTTATTGTTTCCGGCTGAATAGGTAAGTTCACCATAATTGGCTGATTTCACAAAATCAGACAACAATGGCTTGGCAATATATGGATTGGTCCGGCCGAACATGGGATTGATATAATAGGCTTTTTGGTAAACACATCCTGTTATTAGCAGGATAGAAATGGAAATCAAAAGGATTGGGGAAGTAATCGTTTTTTTAACCATCAGTGTAGATTTGGCGCCTGAATTGATCGATAAATTATTCCGTCGAGGGCGAAACTTTAGGAAGATAAGAATATATTTCAGACCAGGAATTTCAAAACTGCAGCCTGAAAGTACTTCCTTCCCCTTCAATGGTCTGCACTTGGATATTACCATGATGCAATAACATGATCTGTTTGCACAGACTGAGACCTATCCCGCTGCCGTTTTTCTTGGTACTGAAAAACGGGATGAATATTTTATCAGCCACGATTTTGGGCATTCCAATCCCGTTATCCGAAACCTTTAGGACAGTTTTATGATCCGGACCATAAGCGGCGGTTAAAATGATCCGGGGCTCAGGACGGTCCCGGACCGCATCAATAGCATTCACGACTAGGTTGATTAACACCTGTTCCACGAGGTTGCTGTCTATATTTAGAATCTGTGATGGGTCTTTCAAAATGATTTCCAGTTCAATGTTTTTGGATAATAGGGTGGGTTGCATGAGCTGGTGGATATGTTCAAAAAGATCCCGGGCCAATACCGGACTTAGCCGGGGCTGGGTAATCTTGTTCAGGTTACGGTAGGTTTCGGCAAATTTCAACAATCCCTCACTGCGCCGCATAATAGTGTCTATCCCAAGCTCCAGATCCTCCAGATTTCCGGTTTCCCCTCTTTCCACCAGACGTTTTTTTAAAGTCTCTGCAAGGGAAGAAATAGGAGCTACCGAATTCATGATCTCATGGGTCATCACACTGAGTAATTTCTGCCAGGCCTGGGATTCGTTCTCATCCAATGCTTCATCCACATTCTGGAAAGCAATCAGCCTGAATATATGACCCTCAGTCTGGAATGCAGTGGCAGTTACCAGGGCTTTAAACATGTTTCTATCCTTGTTCATGCTAATTATCCGGCTCTCACTGTTCTTCAGGTTAAGCAGCTCCTCATACAGGTGCTCATCCCGTTTTCTGAGGGAATGAATACTTTTCAGATAGGGTATTCCCAGCAATTTTTTAAAAGAATCGTTCATCCAGTTTATTTCCCCGCTATCCGAATCATATGCGATGATGCCGGTGTTCACCAACTCGAGGAGTTTTTGCAGGTACTGGTATTGGGTTTCCTTTTCCCTGCTGATGACCTTGAAAGTGCTGTTGATTTGATTGAACCCCTTTCTTAGCGACCTGAGTTCAGGAGGGGTGCCCTTCAGGCTAAAGTGCCGGGAAAAATCCCGGTAATGGACCGATTCCACAAACTGGTCCACTTCATGTTGAGCCTTGAGCTGGAAGCGGTAAAAATTAATGAGCTGGAAAATAACCAAGGGAACTATGGCTAGCAGGTAAATCCTGGGTCCGTTTACGGTAAAAAATGATCCGCCCAGCAGGGTGATAAAAAGCAGCAGGACCCTGATCAGTATACTCCAGTCATATGGCTTAGATATCATATTTGCTTAAACGGCGGTATAGTGCGGTCCGGGTTATTCCCAGTTCCCTGGCTGCACGGGTAATATTACCCTGATTTTTTTCAATCACTTTCAGGATGGCATTCCGTTCTATTTCACTCAGCTTGGTTTCCCGGAACTGTTCCGCAACAGACCGGACTGTTTCCATGGGGGAGAAAATAATATCCTGCTCCTGTAACTGTTGGCTTTCCGCCATGATGACGGCCCTTTCCATGGTATATTGAAGTTCCCTGACATTTCCCGGATATTGGTGGGAGATTAGCTTTTCTATTGCACTGGCCGCTAAACTGATATCCGGTTTGAAATATTTATCTCCATAGATTTGGGTAAAATGCCGGGCAAGCAGGAGGATATCTTCCCCCCGTTCCCGAAGCGGGGGTACGGTAATTTCCACGGTATTAATGCGGTAAATGAGGTCTCTGCGGAAGCGTTTTTCATTACTCAGGACTTCAATCGGCACATTGGTGGCGCAAATGAGCCGGATATCTATGGGGATGGGCAGATTGGATCCCAATCGGCTGATCTGGCGATTCTGTAAAGCACTTAACAGTTTCGCCTGCTGCTGGAGGGAAATATTACCGATCTCATCCAGAAATAGGGTGCCCATATGGGCAGATTCGAAGCGGCCCGTCCTGTCCCCTGTGGCATCTGTAAAGGAACCTTTGGTGTGACCGAAAAGCTCGCTCTCAAACAGGCTGTCTGTCAAGGCGCCAATATCCACTTTGACAAAAGAATTGGCAGACCGGGAGGAATGCTGATGGATGGCTTTGGCTATCAGGTCCTTCCCGGTTCCATTTTCGCCAAGGATCAGGATATTAGCCTCAGTCACGGCTATTTTTTCCATTTTATGAAATACTTCCATCATGATTTCAGACCGGCCGAGCATATCTGGTCCGATGATATGGGAAGAATTTGGCCGGAGCTCAATATCATTTCCTGAAGATTTCTTGCGAAGGGTTTCCCGGACAGTCTCCAGCAGTCTTTCGTTATGCCAGGGTTTAATGATAAAATCCGAAGCCCCTTCCTTTAGGGACCTGACTGCCAGGTTGATATCTCCGTAAGCAGTAATCATGATCACGCTCACAGTAATATCCCATTCCCTGATTTTCTTCAGCCAGAATAATCCTTCATTCCCTGTATTGACGGAACTGTCAAAGTTCATATCAAGCAGGATTACATCAAAATGGCAGTTGTTTAACAGGTGACGGATCTGTCCGGGATTTTTTTCCGTGACCACTTCCCTGACTTCTGTTTTCAACAGCAGTTTGACCGCTGTGAGGACATCGGGATCATCATCAATGACCAGTAAACTGGATTGTTTCAGCTGCATGGATTGACTTAGTGAAGGCTCGCTGCAATGTTACCATAATTTATCAGGATTTGACCATTGACCCTTGTTACAGCTTCCCTGACCTTTTAAAAGAAGTATACCGTAAATGCCGATTCATCCGGATAAAAAATCATTGCTTAACGGTCCCCTGTATCGTTAACGGACATTCAATGTCCGAAAACGGACAATTTTAACAATTATTAACTTTATAAGTATTTGAATATCATTATTTTAATTATTGGCATGTAATTGAAGAGATTATTACACACCTGATCATTCATTAACGATAGAAAAATTCCCTGTGGACAGAGCAATTCCCAAAAAGTTTTGGTCAAAAAAGCGGATACTGACTATTTCTGGTATCATGGCGATCCTGCTGCTGATCATTGCCAGCATTTATTACACCTCCGGTGGGTCCAAACAGAATGTGAACACCGACAGGCTGACGATCAGTACGGTGACCAAAGGCAGCTTCCAGGAAAGCATTACGGAAAATGGTATTGTACTGCCACTCACCACTATTTACCTGGATGCCCAGGAAGGGGGTAGGGTGGAAGAAAAATATGTGGAGGAGGGTTCGATCATGAAAAGAGGTCAGCCGATTCTCCGGATGTCCAATACCGACCTGGAACTTCAGCTGGTGGACCAGCAGACCAATGTGTACAATCTACTGACCCAGATGCAGATCGCCCGCAATGCCGCCCAGCAAAACCTGATCACCAACCTGAACCTCATGGCTGATGCGGAAAACAACCTGAAGGAAGCAAACAGGATTTACCAGCTGGATCAGCGCCTGCTAGCCCAGAAGGCCATTGGTTACCAGGAATACCAGCAGGCTCGCAATAATTACCAGTACCAGGAGCAGAAAAAAAAGCTCATGCAAAAGATCCTTGCTCAGGATTCGGCGATGAATACCCAACAACTCAATCAGGCCAGGCAGTCCTCCCTGGGTTCTAAAGAATCCCTTAGGTTAATGCAGGAGAAAGTGGGGGACCTGATCGTGAAAGCTCCGGTGGATGGTGAACTGACTTCCCTGGATGCGGAAATCGGAGAAAACAAGAACAAGGGGGATCAATTGGGCCAGATTGATGAACTGGGTGGATTTAAGGTTAAGATGGATATTGATGAACATTATCTTGACCGGATCGTTACCGGACTTACCGGGACATTTTCCTTTGCGGATACCACTTATACCCTGCGAATCAAAAAGGTTTATACCCAGGTCACTGACGGGAGATTCCGGGTGGATATGGCCTTTGTGGGAAAATCACCCATCGGATTACGCAGGGGCCAGACCCTGCAGATTTTGCTGGCCCTCAGTGATCCGAAACAAGCCATCCTGGTGCCCAGGGGGGGATTCTTCGAGCAGACTGGTGGAAACTGGATTTTCAAATTAAGCAAGGATGGTCATACTGCTTACCGGACAACCATTGAACTGGGCAGTCAGAATCCTGATTACTATGAAGTGCTGCAGGGTTTGAAACCAGGGGACCGGGTGATCACCTCAGGCTATGAAAATTTCGGGAATGTACAGGAACTGATACTGAAGAACTGAGTCAAATAACCATCAGCATATTTATTATTCATTGTTAAAATCGAGTCCATGAGCATGATTAAGATAACTGATCTGGAAAAGATCTACCGGACGGAGGAAGTGGAGACCATTGCCCTGAATAAGCTTTCCATCGAAGTCGGTGAAGGGGAATTCGTTGCCGTAATGGGACCTTCAGGCTGTGGTAAATCCACCCTGCTGAACATTTTGGGATTGCTGGATGACCCGGATGAAGGAAGCTTCCTGTTCAACGGCACGGAGGTTGCCCATTACAATGAGCGTATGCGGGCCAGCCTGCGCAAACATAATATCGGATTTGTCTTCCAGAGTTTCAACCTGATCGACGAACTCACGGTTTTTGAGAATGTGGAACTCCCCCTCATTTATACCGGGGTTAAATCTGGTGAGCGAAAAACCAGGGTGGAAGAGGTGCTGGATAAAATGCAGATCATGCACCGCCGTAACCATTTTCCCCAGCAGCTATCGGGAGGTCAACAACAACGTGTTGCTGTGGCCAGGGCGGTGGTAAACCGGCCCAGGCTGATCCTTGCCGATGAACCCACAGGGAACCTGGATTCCAGCAATGGCAATGAAGTCATGCAACTCCTTACGGACCTGAATGAGCAGGGGACAACTATCGTTATGGTGACGCATAGTGAGCACGATGCCCGGTTCAGTCACCGGATCATCCGCATGCTGGATGGACAGACGGTTACAGAAAACATTTTGGTTTGAACCCGCTCTCAGTATCAGATTGCAACAGGGGATAGGGCCATCAATTCAGCCAAAGTCAGGCAACCCGCCACCCTGGTGCTGATCCGATAAACAGCCAAGAATAATTCACGACATGTTCAAAAACTACCTGATCTCCGCCTGGAGAAGCATCACCAGAAATAAATTTTATACTATTCTCCACATATTCGGTATGGCCACCGGACTTGCCGTGGGAATCCTGGTGTTATATTGGGTTAAGGATGAACTCAGTTTTGACCGGTTTAACCCTAACGGAAAAAATATATTCCGGGTCATTTCCCATTTAGGTACGGGAAATTCTCAGGTTACCCTAGGGGAATCCCCTTCTCCGCTGGCTATATTTGCCACCAGGGATATCCCCGGAGTGGTTCATTCAGTCAGGATAAGTGTTGATAATGTATATACGCTATTTCGCAATGGAAGAAAATCATTCACGGGAAATCAGGCTGCATATGTGGACCCGGCATTATTTTCCATGTTTGATTTTCCCTTGATTTATGGGAACCCTGCAAAACCTTTTACCGGTAACCATTCCCTGATCCTCACGGAGACTACCGCCAGGAAATTCTTTGGGAACCAGAATCCCATGGGGAGGATCCTGGTAGCCAATGACAGTACCAATTTTGTGATCAGTGGGGTCATGAAGGATTTTCCGGAGAACTCCAGCATCCGCTATGATATGCTGATGCCTATGAGCCTGTTGGCCCGTAATTTCCTGGGAAATGGTTCCTGGAAGACGATTGACACGGATCTGGGTAACTTTAACTATCAGATTTTCATTCAACTGCAGGCAGGCATATCAGCCGACACCGTTTGCGCGCAATTGACCCGGATCTACAAGGGAGAAAAAGGGCCGGAAGGGAAGGGGGAATTCTTTACTCCCCAGCCTTTGCTGAATATGCACCTGTATGGGGCAGATGGGAACGATTCTGCCATGCAGGCGGTCAGGATATTTTTGATGGTTGGCTTATTGATTTTAGCGATTTCCTGTATCAATTATGTCAACCTGTCCACCGCGAGGTCCCTGGTCAGGGCAAAGGAAGTGAGCACCCGAAAGATCATTGGAGCTGCCAGGTTCCAGCTTTTTTTACAGTTTATCATTGAAACGATCCTGCTATTTATCATGGCCATTGCAGGGGCCATCATATTGATTATACTTTTATTGCCCCTGTATAACCAGGTCAGTGGAAGGCAAATGGTATTCAATCCTGAAGACCCAGGAGTCTGGAAGATTTTCATCTTGGCAATTGCCGGCACCTTAGCTGCCTCCGCACTTTATCCGGCAATGCTCATGTCTTCCTTTCGCCCGGTTGCAGCACTCAGGGGAAAATTTACTCCTGGAATCAGCACCTATTCCATTCGCAAGGTACTGGTGATTACCCAGTTCGTTATCTCAGTTATCCTGATTACAGGAACCTTGATTATCGGCAGGCAACTGCACTTTATCCGGAGCCGGTCTCCAGGCTTTGATAGGTCCTATGTGTTTACCATGGAAATGAATAATATCGGGTCTCATTATGCTGCAATCCGAAGCCAGCTGCTCCAACAACCGGGTGTCTTCGGAGTGGCCGGTGCGGACGACAATATCATCCATATTGGATCCGCTACCGGGGATACCTGGTGGGATGGAAAAGCACCGGGAAATATGTTCATGATCCACCCGATGGGTATCAATGCACAGTTCATACCCCTGATGAAGATGAAGATGCTGGAAGGGAGCAATTTCAGCGGGTCAGTCACAGATGCTGCCCATGTCATCCTCAATGAAACTGCTGTAAAAGAAGCGGGGATCACCGATCCGGTTGGAAAGAAATTCATCCTATGGCAAGACACGGGAACCATCATCGGAGTGGTGCGGGACTTTAATTACGCTTCCCTGAAACAAAAAATCGAACCGCTGATATTCTATGATGAACCGCAGCCTGGTATACTCTATGTGAAAACCACCGGAAGAGATGCTGCCATGGCCCTTGCAGCTGCCAGGGCTGTCTGGGAACAGTATAATCCATCATATCCTTTTGCCTACCGGTTCTTAGATGCAAGTTTTGACCGGATGTATCGTACCGATCAGCGGATGGGAAACTTATTCAGGTTTTTCGCCCTGGTGGCGATTTTATTATCCTGTCTGGGCTTATACGGACTGGCCACTTTTACCACAAAGTCCAGAACCCGGGAAATAGGCATCCGCAAGGTGATCGGGGCATCGGTATGGAATATCATGACCCTGCTTTCGGGGGATTTCATCAAGCTGGTGATCATGGCCATGATCATCGGGATCCCGGTTGCCTTACTGGTCATGAACAACTGGTTGAATAAATTTGCTTATCACATTCACCCGGGACCAGGCATTTTTTTACTGGCTGGTTTTATGGTTATCGGGATTGCTTTCCTGACTGTGAGCTCACAGGGGATTAAAGCAGCGGTGGCTAACCCGGTGAAATCATTGCGGACAGAATAAAGGAAAGTTAAAATTAAAACCGCGAATGAATATCGAGGCCAGGAAATATTATTTTAAAAGGAGTTAACTGATGCTCAACCAATTAAATCATATCTGGAGGAGTATCCGAAGGCATGGGGCTTATAGCTTATTGAATATCTGTGGCCTGGCGGTCGGTATCGCCTGTGCCATCCTGATTTTACTCTGGGTGGAAGATGAGCTGGATTTTGATCACCAGTTTACCCAAAATAGCCTGCTTTATGAGGTGATGGATAATCAGACTTACAGCGGAGTTACCAATACCTTTCAGTCTACTCCCGTTCTTCTTGCTCCTGCGCTCAGGTCGGAAATCCCAGGTTTGCAGCATACAACGGCAACTACCTGGGATAACCGTTCCTTGTTTTCCCTGGGGAGCAAATCAATCTATGAACACGGGATCTATGTAGATACCGGCTATTTTTCCATGTTCGGAAGTCCTTTTATTCAGGGAGATTCTGCCCAGGCATTTGACCAGCTGCATTCCCTGGTGATATCAAAGAAAATGGCCCTGAAATTCTTTGGAACGGTCCGGGTTTTGGGCAGGGAACTCAGGGTGGATAACCAGCAGGAGTATATCATCACCGGGGTAATGAAGGATTATCCCAGAAACTCTTCCTTCAGGCCGGATTGGCTGATGCCAATGCAGATTTACAGGGAAAAGAATCCCTGGCTGCTCAACTGGGGAAACAATGGTATTAAAACTTATGTTAAACTGGATCCCAGGGCGGATGTTACCCAGATCAATAAAATGATTTACCGGTTCATTGAGGCCAAGGATAGTTCGGCGAAAGCCAGGTTATTTTTATTTCCCATGGACAGGTGGCATTTATATGGTCATTTTGAAAACGGGAAACAGGCGGGAGGCGATATCAAATATGTCCGGCTGATTACCCTGATCGCCTGGATCATTCTATTACTGGCTTGTATCAATTTCATGAATTTGGCAACAGCCCGCTCCGGCCTCCGGACCCGGGAAGTGGGCATCCGTAAAACCCTGGGTTCGGGGAAAGCGCAACTGGTGACCCGCTTTATAGCTGAATCCATGATGATGACTTTTATATCCATTCTATTGGCCATATTTCTGGTCTGGATCACCCTGCCGGCATTCAATATAATGGTTGACCGGCATTTGTCGTTACATGTTTTCCGGTTTGCCCATTTGGCAGGGTTATTCGCTTTGTGGATAGTCTGCGGCCTGGTTTCCGGAAGCTATCCTGCTTTTTACCTGTCCTCCTTTAATCCAGTCCGGGCACTCCGGGGAATCAATGATAAAAACAGTGCGGGTTTTATCCGCAGGAGCCTGGTGGTGTTACAGTTCACTGTTTCCGCCATATTGATCATCTGCACGGTGATCATTTTCCAGCAGGTGCAGCATGTCAGACAACGAAATCTTGGTTACCAGAGGAGGAATTTGATCTATATCCCGATCCGCCAAAGTATCATCCGGCATTTCAGTGCCGTCAGGGAGGAGCTCCTGGCGACCGGATATGCCCAGCATGTAGCTTCCAGCAATCAGATCATATTTAATATTGACTCAAACGGGGGAGGTTTCAGCTGGCCGGGCAAAAGTACGGGGAAAGATATACTGATCAGCCAGGAGTGGGTGAGTCCGGGATTTCTGGGGACGATAGGGATAAAATTGCAAACTGGCCGGGATTTTATCCGGGATGCAGGTTATGACAGTACTGATATCATCATTAATGCAAGCCTGGCTTCCCTGATGGGAAGGGATGGCCGGATCGGAACGATTGTCACCAGGGGCACCCAGCATTTCAGGATTATCGGGATCATTCAGAATTTTATTTACAATAACATGTACAGTTCAGCGGACCCATTGATCTTTTTCTGCAATCCAGCCTTTACTTCTTATCTGTATGTCAGGTTAAATCCGGGGAAGGACCTGAGCAAGGCCATCAGCAGTATCGGTTCTGTCATCAGGGCCAATTCACCGGCTTATCCATTCGAATATTATTTCGCTGATACCGAGTTTGACAAGCTTTTTAAGACTGAAACTTTAATCGGTAAGCTGGCTGCATTATTTACCGGCCTGGCGGTTTTCATTTCTTGCCTCGGCCTTTTCGGCCTGGCGGCCTTCACTGCTGAACGCAGGACTAGGGAAATCGGGATCCGCAAAGTGCTTGGAGCCACTCTCTCAGGTATAACCGGATTATTATCCGGGGAATTTCTCCGCTTAACGGTGTTGTCCTGTGTAATCGCATTTCCGGTTTCAGCCTGGATTATGCACCGTTGGCTTCTGGATTATGCTTACCGGGTCAGACTACACTGGTGGGTATTTGCTGCAGCAGGTTTGGCAATTATCCTGATTACGCTGATGACGGTCAGCTTTCAGGCCCTAAAGGCAGCGGTTGCCAATCCGGTAAACAGCCTTCGCAGAGAATGAAACAGGGTTGATGGGGAATAAATAGGGATAATTAGCTTTTAATGTTTGAAAGAAGAGATTACAACAAAGGGATATTAATTATTAAGACTTACTTCGGGGTGATCGGTATTGGTTTGGAAAAAATTAAATATTATTTCTATGATCAGGAACTATTTTAAAGTAGCCCTACGGAATATCTGGAAGAGCAAAGGTTTTTCAGCGATCAATATACTTGGACTGGCTATTGGACTGGCTACCTGCATGATCATCCTTATGTATGTCAAACATGAACTAAGCTATGACCGGTACAACAAGCATTTTGACCGGATATACCGGTTGGACTGCAATATCCGTTTTGGAGGGTCGAATTTGATCCTGGCAGTGGGACCGGCACCTCTCGGACCAGTGTTGAAGAAAGATGATCCCGAAGTGGAACAGTATGTCCGTTTCCGGAGCTTAGGAGGAATCCTGGTGAAAAAGGGAAATGAAAATATACAGGAAAGCAGGGTCATCTTTGCGGACTCTACCCTGTTTAAGGTATTTACTCTGCCAATGATTGCAGGTAATCCGGCCACAGCCCTTGTCGCCCCAAACAGTATAGTGATCACCGCTTCGATGGCAATGAAATATTTCAATTCTACTGAAGTGATTGGAAAAACATTGCTGATCAATGATAGCTCTTTGTACCGGATAACCGGGGTGATCAGGGATATTCCTTCCCGATCCCATTTTCATTTCGATTTTTTCCTGCCCTTGTCCTCGCAAAGGAGAAGCCGAAGCAATAATTGGCTTCGCAGTAATTTTAACACCTATATTCTCTTGAGAAAAGGAACTAGTCCGGTATCCCTTGAATCGAAGTTTCCGGGGATGGTCCGCAAATATGTGGGTCCCCAGGTAGAGCAGTTGATGCATGTCAACCTGGATCAGTTAAAGGCTAAAAACAATTATATGAAGTTTAGCCTGATGCCCCTGGGAAGGATACATCTTTATTCCAATAAGGTAGGTGAAATTGGAGCCAACAGCGATGTGGAATATATTTATATTTTTTCCGCAATAGCTTTATTTATTCTGATGATTGCCTGTATAAATTTCATGAACCTATCTACCGCGCGTTCATCCGGAAGAGCCAGGGAGGTGGGTATCCGGAAAGTCCTTGGATCGCTGCGCAGTAACCTGATTACACAATTTTTAGCAGAATCATTATTAATCACCGGGATCGCCATGCTATTTGCCATCCTTTTAGCCACCTTACTATTGCCGTATTTTAACGAGCTGGCAGGTAAAAAGCTGCATCTCGATTTATTCCGAGATCCAGAAATGATCCCTGGAATGTTGATTTTATTGCTAATTGTAGGTCTTCTGGCAGGCAGCTACCCGGCATTTTTTTTGTCTTCATTCCGGCCTGTCGAGGTGTTAAAAGGAAAACTTGCCAGTGGATTTCGTAGTGGCTGGCTAAGAAACAGCCTGGTAGTTTTCCAGTTTGTCATCTCCATTGTTTTAATCGTAGGTACAATAGTCATTTATAGCCAGCTGAGCTATATCCGAAACAAAGACCTTGGTTATGACCGAAATCATGTTTTGATCATTAATAATTGTTATCCCCTCGGAAATCAAGCCCCGGCTTTCAGAGCGGATATTTCCGGGCTGGCAGGAGTGTCGGAAGTCACCATGACCGGTTTTTTGCCCACGGCTAATAACGATGATGAGACGACATTATTTAAGGGCCCAACCTTGGCGCCTCAGGATGCCATATCCATGCAATGGTGGAAAATTGATGAAAACTATATACCTGTTCTTTCCATGAAGATCGTTCAGGGAAGGAATTTTTCCAGCCAGTTCCCTTCAGACTCAGATGCGGTCATACTGAACGGAGCAGCAGTCAAATTGCTGGGATGGAAGGATCCGATCAACAAAAAACTATTTCAACCTGTAGGTAATCATTTGGATGCCACAATTGCCTGGAATGTGATCGGGGTGGTGAAGGATTTTAATTTCAATTCCCTCCGCCAACAGGTTACTCCCATGGCCTTGATACTCGGCACAGATGAAGGGAGCATTGCCTTGAAAATAAATACCGCTGATATCCAGGGTCTGATCCATCGGATTAACGGCATTTGGAGTTCCATGGCACCTGGTCAACCCTTCAGCTATTCTTTTATGAATGATGATTTCAACCGGATTTACCAGTCCGAACAGCGGACAGGACAAATATTCATCTCATTTGCGATTTTGGCTGTTTTTATCGCCTGTTTGGGATTGTTCGGTCTGGTCACCTATGCAGCTGAACAACGTTTCCGGGAAATCGGGATCAGAAAGACCCTAGGAGCATCAGTGATGGGAATAATTGCCATGATGTCAACTGATCTGTTAAAGCTTGTACTGATCGCCCTGGTAATCGCCACACCGATAGCCTGGTGGGCTATGAATCAATGGCTCCTGGGTTTTGCTTTTCATGTTGCCCTTTCCTGGAGGATATTTTTGCTTTCGGGATTTCTGGCGATTTGCATAGCACTGGTATCCATCAGTATGCAAACCCTTAAGGCAGCGATGACAAATCCGGTTCAGGCATTAAGATCAGAATAGGATTAAACAATATGATTTGATCTTCAGAGATTAATGCTGGATGATTTAAGCTTGTTAAAATCGGGTAAATGATAGACTTAACTCATATTTCCAAATGGTATATGACCGGAGGGAACAAAAATTATGTACTGAAGGATATAAATCTTTCTGTCCGGGAAGGGGAATTTGTGTCCGTCATGGGCCCTTCCGGTTCCGGCAAATCCACCTTGTTGCATATTCTGGGACTCATTGATGAACCTACTGAAGGGTATCAGTATTTTATGGGAGAAGCAGTTCATCTGCTGAAGGAAAAACAGCGGTCAAACCTGACTAAGCAGTACATAGGTTTTGTTTTCCAGGCTTACCACCTGATTGATGAACTTACGGTTTATGAGAATATTGAGACACCCCTGATCTACCATAATATTAAATCAGCCGAAAGGAAAGCCCTGGTCGCTGATATGCTGGACCGTTTTCAAATAGTGGGTAAAAAGGATCTTTTCCCGGCCCAGCTTTCCGGAGGGCAACAGCAACTTGTCGGAATTGCCAGGGCATTGATCTGCAGACCGAAGTTGCTATTGGCGGATGAACCTACCGGGAATTTGAATTCTAGACAGGGGGACGAAATTATGAATCTTTTTAAGAAACTGAACAGCGAAGATGAGGTGACCATCATCCAGGTCACCCATTCAGAAAAAAATGCAGGATATGGGAAAAGGATCATTCATCTGCTGGATGGCCACATTGATAAAGAAGAATAATGTCAAATCATATAAAATGGAAAAAAAGAGATCGAACATAGCCCGATTGCTTTTATTAATATTAGCACCATTTTTTTTATTCGGATTAATATGCAATGGACAGAAGACGCTATCTGAGGGAGATTATACGCTGCAACAATGTGTCGAAATGGCCATCCGGAATAACCCCTTGGTAAAACAATCTGAGTTTACCATGCTAAATGACCGGGTGAACCTTGAGGGAGCAATTGGGAATATGCTGCCCAGTGTAAATGGATTTTTCTCCCGGTCTATCTTTAATGGGAAAAGCATCAACCCTTTCACGAACGCCTATATCAATCAGGGGAACACGGCAGACAATTATCAGATTACCGGCAGTATTGTCCTATGGAACGGATTCAGCATATATAACTACATCAGACAAAGTTCACTGGCATACCAGGCAGGGAAAATGGATTGGCAACAGACCCGGGACCAGACAGCCATAACAGTAATCCTGGATTATCTGGCCGTGTTGAATCTGCAGGAACAACTGGATAATGCATTGTCCCAGGCCAGCGTCAATAAGGAGCAGACGGACCGGTTAACCACATTGAATAACCAGGGCGCAATAGCCCCTTCAGACCTGTATAATGAAAAGGGTCAGTTAAACAGCAGCCTGATTCAGGTCCTCAATACACGCAATGCATTATTAACGGCAAAACTGACCCTTTCCCAGGAGATGAACATTCCTTTTGATACAGCTATGCAATTAGAACCGCTGAAAATTTCGTCGATGATACTTTACAGTGATTCAGTTGACCGGATTTATCAGTATGCCTTGAAAAATCTACCTTTTGTCCGGGCAGCAAAGCTCCATGAAGAAAGTGCGAAAGAAGGTCTGAAATCTGCCAGGGGACAATTATTTCCGGTCATTTCCCTGAATGGTGGGTTGGCTACCAATTATTCCAGTGTTGCCAGTTCCCAGGAATTGATCAGTACATCGGATGAACTCACCAGCAATTATGTGATGATTAATAACGCTAAGGACCCGGTATATGGCCCTGTTTCAAATTATAACAGCTTGATGATACCATACCAGAAACAGATCAACAATAATTTTAATTCCTATATTGGACTTACCCTGCAAATACCGATTATCAATCGCCTGCAGGCCCGGGGAAAAGTAGCCCAGGCAAAAATAACCGAAGATCAGTCTGAATTCCAGCTAAAAACCGCCAAGATACAGTTGAAACAGGCTATTGAACAGGATTATCTTAATATGACCAATGCTTACAGTTCATATCTGAATTTGGAGGACCAGGTGAAGGATTATGCAGAATCTTTTCGTGAGGCAGGGGTAAAGTTTAATGCAGGTTCCATAAACTCCGTGGATTATATTACCGTAGAAAATCTGTTAAATCAAGCCAGGTTGAATCTGATTGCTGCAAAATATAATTATATCCTGGATAACCGTATCATGGATTATTATCAGGGAAGGCTGGGCATATCAACTTCGGGGACTGATTAAAACAAACTAGCAATTCTTTGGTCCCTAAAAATTATCATGCAGGCTGATTCATCAAAAAACCGGAATCGCCATGACCTGGAGATGGATTTCTCAAGCAGTATTGGCTATCAAAGTGTGAGCTCTCCCCATCCTTTTCTATATTCCCTTTTTACAAATTGATTGGCAGGCTCAAAATTGGTTATTCTCATATTTTCTCCATCCCATTTATAGGTAATATATCGCCCAGGAGTATTGTATTGCTCCATTTTTCCATAAACAGGATCGTTTTTAATCACTTTTTCCCGGAGGTTAAAACTACGCAATAATAAATTTCCCATTAATACAGTTTCAGTCAGTGGACCCGCATAACCTTCGAAGGGAGAATCGACTTCCGCATTTCCATAACCGGCAATGCATGCATTGATCCATTGCCACCAATGACCATCCATGTCCCCTTCCACACGGGGATACTTTTTAGGAACCTGTATATCCTTATTCAAGGAAAGGGGTAGCAGCCTGGGATTATTACCACCCCATCCGCAGGAAATCTTTCCTTTGGTTCCAATGAACAGGCTTCCTCCCTCATAGTCATTTTGCTGAGGAGTATCCGCCAGTGCTTCATTTTCATTCACATCCGGATCCAATTCCTCTGGACGATCAGGAATCATCCCTCCGTCCATCCAATAAAGTTCCAGATCGCGGCCATCCTTTAACTTAAATTTATATCGAAGTTTGCTGGATACCGGTATGCTCTGTGGGAAATCAGCTTCCTGGAATATACCCGAATAAATAGTGCTTGCATTGCAGGTCACCTCAGTGGGATATCCCAGTTGGAGTAATTTAAAAGATGGGCCAATGATATGGCATGCCATATCTCCCAAGGCTCCGGTTCCGAAATTCCACCAACCCCTCCAGTTAAACGGGACCAGGTTGTCAATATAATCTGCATTTTCAGCAGTACCCAGCCAAAGATCCCAGTTCAACTCTTTGGGCACGGGGGGATGTTGGTTGGGCCATGGTATCCCTTGGGGCCAGACAGGCCGGTTAGTCCAATTATATACCTTGAGTATATCGCCGATCAGACCTGCTTCAAACCACTCCCTGAGGGTTCGAACCCCTTCGCAGGAGGCTCCCTGATCTCCCATTTGAGTGACCACTTTATATTTTTTTGCTGCCTCTGTCAGGATGCGGGCTTCATATATATCATGAGCAAGGGGCTTCTGCAAATAAATATGTTTACCCAGTTGCATGGCATTTAATCCTACGATGGCGTGATTGTGATCCGGGATGGCTACGGAAACAGCATCAAAATGAGTATGTTCTTTTTCAAACATTTCCCGCCAGTCATAATAAAAGGTTGCTTTAGGGAATTCTTTCCGTCTGGGAGCAGCCATCCGGTCATCCACATCACATAGAAAGGCTATTTCGGCATTCTTCAATGGAGCATTGGCATAATGATGAATATCATTTTCTCCTTCACCCCCGCAACCGATTGCGGCGATATACAATTTATCACTTGGGGCTACATAACCCTTCCCCCCAAGAACATGACGAGGAATGATGTAAAAGCCGGCTGCTGCCAAAGCAGTGTTTTTGATAAACTTACCCCTGCTCATTGTTTTATTTCCGAATGGATGTTTTCTTTCAGTCATATTTTTATTTTTTTGGAAATCAGGCTTGAAGGGAAGCTGATAATATGCAGAATCGTCAATTTTACCATATCCTTGAAATCATACGCTATAACTTCCGGATTTTAATATTACGGAACCATACCTGGGTCTCCCGTTCAGTGCCCTGGAAGGATATATGACCTGAATGAAAAGTTCCAAAACCCGGCATTCGGGCAAACTTACTGTGAGCAATTAATTCTTTCCAATGGGCATTCCACAATTGTGTATCCACCACTTTATAACCATTAAGGTAAAATATTAGATGACCATGGTCGCAGATTATTTCAACCTGGTTCCACATTCCACCCAGAGTTACTGTTTCTGTGTCGACTGATATCAGGTCATAAAGCACACCTGCCCGGTGAAGAAGAAGCTTGCTGTCCGGGCTGCAGTTCCTGTCCACCACTTGCATCTCAGGGCCGGTTTCATAAGTTTCCTTATACTTGGGTGATTCATGCACATAAAACATGATCCCGCTGTTAGTGCAGGGTTTTAGCTTCCATTGTACTTTAAGGTCAAAATTTCCAAACTCCTGATCTGAGACAAGGTCAGCATAATCACGGGCAGAGCTTTTTGCATTTTTAATCAATACAATGGAGCCATTTTGCACCTGCCAGTCCACGCCAGGTCGATTTTCCAGGTATGAATGCCAGCCCATTAAATTTTTACCATTAAAAAGCAAATTCCATCCTTCTTTCTTTTCCTTTGCAGTGAGTTTGTTAATAACCTGGGCCCAGGACTGGTTGGAACCCAGTTGGCATATAATAAAAAGCCACGCGATTGATATCATTTTTTTATACATAAATTGATTTTAGGATATTAATTTTCCGACCCCATTAAACTTTTTGTTCTTGGATAAGAAGAAGTATACAAGATAGAAAATATTCCAGGTAATTCCAGTTTATCAGCACCATATTTATTTTATGGCTTCCTTTAAAGGAGACCGACCAATATCTAGAGTTATCTTTCTAACCTGCTTTGCCTTGGATATTTCTTCCCATTTGCTATTACTTTCCAATATTTCCTTTGGAGTTATAAAAATTGGAATTTCCTAATACATATATATATATATTATTTATATTGTATAATTATATAAAATACAATTATATAAAAACATGTCATCGAATATTAAAAATGAGTAAAAATGTTCTTTGAGGGGTATTAAAAAAAACTTGTACAACCAAAAGGTTTCATTTAATTTGCAACCAAAAGGTTTCATTTTTTATGAGAAGAGATATATTTCAGGCAATAGCCGACCCAACCAGGAGAGAAATCATCGGTTTGATTGCGCATCAATCGCTAAATGTTAACGCAGTGGCGGGAAATTTTAGCATGAGCCGTACCGCCATTTATAAGCATGTAAAAATACTGACAGAATGTGGTCTGATAATTATTTCTCAGAAAGGGCGGGAAAGATATTATGAGGCTAAATTGGAGAAATTGCACGAAGTGTCAGATTGGGTAGGGATCTATCGAGAATTTTGGAATGCCCGGTTTGATACTT
>DATLTB010000049.1:0-18356 GCA_035533815.1 Chitinophagaceae bacterium
TATTACTATGCGATCGTAACAGTTCAATATCCCTGATATCTTATCTGAATATCTCTCATTTAGAAGTTCCATTTTTTTTATACTAATTTAACGATTTCTTAAAATCGTTAAATTTTGGTTCTGGCTTTGCCAGGTTAGGATTTAAAATTTAATTCTATTAATTTGACGCATTTAAGTCGTATATGCAACTTTGGACGAAAAGGGTATAATAAATATATTTATGATACAAGAGGAATTTATCGTCTTTCCCATTTAGTAAAATGCAATCAATTTACATCCAAATAGGTGCACTTATTTGTTGAATTCACATATCAAAAATTAAAATAAAGTTTTCGCTTGATATTCTGGAATATCCACACATTCTTAGTAGGTAGCATTAAAATATAAAGTATATGAAAAAGTTATCACTTAGTATCGTTACAATTCTTATTGCTTTATGTATATATACGACTTCATGCCAAAAACAAGTAAACTATTTGCCTCAAATTGATTCATTAAAATTGTCATTATCTCTATTACAATTAAGATTTGATTCACTTTCTACTGCATTGACAACTACTAATCTAAACTTTGGAAATCTAACTGTAACAGTTGACTCTCTGAAAACTCAGATTACTTTAATAATAGTTCAGATAAATCAATTGAATATTCAGCTTACTTCAACAAATGTCAATGTTACTTCAATCAATTCTCAAATTTCTATCTTAACTCAACAATATAAAACTTTATTAGCAGAATTAAATGCCATTCTACAACAGCTAACAAGTCTTCCTTCAAGCCTTACGAATGGTTTATTGGCATATTATCCATTTACAGGAAATGCAAATGATAGTAGTGGTAATGGAAACAATGGAACAGTGCAAGGAGCTATCTTAGCTACTGATAGATTTGGAAATCTAAATTCAGCATATCAATTTGGAACAAATGAAAATATTATTGTTACTACTCCTTCACAAAGTTTGAATTTAGTAGGTAGTTTTAGTATTTCAACTTGGTTCTATTTAGATTCACTTGCTACAAGTTTTAATGCGTCAATGCTTCTTTCAAAATGTTATAATGAAGGAAATGATGGTTGGACGTTAGGGATATGGAATCCTAATCATAATTTTACATCCCAAATTGTTAATTATCAGACTAACAATCAATTCAATACAAATACTTATCCAGGCATAGCTGGAATTGTATCCGCACAAGAATGGTATAACTTTGTAGTTACATACAATTCACAAACTCAAATTCTTCAGTATTTCATAAATGGTCAATTAGTTTCCTCTATAAGTATATTGTTTAATACAATTTCAAATTCACGACCAATTACAATTGGGTATGAATTTGATCAATTTGGAACTTATAATGATTATTTTAGAGGAGAAATTGATGATATCAGAATCTATAACCGAGTCCTAAGTAGTCAAGAGGTACAATATTTAGCATTCCACTAATTTCCTCTAAAAATATTTAATTACGCATTGCTTTGCTTTGTTGATGTTATTAAAAATAATAAAATTTCCTCTGCACACTCGAAGTGTAAGCCTATGTCCTTATAAAAAGGTAGGCAACTGACTTTGGTACAGATCCACCACAAATGATTTGAAGGATATGTCTGACATCTCCTTAGGTGGTCCTGCCACCATCACTCTAACAGCTTGCGGATGATTCCGCTTCAAGGCACACACTAAGGGGTCCGAAAAATTTGAGAATGGATTTTATCCAAATAGATGGGGAATTCCGGGGTTTACTTTATAATTGGCTTTGTATGCTTTTGTGTGCAAATTGTGTGCAAATGGCTTTTAAAATAATTCCAATAAATCGGATGAAACCCTTACCCATACCGTGCTCCCCCTGCTGGACTTGAACCAGCGACCCTCTGATTAACAGCAATAGTAAATTCATTTTGCGAATATTACTTTTGGCAAAATTTAATATTAAATTGCTCGGAAAATGTTCTTTGTTTCTACTTGTTAAATTCTTCAATGTATGCAAATTGTATGCAATTATAGAAACACCTTCGAATTATTCTATTATAAATAATTGATTTACAAGTGGTCCCAACTGGATTTGAACCAGTGACTCCCTGATTATGAGTCAGGTGCTCTAACCAGCTGAGCTATGGGACCTCCCTTATCTGTTGATAAGAGACAATAAAGGATGTCAAAATTAATAATTAGGGAGCAATTGCTGGATTTTTTCTCCCGGATATATTTTTCAAAAGAATAAAAGGAGGGCCCTGCGTCCAGTTAAAGGGCGATTTTATATTGGATGGTCCGATTGAGAAATTGCCGAGAATAATATCTGGTTTTCCATCCCCATCAATATCTCCTACATCCATTGATATCCATCGTCCTAATTGAAAAATGGGTAATGAATATGGTTTAAAATGGAAATTACCTTCATTTTCCAGGTATACAAAGCTTTCCTGAGGCTGTCTGGCATAATCTGCAAAAAATGAAATTGCAGCTATGTCAAGCCTGCCATTATGCTGGAAATCCCTGGCTACTGCTTTATAACAGCCATTAATTGGGAAAAAGTATTTCTGCTTGAAATGATCATGTCCATCATTAAGGAAAATATAAACCCCGTGATATTTTTTCAATATCCTGGAATAATCAGAATTATCTCCGCAGGTATATAGGATATCCGGATATCCATCTCCATTGAAATCATCCAGTTCAAAATAAGTGGAACCATTAATTGGCGGAAAGTGTAACAATCTTTTTTCTTCAAAATTTCCGTTGCCTTTGTTTTTATACAGGAACAAACTTTCATCCCCTTGTGCGAAAAGCACCCAGATATCCGGTAAGCCGGTTTTGGGATTCGGCCGGATATAAGCTTTGATCGCCCCGGGCTGTGCTCTGAGCAAGTGTTTTATATATTTTCCGTTGCCCATATTTTCCAACCAAAATAACTCTCCAGTCTGATTTCCGAAATCACAAACCAACAAATCCTTTTTTCCGTCATTGTTAAGGTCTGCTTCAAGGATCTGGACCGGCCGGTGAAGACTGTCCTGTAAGTTAGATGCGGGAATAGCAATTTTGTTATTGCCCAGCACATCCAGTTCCTGAATACTGCCCACATGTTGTTCGGTGGGGCGCATGATACCGATATCCGTCAGGATACCCTTTCGTGGACCTGGTAGATTGGCACCTTCCGGAAAGTTGATCCAGGTAACCGGAGAATTGCTTCGGGCAGATGATTGGAAATGCAGGTTCTTATCAAAAACCCTTATCTGGTTGTCCAATCCATCACATATGTAAACACAATGATTTCCAGGATCAATTTTTACACAACAGGTGACCGGGGGGTGGGTAAGGCGGAAATCTGGGATTTCCACCGCAAATACTTTAAGTCCCATGGTAATGGAATCCTTTCTTTGCTGAGGCAATGGCTTTTCCGGGGCCAGCGTTTGATAATAATCTACGATGGCCTTCCATTGTTCTGGAGTTAATTCGGGTTTAGAAGGGTAAAAATATTTGGGCAGGTTTGGGTTATTCTTCTCATAATTATATGGAAGAAATCCAAAATGAAATATCCCCAACCTGGGACCCATCCCCGGCAGGATGTGGAACATCCAGGTATTTTTATCGGCCAGATCGGGTTGCGGGAACATATGACATGAGGCACAATATGTTTTTGCCAGGTTTTCACCGTGTTTGATTTCTTCTTTATCTGTTGTTGGAGTTGTTGAATGACAGGCAATCAAAAGCAGTATCAAAAACGGGAAAGCATGTAAAGGGGACAATCTCATCGGTTCAACTTAAGGGAATTTCCACTAATGGTGGAATCCAGATTTTGTTAAGCAAAAAGTCTTTATTTAAGCGTTCAGATTTAATAGCCTGACTGCATTACCATGAAATATTATTTTCAGTTAGGGAGGGTTATTGATTAACATGGATTACAGAAAAGCCTAACTTGTATTTGCTGATCTTGGATTCATGGGATTCCAGGAGCAATATACATAATTCCACTTAAGTCCCTGATTCGGCATTCTGGAAACCGGTAAGGTCAATCCGGTTGGTTTATTCAGGTTATCTGAGGGACAATTGAACACCTTCCTGACCTACTGAAAAATTATCCATGTCTGGAATGCCAGGTTTTTGGATCTGCCTTTCCCCCTGGAATTAATCCGGAAACCCTGTTCCGGTATTTTGAATTCAAGAAATACAAAGCGAGTACCATTCAATATAGACCGGATCTTTCAGCTCCTGAATAAAATAGGGGTTGGAATTGTAGGTAGGTTTTTTGACTGGGCTTATTAATCCAATCCTATAGGACACCGAAAGCCAGTTTCCCGGGTATTGACGCAATATCTCTTAAGCAACCCCATACCCTATTTGGATTATTTGGCTGAGATCCCTGGTCCAAAAAGTGTATAAAAGAAAAATCTACTTCGTTGAAAAACAATTATTTCACTTCCTCAAATTCAATATATTCCCCTTCCTTTTCAATAGGAGGTCCGGGCTGGGGTGGAGGATTATTCGAAGGGGTTTGCTGTTGTTGGCGGAACTGATCCTGCATATTGCGGTGGACATCATGCATTTGTTTACGGATGTGTTTTGTGGAACGGTAAACCGGCACAATGAATTCAACCACCAATTTGTAAATGAGCCAGACAAAAAATAACTCAATTGCGTAGTCAAATATATTATACATAGGGGATCAAAGATAAGGGAAATAGTTAATTTGGGCCTTTCAGGAAGGGTAATTTTGCATTTATATTAATAATTGCAGCTATTTCTCAGGGTTACCTTGGATTTGGGGGAAAGTTACCCGCCATTGCCGCCGATAGGGCGGCTTCCTGCTGATTGAATTCCAGGGTCAGCCGGCGGTAGTTGACCAGATCGATGATACTGCCGATAAAACAAAGTCCGAGAGTAAAAAAGAAAAGGATACCCATACCGATCTGGTTGAGCATAAACCGTTGCAGACCGGGAAGCAAAAATAAGCTAACTATGCAGCAGATGAGAATGGTCTGGGGATCCCTTCTCCTTCCCTGATAAATCATAAAAAAATTCCTATGCTGATCACTGGTCATCTCCCTGGTGATGTTTTGAAGGAACATCAATTCATCATGTTCAAGCCCGGGAAGGGTGGCAAAATAATTGGGGTCCATAATAATTGGGCTTTTTAGGTGAAAAAAAGGCGGTATTGATATTTTGAAAGTATAAAAATCCGGTGAATTAATACCAAAAAAGCAAATATTCCCAGGGGATGGGTTTGTAAGGAGAGTAACAGGCTTCCATGAAGGAGATAGGAAACTGACCTGCCCAAACCACAGCCTGGGCAATACCGGAATCCCAGAAATTTAAGGGGGCAGATGCTCAGGTGGGGATGGGAAGGATCTGTACCCGCCAGGTAAACCAAGCCACTTACCCAGCAAATCAGTTCAACATTCAACTGTTTCAGTTTGTTAACGAAAGCTCGAGGCCGGAGGGGGATCATGTTGTGGGAACAAAGTTAACTTTTGGAGAATTCCAATTTTTGACTTTTTTAGGTAAATCTTATAAAGCCATATTTAGCTTCAAAATTAAATGTGTAATATGATGATTTAAAGTGAATAAATAATGAGGAATGGGCTACAGATCATGCCTTTTCCGGGAATCTGGTTCCGATAAAGATTTTTGAAAACAAGTTCATATAATATAAAATAGCTTACATTTGCACCAGAAATAAAGGCATTTGGAAGGGGACAGAAATTGTCCCCTTCTTATTTCAGGCAATGGAAAACGAGGAGCAAATCAGCCGGATCTTGGAAATGACCGGACAAATCCTGAAAAACAGTCCGGAATATTTTGTGGTGGAGGTAAGGATTAGGCCAACTGGAAATGTTAAGATATTCATTGATGGGGATAATGGGGTGGACATCCGGAAATTAACAGAAGTAAACCGGTTTCTTTACCGGCAGTTCCTGGATTCAGGGTTATTCCAAAATGATGAGTTTTCCCTGGAAGTATCTTCTCCAGGGCTGGAAGAACCCCTCAGGCTACTGAGACAATACCGGAAGAACATTGGCCGTAGAGTGGAAGTCGAATTGGAAGATGGTTCAGTAAAAGAAGGAATACTCATGCAGGCCGATGAATCGGGGATCAGTTTGGAAATGAGCATTGGCAAACAAAAGATCAGGCAGCAGGTATTAATATCCTTTGATCAAATCAGGCATACCAGGGTGTCTGTTGTATTTAAAAATTAAATCAGATGGCAAGCATTAACCTAATTGAATCGTTCACTGAATTCAAGGAAGCCGAGAATATTGACCGGCCTACCCTGATGAAAGTGCTGGAAGACGTGTTCAAGACCCTTCTGCGCAAAAAATACGGATCTGACGAGAATTTCGACGTGATTGTTAATACCGAAAAGGGAGACCTGGAAATCATCCGTAGACGGATGATTGTGGAAGATGGTCAGGTAGAAGATCCGAATGCCCAGATTGCTTATTTAGAAGCGGTGAAAATCGAACCGGATTATGAGGTGGGAGAGGAAATTTATGAAGAAATTGACCTTGTTGACTTTGGCCGCCGGGCAATACTGGCAGCCAAACAAACCCTTGCCGCCCGTATTGGAGATCTAAAAAAGAATATCCTGCTCAAGAAATATGGAGACCGGGTAGGGGAAATCGTATCCGGCGAAGTATATCAGGTCTGGAAAAAGGAGATCCTGTTGCTTGACGAAGAGGGCAATGAACTGATCCTCCCCAAGTCTGAACAGATTTCCTCCGATTATTTCAAGAAGGGGGAAAATGTGCGTGCAGTGGTGAAGAAAGTAGAAATGAAAAACAATACCCCGCTTATTATCTTGTCCCGGACCCATTCGTCCTTCCTGGCTAAATTACTGGAAATCGAAGTACCGGAGATATTTGACGGGCTAATCGTGATCAAAAAGATCGTTCGTGATCCGGGCGAACGAGCAAAAGTGGCTGTAGAATCCTTTGATGATCGGATAGATCCGGTAGGCGCCTGTGTGGGAATGAAAGGGAGCCGTATCCATGGGATAGTCCGGGAATTGCGCAATGAAAATATTGATATTATCAATTTTACCAATAATATCCAGTTGCTGATTCAACGCTCACTGACTCCGGCCAAGATCACCAGCATGGATCTGGATACTGAGGAAAAACATGTTTCTGTATTCCTGAAACCAGACCAGGTATCCCTGGCAATCGGTAAAAAGGGCATTAATATCAAACTGGCTTGTGAATTGACAGGATACGATATTGATGTGTTCCGCGACACGGAGACCGAGGAAGAGGAATTTGATATTGACCTGGATGAATTCTCCGATGAGATAGAAGGCTGGGTGATTGATGAACTCAAGCGGATAGGCTGTGACACAGCCCGGAGCGTGATGGAACTTTCTGCCGAGGAACTGGCCAGGAGATCAGACCTGGAAGAAGAAACCATCAAGGAAGTGAGGCGGGTGCTGAAGGAAGAATTTGAAAAAGATGAAAACTAAGGTTTCCCTGCAGAAGCATGGCTTCTGCAGGTTTGCCTTAATTAAACTACGAAGATCAATTAATGCCAGAAACAACGAACATCCCCCGTCTTCTCGCTGCTGCCAAGGAATTCAATATTGGCAAGGACACCCTTGTAGAATTTCTGAACGGCAAGGGCTTTGCCCTGGGTGAGGCTAAAACCACCACCAAGCTCTCCGCAGAAATGTACACCGCCCTGCAGCAGGAATTCCAGCAGGACAAAGTAAATAAAAAGAAAAGCGATCAGATTGATCTGCCCAAGGGGACAGGTGGGGAAGGGGGAAGCCGCAGGCGGGAAGATGAGGAGATCACTTTTAAGAAAAAAGATAGGGATCCGGCAAAGGAAGCGGTAAAGGAGACCCAGAAGTCCCGCCCCGAGGTTCTGAGGCCCGAAATTTCCACCCAAATAACCGAAGTTCCCAGGACCGAAGCGCCTAAGATAGACGGACCAAAAGTAGTGGCCACCATTGACCTGGAAGCCATGAATCTGGCTACCCGTCCAAAAAAAGCAGGGACAGAGAAAAAGAAAACTGCAAGTACTGAGGAGCCGGCCACGGTTCAATCCGGGACAGAGGAATCTTCAGTCGAAATTAATATTCCGGAAGCGACGGTAACTGAACCTGTTGTTCCAGCTACTGAGGAGGGAGAGCCAGCTCCGGTCATTGAAAATATAAAAGCAGATAAGCTTTCCGGACCCAAACTGGTTGGAAAAATTTCCCTTCCAGTTCCGGATAAAAAGGATATCAAACCGGGAGTGCGCCGCCGGGAAGATAAACGCAGGCGGAAACGGATACCCATTGACAAGAAACCCGAACAGCTGAAACTCCAGCCTCAGCAAGGGGGGCGCAGCGGGGAAAAGGGTAAAACCCGCCTGGGAGACCGCCGAAAATCAGACCGCCGCAGACAACATACCCCGGATAAGGAAATTAACGAAAAGGAAATCCAGGATAAGATCAAGGATACCCTGGCTAAACTCGGAGGAGCAGCCCGTGGTAAAAGTGCTAAATCCAAATACCGCAGGGCAAGAAGGGAGGAAATGGCCGAACTCCAAGCCAGCGGTGCAGAAGTGGGCAACAAGCTCCAGGTTACAGAGTTCATCTCGGTCAGTGAATTTGCCAACCTGATGAATGTCAATTTTGGTGAGGTCATCAGCAAGTGTATGAGCCTTGGCATCATGGTTTCCATCAACCAACGACTGGATGCTGAAGTGATTGAACTGGTTGCCGGGGAATTCGGCTTTGAAGTTGAATTTATCGGTATTGATGAGCATGAGGAGATGGAAGAAGAGCAACAGGAAGATGATCCTGAAGATCTGAAGCCCCGTCCGCCCGTGGTGACCATCATGGGCCATGTGGACCATGGGAAAACCTCCCTGCTGGATTTTATACGGAGTGCAAGTGTGGTTGCGGGGGAAGTGGGAGGTATTACCCAGCATATCGGTGCTTATGAAGTGTCTTTGCCTTCTGGCAAGAAAATATGTTTCCTGGATACCCCGGGGCATGAGGCCTTTACGGCCATGCGGGCCCGTGGAGCAAAAGGGGCTGATATTGCCGTGATCGTAATTGCAGCAGATGATGCCATTATGCCACAGACCCGGGAGGCCATATCCCATGCACAGGCAGCAAATGCCCCGATGATCTTTGCGATCAATAAGATTGACAAGGAAGGGGCTAATCCGGAAAAGATCAAGGAACAGTTATCTGCCATGAACCTCCTGGTGGAAGACTGGGGAGGTAAATACCAGAGTCAGGAGATTTCCGCCAAAAATGGCACTAATATGGAGCTTCTTCTGGAAAAAATTCTTTTGGAAGCGGAGGTCCTGGACCTGAAGGCCAACCCGGACCGGGAAGCTGCAGGGACAATCATAGAAGCATCGCTGGATAAAGGCCGGGGCTTCGTGGCCACGGTCCTTGTGCAAAACGGAACCCTTAAAGTCGGGGATACGGTGGTATCCGGGTCTAATTACGGGAAAGTGAAGGCCATGGCCAATGAACGTGGGCAAAAGCTGGATTTTGCCGGACCATCAACCCCGGTACAGTTGCTTGGGCTTAACGGAGCTCCGCAGGCTGGGGAAACATTCCGGGTGTATGATGATGAGTCTGATGCCAAAGATACTGCCAACCGCCGGTCACAGATCATGCGAGAACAGGGTATCCGGGCTAAAAAGCACATTACCCTGGATGAGATAGGAAGGCGCCTGGCCTTGGGAAATTTCAAGGAACTGAACCTGATCATCAAAGGAGATGTCGATGGATCAGTGGAAGCACTGAGTGATTCCTTACAGCAATTATCTACCCAGGAGATTCTGGTGAACATTGTGCATAAGGCAGTTGGCCAGATCACAGAATCCGATGTCCTTCTCGCCACTGCTTCTGATGCCATCATTGTAGGATTTCAGGTTAGACCATCCACTCAGGCATCCAGGTTGGCAGAAAAGGAAAATATAGAGATCCGGACTTATTCGATTATCTATGACGCCATTGAAGAAATCAAGAGTGCCATGGAAGGCATGCTAGAACCCAAAATAGAGGATAATATCCTTTGTAATGCGGAAGTAAAGGAAACTTACCGGTTTGAAAAAGTGACAGTTGCCGGCTGTATGGTGCTGGAAGGAAAAATCACCCGCAGTGCCCGGGTCCGGGTGATCCGGGATGGGATCGTGGTTTTCAACGGAGAATTGGGTTCACTGAAACGATTCAAAGATGATATGAAGGAAGTTGCGGCAGGGATGGAATGCGGATTATCCATACGCAGCTATAATGATGTCAAAACAGGGGATATCATTGAAGGATATGAAGAAGTGGAAGTAAAGAGGACACTTTAAAATACTTCCGACTAATATTTTGTTAAATAAAGAGCAGGATCCCCTGATTAGAACAGCTTTTCCGGTAATTTTGACTATGCGATTATTGAAAAGCATACTGATTCCCATATTCTGCCTCGGTACAGGCATTCTGGCAAGTGCCCAAACAACGGCTTACCAGGGTAAACCGATCGTGGCTGACCGGATCGTGGCAATCGTTGGTAGTAAAATCATCCTGGCTTCAGATATAAACCAGCAGTTCGATCAATTGCAGAAGGACGCCCCCTCGCCGCTGCCTTCCTCAGCCAAATGCGCTATTCTGGAACAACTTATGGATCAAAAGGCACTCATTCTGCAGGGTGAACTCGACAGTTTGCCCATAAATAACGATGATGTGGAAGGCACACTGGATAACCGGATACGGTATTTCATTAGTTTATATGGTTCCAGGGAAAAGCTCGAACAGGTCGCAGGGAAATCCATTTATCAGATTAAGGAAGACTACCGTCCTGCTATCCGGGATAATATGGTGGCCGAGGCGGAGCGGAAGAAGATCATAGATGAGGTAAAGATCACCCCCACAGAAATCAAGAATTATTTTAATGCGATTCCTAAAGACAGTCTTCCCTTTTTCCAGTCTGAACTTGAGGTGGGTACTATCGTCATTAAACCCAAGGCATCCAAAGAAATGGAAGATTATACGATCAACCAGCTGGAAGACTACCGAAAACAGATCGAATCCGGACAATATTCCTTCCAGACGATCATGGTACTCTATTCCCAGGATCCCAGCAGAAACCAAAATGATGGCGTATTCCCGATCAGCAGGGGTGATCAGAACATGGATCAGCATTTCCTGGCTGCTGCATTCAGGCTAAAGGACGGTGAGATTTCCCCGGTGATTAAATCCCAGTTTGGATACCACCTGATCCAAATGGTTAAGCTGGAAGGTGACAATGCCGAAGTGCGTCATATCCTGCTGATCCCGCCGGTTACTACGGATAATATTGTAACAGCTATGACCAAGCTGGATACAATCAGGTCCAGGATCATTTCCGGGAAGGCCAGTTTTGGTCAGGAAGCAGTGAAATACAGCGATGATCCCAATGCCAAAATGTTTGCAGGTATGCAGACCGACCAGCAAGGTTCCACCTTTCTCACCGAGGGAGAATTGGATCCATCTGTATTACTTATGGTTGATTCCCTTAAAGTTGGCGAAATATCCCGACCGGTCACTTTCAGCGACACCAGAGGCAATACAGCAGCCAGGATCATTTACCTGAAATCCCGCTCTAAGCCTCATCAGGAAAATATGACTGATGATTACAGCACGATCCAGTCCGAAGCCCTTCGGCAAAAGCAATTTGAAGACCTGAATAAATGGTTTGCAGTTAATATCCCTAAATTCTACATCATGGTCACCCCCGAATACAGAAGTTGCAACAGCATTAGCGGGTGGCTGAAGTCAGCCAACAAGAACCAGCAGGGCCTTGCTTCCCAGTAACTTCCTATAACGGACTGGTTAGCAGGGATTTTATTGGGAAAGTTTGGGATGGCCGCCTGGATGGAAAATCGTAATTTTGCATTTTCCCATTTTGGGCCGGTTGTTTAATCTACCTTCTATTCCATGAGTGATGCCATCAAGCATGAATGCGGGCTTGCTTTCATCCGGCTTCTCAAACCCTTCTCTTATTATCAGCAAAAGTATGGTACCGTATTTTATGGTCTTAATAAGCTGTACCTGCTTATGGAAAAACAGCATAACCGGGGCCAGGACGGAGCAGGGATAGCAGCAGTCAAACTCAATACGGAACCGGGCTATCCTTTCATGCATAGGATAAGAAGTAATTCTTCCCAGCCCATATCGGATCTTTTCGCAACCATCCATGAGGAAATCGGGGAAACGGAAAAGAATCAGCCGGATATCAGCAAATATCCCGGTTTGATGAAAGGCAATATCCGCTTCCTGGGAGAACTGCTGCTGGGTCATTTGCGTTATGGCACCCAGGGACGGAACAATATTGAGCATTTGCATCCTTTCGTCCGTCATCACCCGGTACCTTCCCAAAATATCGCCTTAGCAGGCAATTTTAACCTGGTGAATGTCAAAGAGCTTTTTGAATTCTTGAATATGGATTCCAGCCAGCTTAACCGGGATTCCGACCTGGCTGCTATGCTGGAAGTGCTCCTGCATTTCATGAAGCTGGAAGATGAGAACAACCCCGAAGAGCTGGATATTGCCAGTATGCTCCGGCAGTCATTTTCCCTGTTTGACGGGGGCTTCCATGTGTGTGGACTGACCGGCAGCGGCGAGGGGTTTGTCATCCGGGACGCCAATGGTATCAGGCCCTCCTTCTTTTATCATGACCGGGAAATTGTAGTGGCGGCCTCAGAGCGGGCTGCGATTCAGACTGCTTTTAATGTTCCTTATGAAAATATCCGGGAACTGGACCCGGGCAAGGCCCTGATCGTGAAGAATGACGGTACCGTACTGGAGGAGCAGATCCTGGAACCCAGGGAGAAAAAGGCATGCAGTTTTGAACGGATTTATTTTTCCAGGGGCAACGATAAGGATATTTATCAGGAGAGGAAGGCCCTGGGATATTCACTTTCTGATACTGTGCTCAAAGCCATAGATTATGATCTGAAAAACACCATATTTTCCTTCATTCCCAATACTGCAGAAGTGGCTTTCTACGGATTGATCAGCGGACTGGAATTTTACCTGAACAATATTAAAGTGCAGCGAATCCAGTCCTGGGGAAATGATATTGATCAGGAAAAACTTGTCGAGATGGTAAATCGCCGTATCCGGATAGAAAAGATCACGATCAAGGATGTAAAAATGAGGACTTTTATTGCAGAGGACGTCAGCCGTAATGAAATGGTGCAGCATGTATATGATATTACTTATGGGACCGTGAGGGAAGGATTGGATACCCTCGTTGTCATTGATGATTCCATTGTCAGGGGGACCACCCTCCGGGAAAGTCTCATCAAAATTCTGGACAGGCTGGGTCCTAAAAGGATTATTGTGTTATCCTCTGCTCCTCAGATCCGTTATCCAGACTGTTATGGGATTGATATGAGCAAGATGGGTGATTTTGTGGCTTTCCGGGCTGCCATTGACCTGCTGCAGGAACGCCATAAACTTCATGTACTGGATGAGGCATATGGTTTGTGCAAGGAACTGCTCAAAAAAAAGACCCTGCATGCCCAAAATGTGGTTAGGCAAGTTTACAAGCAATTCACCGTGGAAGAAATCTCGGAGCGGATAGCCAGGAACATCACACCGCCAGGTACCCGGGCGCAGATCAGCGTGATATACCAGTCCATTGAAAGCCTTCATGCATCCTGTCCCGGCAACCTGGGAGACTGGTATTTTACCGGAAATTACCCCACCCCGGGAGGCAATAAGGTGGTCAATAAGGCATTCATGAACTTTATAGAGGGCAGCAGCGAAAGGGGGTATTAAGGGGAAATGAAAATAAGAATATAGGCGTCAGTTTATTTTCTGGTATTTTTTAATCATCTCCGATAGTCCGTTGGGACTGACAGGCTTGCTGATAAAGGCACTGGCCCCCAGGGCAAATGCTTCTTTCTTTACTTCCTCCTCCCCAGTTCCGGAAAGAATGATTACCGGAATGGATAATCCTAATTCTTCCCGGATCAGTTTGACAACTTCCAGGCCGGAAGCTCCGGGCATATTCAGGTCAGAGATGACCAGATCAGGCTGCGCCGCCCGGGTTTTTTCCAGGGCTTCCAAACCATCTGCTGCACAGACTATTTCGTGTCCATCTTTTTTCAGCTGCATTTCCATGATTTTACGCATAATGAATTCGTCTTCTGCAATCAGAATTTTCATAGTTAATGTACCCCCTTTAATTTATGTTCAGCCTGGATGCTTGTTGAGGCCAACTTTTTGCTTTTCCTGTTCCAGTGCAATCTTAATATGACTATAATAATCAATACAGCTGTTTATCAGTCCGGGTAGTTGATCCAGATTGCTGCGGTTTCTGGAACTGTTTTCCATGTTGTTTATTATATCCACCATATAGGTGATTTGAAGTATGCCGATACTGGTCTTCAGCCGGTGGGCTTTTTGGTATACATTATCCCAGTCCTTTGCCCCGATGGATTCCCGGATTTCCTCCAGCATATTAGGTGTCGTATTGAGGAAAATATCCAGGATTTCCAGCAGGTACTCGTCATCGCCCATTTCTTCCAGATAACTTAGGTTATAGTCCGGGAGTTTTCCGTCAGACTCATTTCCTGAAATGACCGGAAGATATTCAAGCCCCGAAGTATGGTTGGCAATTTTTTTAAAAAGATCAGCTGGGGCAAAAGGTTTGGATATATAGTCGTTCATGCCAGCTTCCAGGCATTTTTCTTTTTCACCCTGCAGCACGGTTGCGGTCATGGCGATAATCGGAATATTCATTTTCAGCTTGTTGCGGATATGCCGGGTAGTCTGGTAACCATCCATTTCGGGCATTTGAATATCCATCAATATCAGGTCATAGACTAATCCCTCTTCCAGACGGGTAACTGCTTCTTTACCATTGCCGGCAATGTCCACATGGGCACCGACCCGCATCAGGGTGTAATACACTACTTTCTGGTTGATGGCATTATCTTCTGCTACAAGGATTTTTTTATCCTTCATGTCACTGATATAGTCGCCATCCGTTTTCTGAGTGTTGTCTTCCACATTCTTGTTCGTGAAATGGTAGGGGATGATAAAGCGGAATGTGGTGCCAATATCTACCTTACTTTGCAGCTCAATTTCCCCGTCCTGCAGGTCAATCAGTTTTTTCGTAATAGCCAGGCCAAGTCCCGTACCGCCATATTTGCGGGTGGTGTCACTGCTACCCTGGGCAAAACTTTCAAATATGGTATTCCATTTGTCTTCTGAGACGCCTATACCAGTATCACTGATTGTAAATTCCACATAAACGGTATCCCTGGTGAATTTCTTTAAGGCCGCCCGTATGCCTATCTTCCCATGTTCAGTAAACTTTATGGCATTGCCAATCAGGTTCAGCAGTATCTGGTTCAGCCGATAGGGATCGCCGGTCAGGGAAGGAGGAATATTGGAGTCGAAACTGGTTTCCAGTTCCAGGCCCTTTTCCCTGATCTTATGCTTGAATGTGGATATGGTTTTGGTTATTACTTCTTCGGGATTAAACCTGATTTGCTCCAGGGTCAATTTGCCCGCTTTTATTTTACTGAAGTCCAGGATATCATTGATGATGATGAGCAGGTAATTGGAAGATTCCCGTACTGCATTTACGAACTCATTCTGCTCCTCATCCAGCCGGGTTCCGGAAAGCAGGTGGGTCATCCCGATAATGCCATTCAGGGGGGTCCGGATCTCATGGCTCATATTGGCCAGGAATTGTTCCTGGAGCCTTTCGGCCACTTCAGCCAGATGTTTGGCTTCAATAAGCTGCTCTTCATAACGTTTGCGATGTGAAATATCGGTGGCAATACCACAAATACCGAAGATCATCTGGTTATTGTCCAGCAGGGGAAATTTAGTGATCAGGAAATAGTGGGTACCGTCATGCATTTCTATATCTTCTACTACTTCCAGCGGCTGAGAGGTACGGATGACCGTTTCATCGATCTTTTTGTATCGTTCTGCGGCTGTCCTTTCGGAAAAATCGAAATCGGTTTTACCAAATATGAATTCCTCGGTGACATTCAGTATTTCCTGGAATTTTTTATTGACCAGCAGGTAGCGGCCTTCCAGGTCTTTAATGAATACTATGGAGGTGGTATTGTCCATGATGGCCTGAAGCCGGTATTGGTTCTCCTTTCGTTTGAATTCGGATTCCTTCAGTTCCAGTTCGATCCGCTTTTTTTCTGAAATATCTTTGACAATGCATTGAAGGCCAATTATCCGATTTCCTTCAGACATGAGAACCGCCATCTGTTCAACCCATTTTTTTTCTCCCTGTTTAGTCAAAATGGGGAATTCAAGCAGACTGTCGTGTTTTCGAGTTTTCAACTGATCCCCGTAAGATTCGGAGAGCTTTTTAATCCAATCAGGGGGCACAAGCATGGAATAATGTTTGCCAAGTAATTCATTTGGGGTATATCCAGTCAGGGTACCTACCTTATTACTGATAAAAGTGAAACATCCTTCTATATTTGAAGTGAACATGACCACTCCGGAGTCCTCGATGAGGGTGCGGTATTTAAACTCACTGTTTTTAGCATCTAAAGTGGCTTTTTTACGAAATATCAGGTCCTTGTTAAATTGCCATAAGACTCCAATCAAAAAAATGAAAGCGATGATGCAGGCTAATAATACGATATTTAGGGACTCGTTATTTGCCCCCTGATTCAGTACTATACTGTCGCCGACCTGTTGGTTTTCACTTTGAAGAAAAATGGTGGCGATGGTGCCGATGCTGTCCTGCAATATTCTACTTCGGGAAGTGACCAAATACTGTTCACCATAACCTCCGGAATTTTTCCTGAAACTGAACTTGATTTTGTAAAGAGCAAAATATTCCATGGTAAGATGCTCCAACAAGCCGATCTTATATTGCTGGTTTGGATTACCTGCAGTCAGAGATCTCAAATGGGAAAGCTGGTTAAGGAGGCTGTCTTCGGATCTGACGAATTCCCTGACTAAATGGGAATTGCCGGTGATGAGGTAACTACTGGTCTCAGATTCCAGTGCAGTGTTGATGGAGTAAAATATCCCCATAATGTGTGTTACTTCCTGGGATTTCCTGATCTGAAAATAAGTCTTATACAAATCTTGATTGGCCCTGACGGCATAAAGAGTAAAAATAGCCAGGGCAATTAAAGAAATTGAAAAAACCAGGATGATGCGCTTATGTATGTGCATGGGTACTCAGATGCTGGTTCGAACCCAGAGGAAAACAAAGCAGCAGGGTTAGACAAGATACTGTAAAGGTCAGGGTTAATCCTAACTGCTAAAATAATGTTAAAAACGCACAAACCCATAAAAAAAATCAACCCGATTGCCGCTAAACATGATGTTTGCCCTCATTTCCTTTATCTTTGCTCCCTGTTATGAAAAAACTAACTTCCAGTAATTTGTTGATGAAATGGATTTTTTTTTCTGCCTTTCTGTTGACCGGACCTGTTGCGTGGGCCCAGGTTAATTCGGGACCTCCACCTTCAGAAGCTTCCATAATAACTGGCTATTCCAAGGATTATGTGATGTTCCAGATGACCTATGACGGACTCGTGGGCAAACTTCCAGGTACTGCTGCAACCAAGGGTTTTTCCAGGGGATTCAACCTCGATCTCATGTATGATTTTCCGGTTTCCAAGGTAAATCCTCATTCTAACTATAGCGTGGGAGCAGGCCTCGGTTTTAGTACCAGTTCCTTGTTCCTCAACGAGACCGCAGGTATTGCAGATAGTACTACCCAACTGACCTTTTTCCAAAACAGTCCTTATAAGCGATATAAGATTGCCACCTTTTATGTGGAAATTCCGGTTGAACTCAGATATCGGCAGTTTCCGGATGATGCCAATAAAGGGTTTAAGGCAGCCATAGGATTGAAGTTTGGAGCCCTGATGAATGTCCATACCAAGGGAGTACGTATACTGAATGGCTTCCGGGAAGCGGATAAAGTTTACAGCAAGCGGTACTTCAATCCCTACCGTGCAGATGCCACAGCCAGGATCGGGTGGGGGAATATTGCATTATTCGGAGCCTACAGTTTAACGGATTTCTTGAAACAGAATGAAGGACCCACCCTGTATCCGTTTTCCATCGGAATCTGCATCAGTGGAATGTAAAGGTATTTACATTTCAGGTACCTGCTAATTCGGTTCCTTCCTTAAAACCCCCATAGATAACAGGACTACCCTTTTCCCAGATCAGGGTAAGAGAGTTTTTTCCATTTAAGAAAACAGAGATGCAGTCAGGGAAGCTATAGTGAATCTAACTGGGGAAAATGTATGCAAATAGGGGTAATTTTACCATACGGATAACTGCAGATTATGGAGTTGTGTTTTAAATCAGTCATCACCTGTCCTGTTTGTAGTTTCCGGCTGGAGGAAATCATGGACAGCGATGCCTGCCGATATTTTTAC
>DATLTB010000050.1:0-16054 GCA_035533815.1 Chitinophagaceae bacterium
GGGGAGCGGGGAGGAAACGAACCGCTCTACCCGGAACCCCAACCATTGAGGAAGGCCTCAATGAATATTTGGCATTATCCTATCCAATACAGCATTCAGTAATTTAATACCTAATTTCTAGTCCGGAAAATTAATTTTCCTGGGAAGGAGCATGTGGAGGAGGTGGAGGTGGAGGTGGAGGGCCGCCTGGTCTAACCATCATCGGAGCTATCTTTATCGGATGCTCGCTTCCATGATGGCAGGAATAGCAACTTACCTCGTATTTTGCACTGATAAAATTATCGGCAAAACTACCTTTGATATTGAAGAATTTCTTGTTCAGTTTGATTACCATCTTCATCATTTTCCGGGCAGTAATCTTTTCATGTTTTCCATCAGAAGCGAAATCCAGCCCATGACCGGATGCAGCAGCAGCATGACAGTTATAACATTTATATCCCAGGGACATGCAGAATTCGTCCATGATATGAATCAACTGTTCATGCTCGATATTTTTAGGCAGTATTTTCAGATTTTTGGGAGCCATCATGTTTCTCTGCGGGCCTGAAGGAGCTTGTACGAAGGCAAAGGAAACCATGATCAGGAATCCAATAAGGGCGAATGCAGTAATCACCTGGTATTTTGTTGAACGCAACATGGGATGATTTTAGGTTTAAACTGGGAAATTACCTATAAAAACAGATTTAGCAAATAAATCTTGGATGAATGGTTTAAGGAACTTGCGGGTTGTTCTGGAAATATCCCTGAGGCGTTTTTCGGAAAATTTCATTTGGAGGCAATAATATTGACGGGGTAACGTAACTTCCCGGAATATCTTAAGGTAACTGCTGTGAAGAAAAGCATAGTTACCTATCTTAATATTTGTTTCTATGTCCCTGGTGATTAATCCCTCCACTGCATTTCCCCTGGCTTTTCCCCGGTCACCCCATGCAGCAAAAGACAATATCATTGTGGTGGCAGGGGATATCGGGGGCACAAAAACCAATCTGGCCCTCTACAGGTCCACGAATGCGGGGATGCATTCCATCAGGGAGCAAACCTATCCCTCCCGGGATTTCCGGACCTTTGAAGAGATTATCCGATTATTCCTTTCCAGTTCCAATACGGATAAACCGGATAGGATATGTTTAGGGATAGCCGGACCGGTTTTGGACCGGAAGGTACAGACTACCAACCTGGCCTGGGAGTTGGACAGCGGGGAAATTACCCGCGAAACCGGAATCAGCCAGGTAGCCCTGTTAAATGACCTGGAAGCCACATCCTATGGACTTGCAGGATTGAATGACCAGGATTTCGTTTCCATCCATGGTCCGCAAACTGCAGTGCCGGGAAATGCGGCAATCATAGCACCAGGAACCGGTTTGGGCGAAGCTGGACTTTACTGGGACGGTAGTCATTTTCATCCGTTTGCCACAGAAGGCGGGCATAGCGATTTTTTCCCGAGGTCAAAAATTGACCTGGAAATATATCAGTACCTCCAGGGTAGATTTGGCATCGTCAGTTGGGAGCGGCTGGTTTCAGGACCAGGGCTGACCAATATTTACTTTTTTTTACGCGATAAATATGGAATGAAAGAAACTTCCGGTTCAATGGAAGAAATCAAAGGAGATGATGCAGGAGCGGTGATCACTAGAATGGGATTAGATTCCAGTTCCCAGGTCTGTGAAAAAGCCCTGAAGCTATTTACCGGTTATTTGGCGCATGAAGCTACCAGCCTGGTTTTAAAATATAAGGCCACCGGCGGTTTATTCCTGGCAGGAGGCATTCCCCCCAGGATTATTTCCCTGATCCGGGATAAAACCGTTTTTTATGATCAGTTTCTCCAATCTGACCGCATGAAAGAACTGGTGGAATCGGTGCCAGTTAAAGTCATTATGAATCCGAAATGTGCGCTTCTTGGAGCGGCCTACTATGGTGCTTATGGTATGCCTGATCTGGGTTAATGCATTCCTGTCTGCCCCTTCATGCAGTTCCTTTTTATAAAAATGGGTCAACTGAAACTTAACCGGATTTTATTATCCTGATGCCTGGGCAATATCATTGGAATTCCTTTTTCTTCCCCATTGGTTTGCAACTAGCCCCACCTCATTTACGGAACAAACTTCCCTGTTATAGAAAAATAATAACCATTAAATATGTAAAAGTTTGAATTATACAATTTTTTTTATTATTTTACCACCTGTTATTGAAAGAGATGTAAAAAATTGGAAACCTTTCCATTTTTGCAGGACAAAGCGGTAAAGGATTTTTTATTTCTCATTTTGATTCATTGACCGGTTAACCTATGTAAGTCCCTATGAAATGGCCATTATTGGTTTCATTGCTTATCCTGATTCACTGGCAACCTGAACCCGGATTATTCAGTTCCAATCCGTCTCAATCCGTTCCGTCTTTCCAGGTCAGCATGCTTTTTACGATTCAGCCTTCGGGGTACACCCTGGATTATCAGGTCAGTCAGGACAGCCTGAACCTGCATTATAACTGTGCTTTTGTAAAATGCAAGGACACCCTGCTTTATGGGATCCGCCTGGATCCGGGGGTGGCCCTGAAATACTATAAATACATCAGGATACTTAATCTCGACAGTTTGCAAAATATTAATGAAACGAAGGGGTTTGAAGGAGTGTCTATCCTGGTGAGTATACATGGAACGGGGATAAAGCTCCAATCCTTGCTCACGGTACATCCGGAACAGCCCATATTAGCCAGGCTGATCGCCAGGACCAATTCCCTGATTGCAGATCCAAAGTACAGGTATCGACCGCCCCCACAACAATGAATCAGGGGCACTCCCAATACCTTGTTTTGCAGCAGTTGATTGCAAATATTGAGGATCAATAAAAGTTTGTTTGAATAGAAAACGAGAATACCCCATGTAAATGCAACTTTTTAGGAGGGTAATATGGATTGCCTTTTTATCAAAAGGGGGAAACTAAAGCTTCCACAGAATATAAAAAGCACCACAGGCAATACAAACCATGAATAGGAATATTCTTCAGGGGTATGCCTATTCAATGTCGGTTAGACAGCCTTGAACAATTGCATACCACTTTACGCCGAATGATCACTGACCAACCGGAAAAGAGACTGAAATGAAATCAGGCTCCGCGGTGCCTGGGGCAGAATTTAGCCGGTTTCCAGACCCATTCTTTGCAGCGGGTGCCGTCAGGGTAGCGGTAATGACATTGTTCCAGCTTACTGGAATCAATTTTGATGGCTTTATGATTGGTAGCATTGTTTTTCCCGCCAGGTCCCCAGGAAAAGATGACCATCATGCCAATAATGAGCAATTTCATTAGGTTAAATAAAAGGTTAGGTTAAAGGGTGTTATTCTTGGTTTCTGTACAGGATATGGGCCGGCAGCAAGAGGAAGGTTTTTCAGGTATTGTCCGACAGAATAAAAATACACCTAAAATGAATTCCTGGGGAATAAATTTAGCCAAATAGGTATTTTATTTGGGGAACGGGGGGAAAATGAGGATAAAGAAGAGACTAAATCGGAAGGCTTTTTTGGTAGTTTAAGGGTCCGGGGGTTGGTATTGCGGGCATTTCCTCCTATCTTGCCGGCATTAAAACAACATCATGAAGAAGTATATCCTTTTGTTCATTTCTATCCTGGTAATTTACAGCCAACTGACTGAAAGTCAGCCCATAAGCAACAATTTTTCCCAAAAGCAAACCCCTCATTCAACCAGGGAGTGTTATCTTTTTATCGGCTCCTACGCGTTAGCTGATAGCAACAGCATATTTGTATACCGGTTTAACCAGGAAACCGGATCCAGTAAGCTGGTTAGTGCAGTAAAAGGGATTGACAACCCTTCCTTTGTCACCCTTTCACCCAATGACCGGTATTTGTATGCTGTCAGCGAAACCCATGGCGGAGTGGGGGGGCATGTGTATGCCTATCGTTTTGACCGGTCCACCGGAACCCTGCATTACCTGGACAGGCAGCTTTCAGGTGGCGATGATCCCTGTAACCTGACCACAGACCGGACTGGCAGGTGGCTGTTTGTAGCCAATTATACCAGCGGAAGTTTTTCAGAATTCCCGCTGGAAAAGGATGGCCGGATCGATAAGGCCCTGCGGACTGTCCAGCATCATGGCCATGGCATAAATCCGCTTCGGCAGGAAGGGCCGCATGTCCACTGCGTGCTCATTGCACCGAATAACCGGGACGTGTTTGTATCTGACCTGGGGTTGGATGAACTGTTCACTTATGAACTCAATCAGCAAAATGGGAACCTGACTCCGGGAATTCCACCCTATGTTTCAGTGGTTCCGGGCAGGGGGCCCCGTCTTCCGCATTTTTCACCGGATGGCAGATTCGTTTACCTGATCCAGGAAATGGGAGGCACCATCACCCAGTTTGCCTATAGTCCGGGTAAGTTGAAGACCCTTTCCACCGTTTCCACGATCCCCCCGGGTTACCAGAAGAAATATACTGCCGCGGATATCCATTTTTCCCCGGGCGGCCATTTTCTCTATGCATCAAACCGGGATGACCTCAATGATCTGCTCTGGTATCGGGTAAATGCGGCCAATGGGACCCTGACACTCGGAGGAAGGGATTCATCCATGGGGAAAACACCCAGGTATTTCCGGATAACCCCTAATGGTAAATATGTATTGGTTGGCCATCAGAACAGCGACAACATTGTTATTTTTTCCCGGAACCCCCATCATGGGAAACTGACCCTGACTCCGCTCAGGATCCCTGTTGCTCATGCCGTCTGCCTGAAAATGATTCCCGATCATGGCTAAAGCGGGTTACCCGGAATAAAAAAAGCGGGACCATGTCCCGCTCTTAAATTATCTGAAAACAACGGATTAATTATTGCCTCCTCCTCCGCCCCTGTTACGCATCCGGGCCCTCATTTTCGTCTGGTAGTCCTGCCATTGAGTGAACTGGTCATTGGTCAGGACTGTTTTTAAGGTGGAGTCCCTGCTGGAATTCAAGATGCGGAAATTACCCCGCATAGCACTCCGGTCGCCTGAACTGGCCTGGAACATGGAATCCATTTTCTGGGAAAAATCCAGATTGATGGTTTTTAACTGGCTGACCTGATCACCGGTCAGTCCGGTGATTTGCTTTTGCATCCGGGTCGTCATATTGTCGGCCCTTTCCTGCGGGGTCATCTGCATGAAATTTCCCTGTGCATGAAGGCCGATCACCCCAGTTATCATGGCTCCCAGAATCAAAAAATACTTTTTCATTTTATATGGTTTAAATAGTGAGTAAATACCGATACACTTTGTCCTTTCAACCTCCGAACCCGGGCTGCCCGGGACGAATTCCGGGTGGAGGGCCTCCGGAAGGGGGGCGATGAAATTTTTCCCTTCTCTGCCAGAAATTCTCCTGCTTCTGTTTATCCAGATTATTCCCTCCGATCCGGTCAAAACGATAACTCCAGGTCAGGGAGAAAAACCGGGACCGGGTGTCTGTATGCGTAAAGATGGAAAAATTTGCTTCATTGATCGCACTGAATGTTTGTTGCTGATGGAACGGATCAATGGCTTTGAATACCAAATTCATTGCTTGTTTCATGAAAGTATACTGTAACGCGATGCTATGGGTAAAGTTCTCATATCCAACTCCTTGTCCCGTAGTAGCCTTGCTGTAGCTCAGGCTTACTTCCGCATTCAAATGCCTGCTGAACACATAACTGATGTTTGAATTGATGCCGATTCTTTCTGCATTGGAAAGCAGAATGTTAAACGTGTCCAGTTTATTGAATGAGGTCAGGTTGCCAAAACCAAAGGCGGATATATTAAGATGATCCGTTGGCCTGAAACTGAAGAACATATTCATTCCATAAGTGTTCCCACTGGCCACATTCTGGTAAGAGGCCGCTGCCACTCCCTTGTTGTTCACCGTGGTGACCTGCTTGCTGATATTACCCTGGTAGGCATAATTGAATCCCAGGTGGAATCCGAAAATCCCCTCCGGGGAGAAGTGCCCGAAAATCAGCCGGAAATTTTGCACTGTGGAGGGTTTCAGGTCAGGGTTTCCATAGCTGATATTATAGGGGTCAAGGTAGTAAACAAACGGGTTCAGTTCACTGAGTCCCGGCCGGTCTATTCGCATGTTATATTCAAAATGAAGGAAGCCATGGATGGAAGCGATCCGTCTTCCAAATGAAAAATCAGGGAAGAGGTTAAGGTAGGTATTCCGGTAACCGGTATTCCCATTAAACAGATTGAAATTGGTTTCCGTGTATTCCAAACGGGCACCCACCCGGTAAAAAAAGTTCTTGAAACTGCTGGAAAATTGCCCGTACACCGCCTGTACATTGTCGAAGTATTGAAGCTGGTCACTGGCGCTGTCTTCTTTAGTGAATTGTCCCGAAAGGGGGTCGAGATGTTGGGTCAGGTAATTGCGGCTGTTCAGCTGGAAGTCTCCCCGGTAACCGAATGAAAGGGTGCTTTTCTTATCCCGGAGTGGCTTTTCATAATCCAAGTTAACGCTGAATTGGTGACCGGGATCGCTATCGAAGATGCGGTCGGTGGAATCCGGGCTCATCAGGGAACTGCTGCTGTCCAGGGAGACCTGGGTGAACTGGCTGTTGTTGAAATTGGTACGGGGTGAAAATGAAATGCCTGCCGTAATATCTTCCTGTGGATTTTTGAATTTATGGGTGAAATTGAGGTTCATCCCATAATCCAGGTTATTGGTGCTGCTGGAATTGGTCCGTTCCAGTATACTGGCCAGCTCCTTTACCCTGGTCAGGTTATCAGAGGTGGTATAAGAAGAAGAACTCCCATTGGTTGAAGTCGCTGACAGCGTAATATTGATATTGTTCCTGGGATCAAAATCATGATCTAGATTGATCCGAGCATACGGTGAAAAGCTTTGGTTATTATTACTGAATTGCTGGTTAGTATACAGCGTATCACCTGGCAGGTAGGTTTCCCTGTCCGTATAGCCGCTGCTTAGGGTTTTGCGGTAATCTCCACTAAGTATTCCGGTGAATATGCTATTCTTGTTCCGGTAGTTCAGGTACAGATTGCCATTATAATGTCCCAGGCTGCCCGCGGTAAGGGATACGCGTCCGTTAAAGCCAATCCTCCTGTTCTTCTTCAGCACTATATTGATCACCCCGCCACCGCCTTCAGACTGATATTTGGCAGGGGGGTTTTCCATGACTTCGATATGATCTATGGCATCTGCAGGAAGGGATTCCAGGATGTCATTAATGGCATTTGCCCCTAATTCAGAGGGTTTCCCATCAATGAGGATGGTGGGTTTTTGGCCTTCCAGGGTCACATTACCCTGGGCATCCACCATCACCAGGGGAACCTTACCCAGTACATCCAGGGCAACCGTGCCTGTGTTGGTGATACTTTCCCCTACATTGTAGGTGATCATATCCCCGTTATCTTCAATGAGCGGTTTTTCCTTATGTGCCAACACGGTCACTGCCCCCAGAAGTTTTGAACTGGGGGATAAGGAAATATCTCCGGCATTGATGGCAGCTTTTTCCCGGCGAAGCAGCAAATTAGTTACCAGGGTAGTTCCAAAACCCAAATAGCTGAGCCTGATGGAGTAATCAGCATAAGGAAGACCGTCAAATTCAAACCGGCCGTCAGCCCCGGATTGTATTCCCTTCAGGGCGGCACTGTCCGGTTTGTCCAGCAGGGTTACACTGACATAGGGCATCGGAGCTCCCGTTCTGGCATCCAGGACATATCCCGTGATTTCTCCCTTGGCAGAAGAAAGGGCATCCTGTCCGTAAATAGTAAAAGGAAGTGTCACAAGCCACAACAGAATAGCAAGTAGAGAAATTTTCATTGGGCACGCTGTATTAACTCATGACAAAAATAGCCCTGGTGCGGGGATGCGAAAGTTAATACAAGGTTAAACCCCCGGGAGAACCGAATGGCCAATGGTTAATACACCGTTAATCCGGTTTTAAGTGAAAACCAAATCAGGTACTTTTGTTCCATGCGGAAAAAAAGGATCAATATCAGTATCCTCAGCATTATCCTGATCCTGGGCTGTGTGTTGACCGGAATCTTTCTATATGGCAGGGAAATACTTCGCCGGGAATCCTTTAATTATCGCCGGCAGCTTTCCCGTAGTGTACATTCCGGTATTGCCCAGGCCGGACGCACGGATTTTGCTGCCTTTGAATCGGCTAATGATTCCCTGATGGATGTATTCATCAGCAGCATCAGCAAACAGGGCCTGGATTCAGGCACCATCAACCCCTCCGCTGCAAAAAACCTGATCAGGGCGCATAAGGAAATTTACAGGCGTTATTTCCATGATATGGATTCTGTAAAATCCATTCTCAGCCAGTACGGGATGGATACCGCTTTTGGTTTGGAAGTGGGTATCGGGTTTTTCAATGTATCCTTTAATCACCAACACGGATTTCCGGTGTTTGATTCTTTGTTGCATCATGACCGGGACCTGCGGACCATATTCCGCTATACCCGGAAAAACCAACCTGCGGTATTTACCCGGGGTATCCGGATCAGGGGCAGTCATTACCGGGTGGGGTACTATGCCATCATATATCCTTACCGGCTCATGGATGACCTGGGAAAAAGGATTTTTCCGCTATTCCTTTCCCTGGGCCTGGCCTTCCTGGCTATGCTTTTTTTCTCTGTTTTTACTATCCGTACCATGCTGAAGCAGCAGCGGATATCCGATCAGAAAACCGATTTCATCAACAATATTACCCATGAATTCAACACTCCTTTGGCAACCATTGCCGTAGTGACCCAGATGATGCAAAACGGCGCAGATGGAATGGACAAGGAAAAGATCCGTTCACTGGCTGGCATGATTAACCGGCAAAATCACATCCTGCAGCAGATGATCAGCACCATCATGCAGTTCGCTGAAGGAATTACTGAAAACCCCGGTTCCGGGCCACAGACCTATCCCAAACAGGAAATAGAAAAGGTGTTGCAGGATTTCCTTGCCCTAAATGCCGGGCAATCTGTCAAAGTCACCAGCAGGTTGGATTTTCCCCAGGAGGCAAGCATCCGGATGGATCCGGCTGTATTCTCCAATGTACTGGGTAATATCCTTGATAATGCCCTGAAATACCGAGCAGTTGTCCGGGATCTGGAAATCAGGGTGATCGCAGTTACTGCAGAAGGCGACCTGGAGATTTCCATTTCAGATAATGGGATCGGTATGAAAAAAGATCAGCTGAAATATATATTTGATAAGTTCTACAGGGTGTCCTCGGGCGATCTGCATACCGTTAAGGGTATGGGGCTGGGCCTGTATTTTGTCAAAAAGAATGTGGAAGCCTCAGGAGGCAAAATCAAGGTAGAAAGTCATGTGGGGGTAGGAAGTACGTTTATCCTGCGTTTCCCGCTTGAACAGCACCCCGTTCAAACCTAATCTGTCCAAATGCACCGCCTACTGCTGGTTGAAGACAATGAAGATCTGGGGGCGATCCTGCTACAATATCTGGAAACCAGCGGATTTGAGGTCATCTGGCGCCGTAACGGTGAAGAAGGGATGGCTGCTTACCGGGAATTCCATGTGGACTGCTGCATCCTGGATATCATGATGCCTGTGAAGGATGGGTTCACCCTGGCCGCGGAAATTCATCAATTCAACCCAATGGCGGTATTCCTTTTCCTTACAGCCCGTAAGGAAAAGGAGGATCGTATCCGGGGTTTGAAGTTGCATGCCGATGATTACATCACTAAGCCTTTCGATGCAGAGGAACTGGTGCTCCGGATCCGCAATCTGCTCCGTCGGACCGTTCCCGGAAAGGACCCCGGGATCACAGTCATGGGCAATTTTGCCTTTGATTTTAATAATTTGCTGCTGAGTGAAGGCGCCATCAGGCATAAACTCACCCTCCAGGAAGCCAGGTTGATCCGGTACCTCTTCGAACATCGAAATACCCTGGTCCGGCGCGAAGAACTGCTGGAAAACATATGGGGAAAAAATGACTATTTTCTGGGCAGGAGCATGGATGTATTCATTACACGGATTCGGAAGTATTTCAAAACTGATCACCGGATCCGCATCGAAAGTACCCGGGGTATCGGGATTACCTTTATCCTGGAAGACTGAAAAAGGAAGTTACCCGTTTTTACCATTACTTTTAACCGGCAGTCCAGGAAGGCTGAAAAAGAATTTGCTGCCGCTGCCAGATTCACTTTCCATCCAGATTTTCCCGCCCTGGGCCATGATGAATTCCCTGGAGATCGCCAGTCCGAGTCCTGTTCCGCTGTATCCTTCCGGAGAACCAGGGACACGGAAGAATTTTTCAAAAATCCGTTCCCGGTATTGCGGATCAATTCCTTTTCCGAAATCCTGCACTGAAAATAAGACTTCCCCATTCCGGTTTACTGCTTCCATGATGATCCGGCTGAATTCCGGGCTATGCCGGATAGCGTTGGACAGGAAATTGACCAGTACCCAGGCCGTTTTTTCCGGATCAGCCATGACTTCAGATACCTCAGGTCCGCAAATGGTTTCCAGCTTGATATCCTTTTGCTGGATCTGGACAATTAAGGCATGGGTGGCATGGGCCATAATCCGGGAAGGGAGGGTGGGTTGACAATGCAATTGCATATTGCCCGTTTCCACCTGGGCCAGATCCAGGAGTTCCCGGGTAATGTCCAGTAATCTTTCGCTATCCTCCCTCAGTTGTCCGACCAGTTCATGTTGCTCCCCATTCAGGTTACCTACCCGTTGATCCTCTAACAGCTTTAAACTCATTTTTATCGAAGAAATGGGTGTTTTCAGTTCATGAGATATCGTAGCGATGAAATTAGTCCTGGCCATATCCAGTTCCTGAAAACGGGTGATATTCTTGAGAATGATCACCTGACCGGCATTGACAGGCAGTCCATGGTCATCCGGTTCCTCACTGATCAGCACGCTAAGTACTTCCCGGGTGAAATAGCTTTCTCTTCCGCCGGAATAAATTTTAAGCAGCTGTCCGGTATCAGCTGGCTGAAGAATCCTGTGAAGCAGGTCATTGTGCATGGCCACATCAGGGGCATAAGAGCCGATCAGCTTTCCGGATTCCATATTGAGCAGGGAAAGGGCAAGGGCATTGGCAAACAGGATATGGCTTCCTTCATCCAGCCCAATGATCGCATCCTTCATGATGTCCACCAGGGTCTCAATCCTTTTTTTCTCAAAATTGATTTTGGCCAGGTTACTGTGTTCGTATTCGTCCAGTCTGGAAGCCATAGCATTAAACGCTGCGGCCAGTTCCCCGAATTCATCCCTGGAATTGAAATGCAGGCGTTTGCTGTAATTATGGCCTGCAATGGCTTTGATGCTTTCGGTCAGTTCAATGACCGGATTTCCGATATAGCCCGGAAAATTGATCAGAAAGGTGAATCCGATCAAAAAAGACAGGGTAGTGGTGATCTCCAGGGTAATCAGGGCGCTATTTGCTGTTTCCCTGGCCTGATTGTTCTTCCGTAAAATGGCCTGCATGTTCAGGTGATTGATCTTGTATATAATGCGGCGCATGCTCGTTATGAGGGCATTCCCCGGGCCACCCACTTTCAACTGGTCAAACAGGCTTCTCAATTCCCCGGCCAGTTCTCCCTCGCCGGTTTCCGTGATATCATGTTCTTCTTCCTGAAGGGCTTGGTTAAATCGGTCCAGGCTTCCCTGCCGGGCATCCAGATAATCATCCAGGTCCCCACTCATGTTGCGGCAATATTGCAGGGACTGGTAATTGTCCCGGATGATGGCTTCTGCGGCTCCAGCCAGGTGATTGAGGTAATAATAGCCCATACCCCCGTTGATGAGGATCAGGCTGAAGATGAACAGGAATCCCAGGGCAATTTTTGTTTTAATCCGCAGGCGCATCAGGATAAAATTACAAGGTCAATGTCGGATTGTGATAATTTATTAAGCAGGTGATTGAATATATTGGTATTGAGGATGACCTGCAGGAGGTTCAGGTGTGGTTTGCCGATGCAGATCGTCGTAATGGTTTTTTTTTCGGCAGTTTCCATAATGGCCAGGGCTACATTTTCCTGCTGTAGGCGGATCACCTCTGCCCCGAGTTCGGTGGCCAGCCTGAAATTATTGATCAGGTGCCGCTGGGCGGACAGGGCAATCTGGTCCCCGTATTCCTTTTTTCGCTGCACATACAATACAAACCAGTTGGAATGGTAATAACTGGCCAGCCTGGCTGTCTTTCGGATCAGCTTACGGGCAGTTTCTGCATTGGAGCTGATGCAGACCAGGAAATTCTCACTCCGAGGCTGGACATTCCTGGGAATTTCCTGCACAATCTTGCGTTCTACCAGACTAGCTACTTCCTTCAGGGCAATCTCCCGGAGCATCAGTAACTTATCGGTGCTGAAAAAATGCATCAGGGCGGTATCCACCTTGGCTTGGTCATAGATCTTTCCTTCCTTCAGCCGGTTAATCAGCTCACCGGCAGTGAGATCAATATTGACCACTTCGTCGGCGATTTGGAGGATCCGGTCAGGAATACGTTCACGGATGGTTGTTCCCGTGATGGATTCGATCTGCTGGTTAAGGCTTTCCAGGTGCTGGATATTGACCGCACTGATTACATTGATCCCTTCCGCCAGGATATCCATCACATCCTGCCATCTTTTTTCATTTTTGCTTCCTCCGATATTGGTATGGGCCAGTTCATCCACGACGACCACTTCAGGCCGGATATTCAGGATGGATTGCAGGTCCATTTCTTCCAGTTCCTTGCCTTTGTAAAACAGCTTCCGCCGGGCGATGACCGGAAGACCGTCCAGCAATTGGGCGGTTTCCGGCCTACCATGGGTCTCTGCATAGCCGATACGGATATCTATTCCACTGGACAACAATAGGTGGGATTCCTGGAGCATCCGGTAAGTCTTGCCCACTCCGGCGCTCATTCCGATATATACTTTGAGCTTACCTCTTCTGGATCTTTTGATCAGGTCAAGAAAATATCCCCCGGGTGGAATGATGGGTACCATGGACTTATTTGGGTGTTTTCCGGAAATACTAGGTCAAACGCAAAAGCAGCACATTATTCTTTCAGGTGGTCCAGCGCAAGGTTAAGTTCCAGGACATTAATGGTTTTTGGGCCGAGTATCCCTGCCAGGGGCCCATGGATACTGGCATGTACCAATTGTTTCAACCGGAGGGGGGAGATACCCCTGATCCGGGAAATACGGGGTATCTGGATCAGGGCTGCCTGCACGGAAATATCCGGATCCAGGCCGCTGCCGGATGCAGTCACCAGGTCCGCGGGGATCTCAGCAGGTAAGATCCCGGGGTTATGGGCCAGGAAGCTGTCCCTGCGGGCAATCACCGCAATCAGCAGTTCCGGGTTTGATGGTCCCAGATTGGACGCTCCTGAACCGGCTGCGTTGTATTGGACTGCGGAAGGTCTTCCCTGAAAATACCGGTCATCCCGGAAGGCTTGCCCCACTTGCTTTATTCCGACTATCCGCCCATGGGACCTGATTATTTCTCCGTTACCCTGTCCGGGAACTGCCTGTGCACAGACCCAAATTAGGGCAGGATAAGCCATCAGGCATAAGCCGGCCAGCATTAGGGTCATCTTCAGGGATACGTACAACTGGGATCTCATGGGTAGCTGTTTTGGTGATCAGTGCAGGAAAAATATTCCAATTAACATGTCGATCAATTTTATGCCAATAAATGGAGCGATAATGCCTCCAATCCCATAGATGAACAAATTTCTTCTCAGCAGGGCACTGGCCCCGATGGGCTTATATACCACCCCTTTCAGGGCCAGCGGGATCAGCATAGGGATGATGATGGCATTGAAGATCACCGCCGATAAAATCGCACTTTGCGGACTTCCCAGGTGCATGATGTTCAGGGCCTGTAATGCCGGAATGGAAGTGATGAACAGGGCGGGGACGATGGCAAAGTACTTGGCTACATCATTGGCAATGGAAAAAGTGGTCAGTGAACCCCGGGTCATCAGCAACTGCTTGCCAATTTCCACGATCTCGATGAGTTTGGTCGGGTCATTATCAAGGTCCACCATATTCCCTGCTTCCCTGGCTGCCTGAGTGCCGCTGTTCATCGCCACCCCAATATCTGCCTGGGCCAGGGCAGGCGCATCATTGGTGCCATCCCCCATCATGGCTACCAGCCTGCCGAGGGCCTGTTGCTGTTTAATGTAGTTCATTTTATCCTCCGGACGGGCTTCTGCAATAAAATCATCGACCCCGGCGACCCCGGCAATATATTTTGCAGTCAGGGGATTATCCCCGGTGACCATCACCGTATTTACCCCCATCTTCCGCAACCGGTCAAAGCGTTCCTGAATGCCGGGCTTAATGATATCCTGAAGTTCAATCACTCCACAGACCCGGCCATCCAGGGAGACTACCAGGGGGGTACCCCCTCCTGCAGCGATCCGGGAGACTTGATTTGCGGTTTGCTCCGGATAAGCATGGCCGGTTTTTTCCGCCAGGGACCTGATGGCATCTGAAGCTCCCTTGCGGAGTTTCCTGCCATCTTTCATGTTCACCCCGCTTACTCGGGTCTCAGCAGTAAACTTAATCCATTGGGCAGCTTCCTCCCCCCCGGCAGGACCAGGGTTGATGGCTGCTGCCAGTTCCAATATGGATTTACCCTCAGGAGTGTCATCGGCCAGGGAAGCCAGGACACAGTATGCGGCAAAAGTCTGGGCATCCAATCCTTCTGATGGCCAGAGTCCGGTAGCTTTCCGGTTGCCGATGGTGATGGTCCCTGTTTTATCCAGCAGCAGGACATCAATATCTCCGGCTGTTTCCACCGCTTTTCCTGATTTGGTGATTACATTGGCTTTCAGGGCCCGGTTCATGCCGGCAATGCCGATCGCGGAGAGCAATCCCCCGATAGTGGTGGGAATCAGACAGACAAACAGGGAAATAAAACTGGCCACAGTGATGGAAGCCCCGGCATAATCCCCAAAGGGTTTCAGGGTTACACAAACGATGAGGAACATGATGGTAAAACCCGCAAGCAAAATAGTGAGGGCTATTTCATTAGGCGTTTTCTGCCTGCTGGCTCCTTCCACCAGGGCAATCATCTGATCCAGGAAACTCTCTCCCGGGGCGGTGGTTACCCTGACCTTGATCCGGTCTGAAAGTACCAGGGTGCCTCCGGTCACTCCCGATTTATCCCCTCCTGCCTCCCGGATCACCGGAGCACTCTCCCCCGTGATGGCGGATTCATCTATACTGGCCAGTCCTTCTATGATCTCCCCATCCATGGGGATGATATCGCCGGCCTCACAGAGAAAAAGATCACCCTTTTCCAGCAGGGATGAACTGACCACCTGTACCTCGTCTATATACATTTCCCCAACCGGGAAGATTTTCCTTGCAGGGGTATCCTGGCGGGTCTTACGCAGGCTGTCAGCCTGGGCTTTGCCCCTGGCTTCGGCAAGGGCTTCTGCGAAATTGGCGAACAGGACCGTGAACAGCAGGATCAGAAAAATGGCAAAATTATAGGATGCCGTTCCCTGGGAATGGCTCCCGGAATAATAGCTGTAGCCGGTGATATATCCCATGACCAGGGTGCCGGCTTCCACAGTAAACATGACCGGGTTATGGGCAAGCAGGCGAGGGTCAAGCTTTACAAAGGATTGCAGGAGGGCCCTGGTGATCTGCTTTCTATCCAGCATGGTTGAGGATGACTTCATGAAAATCGGGATTATGCTAAAAAAGGGTAAAATGCTCTGCTACAGGCCCCAGACAAAGGGCCGGAAAAAAGGAAAGGGCAGCAATGATCACGATGACCGCAAAGACCATCAGCCCGAAGGTCAGGGTCCCGGTCTTCAGGGTCCCGGCGCTTTCGGGTACCTGCTTTTTGGAAGCCAGGAGACCGGCAATGGCTACCGGGCCAATGATCGGAAGGAACCGGGAAAGCAACATGACCAGCCCGTCAGCAATATTCCAGAATGGGGTATTGGCATTCAGTCCCCCGAATTCAGATCCATTATTGGCCGATGCCGAGCTGAATTCATAAAGCATTTCAGAAAACCCATGGTAACCCGGATTGGTCAGCCAGCTGCTCAGGTGTTTGTGGTATACTAGGTATGCAGCCAAAGCTGTGCCTGCCAGGATC
>DATLTB010000051.1:0-53958 GCA_035533815.1 Chitinophagaceae bacterium
AGTATGCTGCACATGGGGCATCCGCGGTGAGTGTGCTGACGGATAAAACCTTTTTCGGAGGAAGTAATGAGGATATTCAAAAAGCCAGGGATGCTTGTGAGATTCCCATCCTGAGAAAGGAATTTATCCTGGAGGAATACCAGGTGCTGCAATCCAGGGTCTTGGGTGCTGATGCCATCCTGCTGATTGCCGCCTGCCTGAGTCCCTCGGAAGTACAAAAGCTGGCGATCCTGGCCAGGGCCCTGGGCATGGAGACGTTGCTGGAAGTGCATTCAGCAAATGAACTGGACCGGATCTGTCCGGAAATAGACCTGGTGGGCGTAAATAACCGGGACCTGGGCAGCTTCCGGGTGGATATCGGATGCTCCCTTTCCCTGATCAGTAAAATCCCTGCAGATAAGGGGAAAGTGACAGAAAGCGGGATCAGTGATCCTGCTACCCTCCAGTCCCTGCGACAAGCAGGCTACCAGGGATTTCTGATCGGGGAGCGCTTCATGAAAGAGCGGGATCCGGGATTAGCTTTTGCCCGCTTCACCGCATTATTAAAGGAAACAACTATTTAGCATGCTTACCCCTTCCCCCATCCAGGTTAAAGTCTGCGGAATCACCAGTACGGCTGACCTGCAGGAGCTGTCCAAGGCGGGGGTGGAATATGCCGGGTTGATATTAGACGAACGCTCCCCCCGATTTGCGGGCAATAAAATTAAGGCTAGCTCAGCCAGGATATCTAAGGGAAGGGTAAAGACAGTGGGAGTCTTTGTCAATGCCCAGGCCGCCCGGATCGCCGGACTGGTGGAAGAGTACGGACTCAACCTGGTGCAGCTGCATGGGGAGGAGGATCCGGATTTCTGCCAGTCCATCCGCAAATTGGCCCCGGTCATCCGGGCCATCCGGGTAGGTGCAGAAACAGGGCTGGATGAAGCAGCAGCTCCATTTCTGGATTGCTGCGACTTCCTGTTATTCGACACCCGGGGACCGAAACAGGGGGGGAACGGGATCTTATTTGACTGGAAGCTCCTGGAAACCTACCGGGGTCGGATCCCTTTTTTCCTCAGCGGCGGGATAGGGCTTTCGGAAATTTCCAAGGTGAAAGCCCTGCATCATCCTGCCCTGTTCGCGGTGGATGTGAACAGCCGTTTTGAATCTGCCCCGGGCATCAAGAAGATGGACCTGGTCAGGGAATTTGCCCGCGACCTGAGGGCAGGCGGAATTAATGACTAATAAGGTTTATCATGGACAACCTGAAGGAGAATCCGGAACCTTTATCCTCATCACCGGTATGGGAGGTGGATGAATCGGGGTACTATGGGGAGTTCGGGGGTGCCTTTATTCCTGAAATGCTATATCCCAATGTGGAGGAACTCCGCCTGAACTATCTCCGCATACTCGGGGAACCCGCCTTCCGGGAAGAGTTCAACAGGCTGCTCCGGGATTATGTAGGCCGGCCCTCTCCACTGTATAAGGCAGGGAGGCTCTCCGAAAAATACGGAGCGGAGATCTATCTGAAAAGGGAGGATCTCAATCACACGGGGGCGCATAAGATCAATAATACCATCGGACAGATCCTACTGGCCCGCCGCCTGGGCAAAACCCGCATCATTGCAGAAACTGGTGCCGGTCAGCATGGGGTGGCAACGGCTACCGTTTGTGCCCTGATGGGCATGGAATGCGTGGTCTTTATGGGTGAGGTGGATATCCGCCGTCAGGCTCCCAATGTGGCCAGGATGCAGATGCTGGGCGCCAGGGTTGTACCCGCCCTCAGCGGTAGCCGGACCTTGAAGGATGCCACCAATGAAGCGATCCGGGACTGGATCAATCATCCTCAGGACACCCATTATATCATCGGTTCGGTGGTGGGGCCTCATCCCTACCCCGATCTGGTAGCCCGGTTCCAGTCGGTGATCAGCTCAGAGATCCGGGTACAATTGCAGGAAAAGACGGGCAGCCCAGTTCCCGATTGGATCATTGCCTGCGTAGGGGGAGGCAGCAATGCAGCCGGCAGCTTTTATCATTTCCTGAATGAACCCGCGGTAAAGCTGGTGGCTGTCGAAGCAGCAGGCAAGGGGTTGGGCAGCGGTCATTCTGCAGCTACCACGGCCCTGGGAACTCCGGGGATCATCCATGGATCAAAGACGCTGCTGATGCAGACTTCCGATGGCCAGATCACCGAACCCTATTCGATTTCCGCCGGTCTGGATTACCCGGGTGTAGGTCCCCTGCATGCGGCCCTGTTTAAAAGCGGCCGGGCGACCTATCTGCAATCCACGGATGATGAAGCGCTGGCTGCAGCCTTTGAACTCACCCGGCTGGAGGGAATTATTCCGGCATTGGAGCCTGCGCACGCCCTGGCAAAACTGGGTCAACTTCCGTTGAAACCGGGTGCCCGGGTGGTGGTCTGCCTCAGCGGGAGGGGAGACAAGGATATGGATGCCTATATCCGGAACCTGCCGGATAAAGCCTGATCTTTATTCCGGTATTCGGGAAATTTATGCGTTGACCATGAACAGAATAGACGAGTTATTCGCGAAGAAAAAGCAGCATATCCTCAGCATATACTGCACCGCCGGTTTTCCGAAACTGGAGGATACGATTCCCCTGCTGGAATCCCTGCAGGCGCATGGCGCTGACCTCGCAGAAATCGGCATGCCGTTTTCCGATCCGCTGGCTGACGGTCCGGTAATCCAGCAGAGCAGTGTGCGGGCATTGGAAAATGGCATGAACCTGGAGTTGCTTTTCCTCCAGCTCGCTCATGGCAGGAAAAACATCCGGATACCCCTCATCCTGATGGGGTACCTGAATCCGGTCCTTCAGTTCGGGATGGACCGATTTGTGCAATCCTGTGCCCGAACGGGAATTGATGGGGTCATCCTGCCAGACCTGCCCCCGATGGAATATACCCGGCATTACCAGGGCCTTTTTGAATCTTCCGGGGTGCACCTGATTTTCCTGGTTACTCCGGAAACCAATCTAGAAAGGATCCGCCAGATCGACCGGCTCAGCAAGGGGTTCGTTTACCTGGTATCCGCATCTTCCACGACTGGTGGCCAGCAGGACCGGGCAGCGGTAGAGCGGTTTTTGAGCCGGATCGGGGAAATGAACCTGAACAATCCGGTCCTCACCGGATTTGGGATCAGGGACAGGGATAGCTTTGAGCTGGCCTGCCGGTATGGCCGGGGTGCGATCATCGGGTCGGCCTATATCCGGGCAATCACTGATGCCCCGGATTTGGAAAAGGCCACTGCCCGTTTTATGGACGAGCTGATCGGCAATAAAATTGGGACTCCATAATCAAGACCTGACATGACCATTGCGATCATCAGATACAATGCGGGTAATATTCGGTCGGTGCTGTTCGCCCTGGAGCGTATGGGATGCAGCGCGCTGGTCACCGATCGACCTGAAGATATCCTGGCTGCGGACCGGGTTATTTTTCCCGGAGTAGGCGAAGCAAGCAGCGCGATGGCTTATCTGAAAGAAAGAAAATTGGATCAGCTGATCAGGGAGATCAGCTGTCCGGTTCTGGGCATCTGCCTGGGCATGCAGCTGATGTGCAGCCATTCCGAAGAAAACAATACGGATTGCCTGGGCATTTTCCCCGAATCAGTCCGGAAGTTCCCGGTAAAAGCGGGTTATAAGGTACCCCAGACTGGATGGAATTCTATTCAGGGTCCGCAGTCTCCGCTTTTCGAAGGCATACCCGACCAGGCCTTTATGTATTTTGTGCATAGCTTTTATGCCGAACTGAGCGGGAATACGATTGCCCGGGCTAATTATGGGTTTGAATACAGTGCAGGGCTTCGGCTTAATCATTTTTTCGGGGTGCAGTTCCACCCGGAGAAATCTGCAGGGCACGGCGAACGGTTGCTGCGGAATTTTCTGGATCTGAAGGTATAAGGCCTACTTAAAATCATATTATCAGGTTATGCAGATCATTCCGGCAATGGATATCATGGAAGGGAAATGTGTCCGGCTCACCCAGGGGGATTATGCGCGCAGGAAAGTATATCATGACCGTCCCCTGGAACTGGCCAAGCAATTTGAGGATTTCGGGATATGCAGGTTGCACCTGGTGGATCTCGACGGGGCCAGGCAGGGCAGGGTAATGAACTGGAAAGTGCTGGAAATGATTTCGAACAAAACCAAACTGGAAGTGGATTTCGGAGGAGGTATAAAAACAGACCGGGATATGGAAATGGTATTCTCCTGCGGAGCGGCCATTGCCGCTATCGGGAGCATGGCAGTCACCGGTCCGGAGTTGTTTTTAAGCTGGCTGGATCAGTATGGGCCGGCAAAAATATTGCTGGGAGCCGATGTCCGGGATGGCAGAATCGCCATCCATGGCTGGACCCAGCGGACGGAGATCCTTGTGCTGGATTTTATCCGCCAGCAGCTGGATAACGGGGTCAGCCAGTTTTTCTGTACGGATATCGGGAGGGATGGCCTGCTCCAGGGGCCCTCACTGGAATTATATGAAAGGATACTTGCCGGATTCCCGGGTTTGCAGCTGATTGCCAGTGGAGGGGTAAGCGGCATTCCCGATATCGAAAATCTCGCAGAAAAAGGCTGCAGCGGGGTGATCATTGGTAAGGCCCTGTATGAGGGGAAGATCATCCTGGAAGACCTGAAACCATTTTTATCCAGTTGAAACCAATCAGGATATGCTGACTAAAAGGATAATACCCTGCCTTGATATCCGGGACGGAAAAACGGTCAAAGGAATTCAATTTGAAAATATCCGTGAAGTTGGCGATCCGGTGGAACTCGGAACTTATTATGCCAGCCAGGGTGCTGATGAACTGGTTTTTCTAGACATTACCGCCACTCAGGAGGGCAGAAAGACTTTTTCGGAATTGGTAACCCGGATTGCCCTGCACCTGAACATTCCTTTTACCGTAGGAGGAGGAGTAAGTTCAGTCCGGGATGTTTCCGTACTCCTGCAGGCAGGCGCAGACAAGATCAGCGTGAATACGGCGGCCTTTAAAAAACCTTCACTCCTCGATGAACTTGCCCGCGAGTTCGGAAGTCAGTGTGTGGTCCTGGCCATCGATACCCGGTATGAGCAGGGGGACTGGTACGTATACCTGAATGGGGGAAGGGAAAAAACAGATCAAAAAGCTTCTGACTGGTCCAGGGAAGCCGTTAGCCGGGGAGCCGGGGAGATCCTGCTGACTTCCATGACCCATGACGGTACCCGCTCAGGCTTCGCCCTGGATATCACCGGAAGGCTCTCCGATGGGTTATCCGTGCCGGTAATTGCTTCCGGGGGTGCGGGGAATATGATTCATTTTGCAGAAGTTTTTGAACGCGCACATGCAGATGCTGCCCTTGCCGCAGGAATTTTTCATTCCCGGGAAATGAAGATCGCCTCCCTGAAACAGTTTCTTTCAGACAGGAATATCCCTATGCGGATTTAGACAGGGGCAGCCTGAAATTATTCGGTAATTTTACGCATCCGATCATCAATACGTATTATGACAGAACAGGATGATATATTGTTATCCATAACGGATTTTGCCAAATCCCCGGACGGACTGGTGCCGGCCATTGTACAGGATGCAGCTTCTGGAATTGTCCTGATGCTGGGATACATGAACCGGGAATCCCTGGAAAAAACCCTGGAATTGAAAAAACTGACTTTTTTCAGCAGGTCTCGTAAAAAGCTTTGGACCAAGGGGGAGGAAAGCGGGCATTTTCTGATCCTGGAAACCATACGGCTGGATTGTGATCAGGATACCTTACTGGTAAAAGCCCGACCGCAGGGTCCGGTTTGCCATACCGGAGCGGATACCTGTTTTTCAGAAGAAAACAAGGGGGGTGATTTTCTGACTACCCTGGAACAGATCATTCAGGATCGTAAAACCAATCTTTCAGCGGATTCCTATACATCCAGATTATTAGCCAAAGGCATTAACAAAATTGCCCAAAAGTTGGGCGAAGAAGCGGTGGAGCTCGTCATCGAATCCAAGGACGAAGACAAAACCTTATTTTTAAATGAAGCGGCTGACCTCCTCTATCATTATCTCGTATTGCTGGCTGCGAAAGGCTATCAGCTTAGCGAAGTGAAGCAGGTACTGGAAGACCGCCATAGGATCAGGAATGCGCCGCATTAATACCTCCTGCCTGCATTATCAATAGCTGGTTTAAAGGAATATCCGTATTAGTATGCAAATGATTCTCGTTATAAAATGCAGGAACCTGGAAGAATGGACACTTCCTTATATCCGGGGCCTGGCTTTAAACACAAATATCCAGAGGATTCTATTGAGGATCGGGTTGATGATTTGATTAATGATGAAGCAAAAATACATCTTTCCATTTTGAGCGGAGGCTGAATGTTTGGTTGCATAGTAAATGTCCTGATTGAGGTGGTGGAAAGCTTATTCAGTATATATGTATGCAGGAGATTGGATATTTCAGTGCATGAAAATTCTCCTGTTCACCGGGAATCGGTTAATCAAATCGGGGGATGCAGGAATTTCATGCCACCAATCCTGATGGAAACCCACAGAGATTTGGCAAACTCCTTCCAATATTAGATAAATACGTTTCAATCCCATCATTTCCCATGAATGTCTCGGATTGAATAAATCACCATAGTTCACATTATTTTTTAATTAATTCATGACACACATACCCCTATGATTTTTCATTTTCTCGGAGATTGAAATTATAAGTTAATTTTGCATCATATTACCTTTAAAAAAATATAATTATGATTTTCAAAGTTTTAACTATTAAAAACTTTAGGGGAATTCGGAATTGTACAATAAGCAATTTAACCAGAGTGACCTTAATTCTCGGCAAGAATAATTCGGGGAAATCCAGCATACTTGAAGCCATTTTTCTATTAAGTGGGGCAGGTAATCCATTGTTTGCAGTGAACGTTGATAATTTTAGAGGGTTAATTCATAATGAGAATAATGATTTTCGTTTTATTTTCTATAATCTCAGTGAACATTCTAAAATTGAGATTAAAGGGGACCAATTTGATCATACAAATTTCATTAGCCTGGAAATTTCTCCTAAAATGAGAACTTCAAATTCTCAAATAAAGACGAGTACTCCAAATATAAATACGGGCCTTCCAAATGCTTTAACCATTGACGATAAAGAACCAATCAACGGTATAGATTATTCCTTGAAAATCAAAAATCATGAATTAATAAAAGAATATTCGGCTTCAATTATATCTGAAATAAACGCAAATGGTCTTTTTACTTTGAATTCAAAACAGGCTCTTGGTTATATCCAGCCCTTTAATTCACTTTTGCTATTCTCTTATTCAAGGGCCGGACTTGAGATTGCCAAGCTAATTGAAAAAATAATTATTGAAAAAAGAATGCCTGATGTTATCAAAATTTTAAAAGTAATTGACCCAAAAATAAATAACATCTTCCTTGGTGCAAATAATATGATTTATTTTGACAAATGCCTGGAACAACCTATTCCCTTTCAGCTGATGGGGGATGGCATGCTTAAACTGCTACAGATCATTGTAAATATTGAATATGCATCCGGGGGAATTCTCTTGATTGATGAAATTGAAAATGGTTTGCATTTTTCAGTAATTGAAACTTTATGGAATTTAATCTTTACTTCTGCAAAGATTTATGATTGCCAGATTTTTATCACTTCGCATAATAATGAAATATTAAAATCATTAAACCTTTTTTTAAGCAAGGAAACCGGGGAGGCATACAGGAATGAAATGGGATGTTATACGCTGATAAAAAAGGATAATGATGATGTGGAGGCTTTGAAATATGAATATGATCAGTTTGAATTTGTAATTGAAAACAAAATTGAAATCAGGGGGGGAAATTGAAATGGACAGTATTATTTTTTTTGTGGAAGGGGAAGACGATGCTAATTTTATAAAGGATTATTTAAATCATCTTGGCTTGTATTCAAAGGATAATCACTTTTTTATTCCTATAATGGGATGGAATAAGCTTGCGAGCGTGGACAATAAATTCAAAGAGAACACATTAAGCAATGGGACCAATGTAATATTATTTGATGCAGATGAGGATTTTAGTGGAAGACAGAGTCAGGTCAAAGAGATTATTGCGCAAAAAGGGATGGAAACTAAATTATTTTTATTTCCAAATAATCAGGAACCAGGCTCATTAGACGAACTGCTCTTGAATATGGTAAATTCACTAAAATCAGACATTCTAAAATGTTTTGACTCCTATTGCTTATGCTTAGAGCGTAATCCGGAGTATGGGATACCCGGAATAAAGGAAAAGATTTATGCATATTTACAGGCCAATAATGCTAAATGTAAAATAGGTAAACGGAATTATCAGGATTTGACAATTTGGAATCTTGATCATGATGTATTGAAGCCATTAAAGGATTTTTTAGTACGAATTTTTAATCCTTTTGTTGGCTGAATGTTCAAAACAAGATCATTTTGAATAATTCCTTAAATCTGAACCTGTGATTCTGTATGTTAATCAAAAGTAATTAATCATATGGGGTTTAATAATTTATGTGAGGGATATTTGGTAAAACCTAAAAAAGGGTAGTTACCGGTATTCCATGGGGCGTTTTTCTTTAGGCCTATTTAATCCTACCTTTACCAATTGATTCTTTCTAAATATGAGAAAATTTATTTTTGCCTTTCTGGGTATTTTGGTTTTGGCTTCCTGCAACCATTCCGGCAGATTGCCGGGCAGTTTCACCATCAGCGGTCATATTTCCGGTATGGATAGCGGCCAAATAGTGATTACCCACCATATCAATAGCCGGATGATTAAGCAAGATACCTTGCAGATGATGCAAGGGAACTTTCATTTCAGCGGCCAGGTTACCGAACCAACAGTATATTACCTCAGTGTATCAGACACGATTAATCCATTAATGGTTTTTGTGGATTCCGGGCAAATGACCATATATGGGGAAAGGGATTCCCTGGAAGATGCCCGGGTAACCGGTTCAACTACTGAAAATGCCTATCTTGACTATGAGCAGCAGATGAAACCATTCCGTGATCTGACCGACTCCCTGGACCTTTCCTATGAAACTGCGGAGAAAAAGGGCGAAACTAGACAATTGGATAGTCTGAATAATGTTTATGACACTATTGAACACAACCAGCAGAAGGCTATAATGACCTATGTGAAAGCCAATCCTGGTTCCCTGATCGGAGCCTGGGCGGTGACCCAGAATTTTCTATATAACCCGGATATTGGGATCCTGTCTGGTCTTTACCATTCGTTGGATTCTGCCATCCGCAGCACAAGCTATGGGAGGCTAATCGACAGATCCCTGATCATTGCCCGAAAAGTTGCTCTGGGACAGGTTGCCCCGGATTTCACGGAAAAGGATCCTCAGGGCAAACCGGTCAGTCTTTCCTCCCTGCGGGGGAAATATGTGCTGGTGGATTTCTGGGCCAGCTGGTGCGGACCATGCAGGGCCGAAAACCCAAATGTGGTTAAGGCATACCGGCAATTTAAGGACAAGGGGTTCACTATCCTGGGGGTATCCCTGGACAAAAACAAGGATTCCTGGGTCCAGGCCATTAAACAGGATCACCTGGACTGGAACCAGGTATCCGATCTGAAGTTCTGGAATAACCGGGTGGCAAAGCTATACGGTATCCGGGCCATTCCATCTAATTTCCTGCTGGACCGGGATGGAAAAATATTAGCCAGAAACCTCCGGGGCAAAAAGCTCGATCAGGAGCTGGCCATGCTGTTCAGATAAACTGCTCAATCACCACCACCAATAATAAAGAAAACATGAAATATGTATTTTTAGCCGCAGCGCTTATTATGCTGGCATCCTGCAAACACAGACCCTCAAATGGGTATACCCTTACCGGGGATCTCCAGGGAATAAAAGACGGGAAACTCATCCTTGCCTACCAAACAGACAGTGGCCTTCCGGTGATGGACACCCTTAATGTGCAGGCTGGACATTTTACATTCAGTGATACGGTTTCCCAGCCTATTTTCGCCCAGGTCGTGACCATGGATAAGTCCAATGGTTTCCCGGTTTTCCTGGAAGCTGGGGATATCAGCGCTAAGGGGAACCTGGATTCTGCTTCGGTGATCACTTCCGGAACTCCCAACAATGATGCTTTGTCAGCCCTGATGCATCAGGAAAAGCCCCTTATAGATCAAATGAAATCCTTCCAGGGCGGGTATCAAGCGGCAAAAATGGCAAACGATACAGTTAAGCTTGCTGCCATGCAATTGCAGTATCAGGGACTTGGTGATCAAATGGACACCCTGATGGTGCGGTTTATCGGTGCTCATCCGGCAGCGCTGGTGAGTGCAATGATGCTGAAAGATATGGCTCCCTCCCTTGATCCTCAGCAACTGGCCTTGATGTATAAAGCCCTGGATCCTTCGGTTAAACAGAGTGAATTCGGAAAATCCCTGAGTGATGAAGTCAACACTTTCAATAAAGTATCAGTTGGAGAAATAGCCCCGGATTTCACGGAAGATGATGTCCATGGCAAGCCGGTAAGCTTATCGAGCTTCCGCGGAAAATACGTACTGCTCGATTTCTGGGCCAGCTGGTGCGGACCCTGCAGAAGGGAGAACCCGAATGTGGTCAAAGCCTATAATACTTTCCGGGGAAAAAATTTCACCATATTGAGTGTTTCCCTGGACCAGGATAAAGGTTCCTGGCTTAAAGCCATCAAGGAAGATGGACTTGCCTGGAACCATGTTTCGGATCTCAAGTATTGGGATAATGCTGCGGCCAAGTTATATGGGGTTCAGGCCATACCGGCAAATTTTCTGCTGGATACCAGCGGCAGGATTATTGCCAGGAACCTGCGGGGAGATGACTTGCAAAAGGAGCTGGGAGAGGTATTGAAATGATACCTGAAAGCTTCTTAGAGCACCTGACAAATAGTTAACTTTTACTAATTGATCATGAATAGGAAAAGGATAATCTGTCTTGCAATTTGTCTGATACCGGCAACCCTTTTTGGTCAGACCAATTCAAGGGGAGGGACGTTTACCATCTCCGGGAAAGTAAGGGGGGGGGACGGAAGGCAAATATACCTGCTGAGCAGCCTGGAAACCAGTCCCAAAGATTCCATGGTCATCCAACATGAAAGTTTTCATTTTTCCATGAAGGGGGACACCACCCTGTATGCCATTATCCTGCAGGGAGCTCAGAGCCCGGTCCTGGTCATTGCACTGCCCGGCAAATTATTAATCAATACCGATACATCCGCATATCCCATCGGAGAAGTGCATGGCCAGCGTGAAAATGAGGCCATGCAATTATATCAAAAGGATTTCCGGGGGTTGTCCCAGCGGGCCATATCCCTGAACCGCGAAGCCCAGGGTATTTCCGAGGCGGATACGGAGATGATTAATTCTTTCCGGAAAAAAGCGGATATTTTCAATAATGAGGTAAAGAAAGCAGGAGAACAATTTCTGATCACACATCGGGCATATGTAGCCAGCCTGTTTGTCCTGATGAATGAATTGCGTACCCGGCTTTCGCCATCAGCGATGAAAAAGGAATTTTCCCTCCTGTCTCCAGCCGTGCGCCAGACAAAATTCGGGATCGCTGCCGGGGAATATATCAAAGAAGTGAATTTTGATGCTATTGGGGATCTGGCCCCTGATTTTACCCAAACGGATACTTCCGGGAAACAAATCAGCCTTTCTTCCTATCGGGGGAAATATGTATTGGTTGATTTCTGGGCCAGCTGGTGCCACCCATGCAGGGAAGAAAACCCGAATGTGGTGGCCGCATTCCATCAGTTCAGCGGTAAAAACTTCGCAATTCTTAGCGTATCGTTGGATAACAAAAGAGCAAACTGGCTGGATGCTATCCGAAGTGATGGACTGGACTGGACCCAAGTCAGTGACCTTCAGGGCTGGAATAATGCAGTAGCAGTCCAGTACCGGATCACGTCAATTCCTTCCAACCTGCTGATTGGCCCTGATGGCCGGATTCTAGCCAAAAATATCCGGGGAGAAGTTCTTTTCAATACCCTGCAGTCCGTACTTAAATAATCCCTCAAGTTTGAATCTCTACAGGCAAGTATTCTTTGTTTTAGGGCATGATGTCGTTATAGATATGATGAAGAAACAAGGACCAAACAAGAAAGGACGCCTGCCATCCCCACGGGAATGCTGATGATTTTAGCGGTCATCTGCAGGCGGATGGCTTTGGGGTTTATGATCACCTCGATGTGCAGCATGGCCGACCATTCCATCAACAGGATGGAGGAGCTCTTACTTCAGGACAGTCTGCCGAAGCTGAGGGTTGCTGACCCTTTTCCCCTGAAAATATAATCCGCGGAATAGTATATCCTTATCCCACTCAAGACAGTTTGGAATGACTTGCATTTGCCCAAAGGGTTTCAGGGGGTTAGTTTTTTTTATAGATAAAAACCGCTATCATCCCTATAACTTAGTCAGACGTGGTTTTAGCTTAAAAAAATGCAAACCAAAGCTATCCGATTATTCTTTGATGCATTGTACTGTTCGCAGTGGCGCAGTAACTCCTACAAGTTCTTGCTTCCTATTGCTCGTAGTGTAATAAATCTAAGAGGACCAACCCTGCACCATGTCGTTGAGGGCACTGTGCCGGGACTGGCATAGCTGGTAAGTGAAGCAGATTGCGTAACAACTATTTTTTTAACCAGAGCGAATCGGCGGCAACATGATTAACTAAAACGCCAATGGCTTATCATGCGGCACACAAAATGGTGGAAACCGCATTGATTAAGTTCTATTTTTGTATTGGTTTTGTTTGGTAGCAAAAGGCACTTGAGACATATAGATGCTGGATGAAGGTAACTGGATGCAGCCAAAAAGTATGACAGCTTTACGCACGCATAGAGCAAAGGGTAGTGATGTCAGGTACGAACAGGATTGCATCATAAACTTGGGGCATTTTTGATGGACAGGTGTGAGATTGAAACCTTATTATGGTTTATACAATAGGATAGAGCGTAATTGCCATGAAACATTTCGGTGCAGCATAACACAAGAAACTTTGGGTAATGGCTATTTGTACTTTAATGGTCTATATACTAGGAAAAAGTAATTTACTGTAAAAAATATCTTAAATAATTATTTTATAGTCTTTTTAAACCCCATTATAATTATTTTACGGTATTATTTTAATAAAATAACTATTTTACGGTATTAAATAATCGTTTTACAGTACACCTAGATTTATGGAAACTAAATCAGCAGGAAGCCTTTGGCTGAAAGAATATTATCATTTAGACAGATTTTTAATAACTCATAGCTCTTATATAGGGAATAATGAATCCTTGGAAATCAGTGTATGAGGTAATATTGAACAAGTATATGGGAAAAAATATGCCCCGGCTAATGATACCGCTTTACTTCACTTGGAATTCTCTTTAAAATACGATCATCTCAACTTTGATTTTTTAAAAACAGTTTTTCAAAAAATTCCTGTCGAGGAAATTGTAGCATTTATTGGAGCATCACCATCAGGGAAATATGCCAGGAGAATTGGCTTCTTATATGAATTCCTAACTGGCCAAGAATTAGAATTAAATAAAACTATTACAGGAAATTATACAGATCTTTTGGAAGAAGGTAAATATATAACAGGAAATATTGTTAAGAATGCCCGGTGGCGTATCAATAATAATTTATTGGGCTCCGCTACTTTTTGTCCAATTGTAAGAAAAACAAGAACCTTATATGAGCTTCTAAATAAGAATATTACTGAGGAAATTGAGCAGTTAAAACTAGGGTTTCTCCCGGATATTTTTCGCTGGGCTACAAATTACCTGTATAGTAAATAGGCTCGCTCTTCTTATGAAATTGAAAAGGAGCAACCATCACCTGACAGAATGGAAAAATTTGTAGCACTGTTAGCAAAAGCAGGAACAGAAGAAACAACAGAATTACTCAATGAACGTCGTTTAATACAATTACAAAATGCAATTGTAGACTCACGATTTGCGGCGGCGGCATTCAGGAACTTTCAAAATTATATTGGCCAGACATTACCAGGTTACAAAGAAATGATTCATTATATCTGTCCGCCGCCCGAAATATTGGCAACAATGATGAATGGCTTAAAAGATTTGGCTGAAAAAACTGTCGGTATTTATCCAGAAATAAGAGCAACGGTTATTGCATTCGGCTTTGTATTTATTCATCCTTTTGAAGATGGAAACGGCAGGCTGCATAGATTTCTTATACATGATATTTTAGTGCATGATGGAATAGTACCTCGGGGATTAATTATTCCTGTATCGGCACAAATGCTGAATAACATAAAGGATTATGACATTATCCTGGAAAATTATTCGAAGCCATTAATGGAGCGAATAAAATACAACCAGAAAGATAATGGCGAAGTTGAAGTAACAAATGCATACGAAGTAGAAGGTTATTTTCGTTACCCAGACTTAACAGATCATTGCATCTACCTGGCTGAAACAATACATGCTACTCTTAAGGAGGACATGCCTAATGAACTATTATTTATACAGAGATTTGACGAAGTTAAAAAGGCTTTACAGAACATAGTGGATATGCCTGATAAGGACACCAATATGATGATAACATTTCTACACCAGAATAAAGGTGTATTTCCAAAAAGAGGACGAAAATATTTTGATAAATTAAAGGATGAAGAAATACTGCAAATGCAAACTTCTTTTAGGAAAATATTTGAAATGGGTGAATTATAATAATTGCTGTAATTACAAATCATGCTAGGCAAATAAATGACTCAGGACTCCTAGCGACACATATACCATCTTTTACATAAGCCCTGTTGGCCATGCTATAGCTTATAATTTGAAAGCGGGCTGTCTACCTATATTACGGATGGAAGATTAAAAATGGATAATACCCCAGGAGAAAATGCCATCAGGCAGGCAGTCAGTTATTGGTAAAAAAAATTACCTCTTTGCAAGTTCTAATGAGATGGTGTGCCGTAGGGCCATTCTGTATTCCTGATGTGCAGCTGAAAGATGCATGACATTAATCAATCCCTATTATTGGCTCAGAAACATCCTGACCAGCATAGGCGACCATAACATTCACAAGATTGAGGACCTTCTACATCAGTTCAATCAGCTGAAGTTGAAGTCTGCTGACCCTTCTCCCTTAAAATATAATCCGCGGAATTGTATATCCTTATCCCACTCAAGACAGATGGAATGACCTGGATTTGCCAAGAGGGTTACTCAAGTTTGACAGGGAATGGCAGATCACATGTTGAGAATCAATAAAACGGCTATGGATTTGGTTCACACATATAAAAATTTGCCACTATATGCACTTTACTGGAGGGGATTCCATGTAGCATCTGGTGAAGTAAGTTCAAATTAAAGTTTAGCTGTGCGGGAATGGGAATTAGAACGGTATCAAATCCCTGTTCCCTATCAGGCTTACGGGGATAAATGGTGAATCCTGTCCAAGAGTACATTAGCACTTTCAGATTGATCAAATACTTTTTACCTCACTCAATTTATCCTTTGTTGAAGGGATATAAATATCAAAAACTGCACCCTTGTTCAATGCACCTTTTGCGGTGATAAAACCATTGTGATTTTCAACAATTTTTTTGACAATGGCAAGTCCAATGCCCGTTCCGGGATATTCATCCTTACTATGCAATTTCTGAAATACCTCAAAAATCCGCTTGTTCAAATGGGGTTCAAAACCAATCCCGTTATCACTAAAGCTGATATGAAAATATTTCACATTCGGAGATAGTTGTTTGTTGTTTAATTTGCTGCCAACTGTAATTTCGCTCTTAATCTGAATATGGGGTTTTTTCTTCGGATTGGAGAATTTGAGGGAATTACTGATGAGGTTAAACAGGAGCTGACGGAACTGAAAATGGTTGACCCAGATTTTCCCCAGATTAGCGGAATCAATAACCGCATTTTTCTCAAGTATCGTATCCCTGAGTCCTTTTTTAACTTCATTAACAATTTTACTGAGGTCAACAATTGTAAATATCCTTTCTGTGGTACTGGTATGGGAATAAAGCAGTAAATCTTCAATAAGGGTTTGCATCCTTTTTGCAGCATCCTGCATTCTGTTAAAATAATTCTTGCCATTATCCGATAAATTATTTATTTCTTTTTCTTTTAACCGGGAGGCAAAGGTTTGAATTTTTCTAAGGGGCTCCTGCAGATCATGGCTTGAAATATACACGAACGCCTCAAGTTCGTGGTTCATCCGCTCCAGCTCGTCGTTTTTCCCCTGAAGGATTTTATTGATATTTTCAAGGTTTTGTTCATTAGATACTCTTTCCTTGGCCATCACAGCACGGTTTTCAAGGATATCATTCTGTAACAAGGCATTTTCTTTAATCTGTGGAAGTACCTGATCTGTAATATCCTCAATGGCAAGAAGTATTAATTGCTCCTGATGACTTTCCTGAAGTATAAAATTTGCATTAAGCAGGAATATCCTTTCGCTCTGATCCGGTCCCTGGAGTTTAATTTCAAAATTAATTAAACTCGTATTTTTTAAAAGGATATTTTCGAAAAGCAAACGCAAGGACGAGGTATTCCATTGCCTGTTGTTTAATTCATATAATAAAACACCTTCTGTTTTTTCTTTTTCTGTTTTGAATTTTTTATAGAATGATTTGTTGGCGGATTTAATGCGGAGGTCCTTGTCAAGAATAAGCATTGGCTCATGAATCGTGGAAATAATAGCTTCCGAATAATTATATGATTCTGCAAGAAGTTCGTTGCGGGTCTGTAATTCCTGGTTTGTAGTTATAAGCTCTTCGTTCGTGGATTCAATTTCTTCCTTAGATGTTTCTAATTCTTCATTCACGCTTTGTAATTCTTCATTGCTTGAAACCACTTCTTCGTTAGCTGACTGCAACTCAGCATTGAATGTTTCCTGTTTCTGGGTGATTGAATCCAGATAAGTCCGGGCGGAAGCTAATTCTGCTTCCAGCCTTTTAATTCTCAGATCCCTTGTTTTAAAATTACCCTTTGAACCTTTACCATGGGGATTAATATTTACAATGTGTTCCTGTTCCGTAAAAACGATAAGCAGCAATGGTTCACCCCAATCCGTTCTAATCGGAACTACTTCCAGGCTGGTCAGGTATTTGTTGTCTTTAATTTTAACTTCAATTCCTGTTTTCCGGACTATTTGTTTTGTTTTAATTACTTTGGAAATTGCCTGGCGTAATTCAAAGGCAATTTCCGGACGTGTCATTTTTAAAATATTCAGACTGGCTTTGCCAGGCGGATGTTCTAGAAATAAGGACGTGGTACCACGAAACTGAATCGTTTCCAATTCATGATTGACCACCACTGAGGCAGGTACATATTTGGATAAAAGGATTGAATTAATAGTATGGTCCAATTCATTTAAAATAGGCGGCTCTTTTTCATTAGGCAGGGTAGGTTTATTAGGTTCTCTACGCCTGACAAGCGAATATGGGGTTTTTGTTTCTGGTGTTTTTTGGGTCCGGGTGATTTTTTTAGGGGAATAAATTTTATGCTTATTATTAATAATGTTAAAGAGATGGACACCAGCACTTATAGTTTCTGATTTGCCCAGCATCAGAAATCCTTTATCATTCAATGCGTAATGAAAAGTGAGGAGTGCTTTATGCTGAGCTGGGATGTCGAGGTAGATAAACAGGTTACAGCAACTGATAAAATCAACACGTGAAAAAGGGGGATCTGCCAGAATGTTATGGGAAGCAAATACGCACATATCACGTACAGCTTTTATGATCCTGTAGCCAGTGGCTGATTTAGTATAAAACCTTTGAATGCGTTTAGGGGAAAGAAGGTCAATTTCATTTTTTCCATATTCCCCTATGCGGGCTTTATGGATTGCTTGGTTACTCAGATCAGTGGCGAAAATTTGAATAGGGGTATTGGAAGATGTAGTGCTTTGTATTTCCAGCAGGGTCATTGCAATGGAATATGCTTCTTCACCGGTTGAACAGGCAGGTACCCAGATCCGGATTGTTTCACCAGACGGTTTGTTTTTGAGCAGTCGGGGGAATAAAGTGGTTTTTAAGTACAAATGCGTATCAGAGTCACGGAAGAAACTGGTGACATTGATGAGCAGATCCTGATATAGTATATCTATTTCGGTGGGTTTCTGTTCGAGTAATTTGGCATATTCCTTTAATGACTTCAATGAATAAAGCAGCATCCTGCGGAGTATGCGCCTTTTAATCGTAGCTGGTTTATACAAACTAAAATCTACTGCGGTCTGTTTTTTCAATGAGGAAAAGATGGCTTTAAGATCAGGATCATGATTTTCAATTTCATCTTCTTTTCGAAGTTTCCCTTTCCTAAACTTAATTAAAGGATGTCTGCTTATGCGGAATAATTCCTGTGCAATATTCTTAGGGGATAAAATAAAGTCCACGACGCCGGAAGAAATGGCCGATTTTGGCATGCTGCCGAATTTTGCTGTTTCATCCTGCGCGAAAGTAAGACCACCTGCAAGTTTAATGGCTTTTAGCCCCAGGGTTCCATCAGATGCGCTGCCAGATAGAATGATTCCGATTACCCTTTCTTTATGCTTTTCTGCGAGAGATTTGAAAAAGGTATCTATGGTTACATTACCCCCTGAAGTATCCTTTTTATGGGGTACTAATTTAATCCGGCTATTCGATATCAGCATATTCTTATCCGGAGGGATTACATATATATTATCCGGCTTCATTAACACCATGTCCTTCACTTCCTGCACTTTCATTAAAGTTGACTTTGATAAAATTGTTGCTAAAATACTTTTGTAATCAGGACTGAGATGCTGAACATAAATAAATGCCATTCCTGTTTTAGCAGGAAGGTATTGCAGTAGTTGGGTAACCGCCTCAAGGCCACCTGCAGATGCGCCAATGGCAACAATGGGAAATAAAGCAGATGGTGGATTTTTAATATTAGGAAGTTTATTTATTGGAATGCGGCCAGTTGATTTCATGTCAATCGGTATAAGAATAAGCATTTAGATCGCCTGTGAGTAAATAATATTTCAAAGGAGGCTGAATAAAATTGTTTTTAAGCGAAAGTATTATGGCTTGATGAATCAGCGTTTTTAATTTTGAAAATTCCGTCGGCTTGCGGATATAAAAATGCGCACCGTTGTTATAAAGCTGGTCGGCCATTTTTTGAATAAAGGATGTTGAAATAATAATTACCGGCAGCGATTTTAATACTTCGATTTGTTTTACCTGACTCAAACATTCGTAGCCGTTTCTCCGTGGCAAATTGAGATCGAGGAAAAGTATATGAGGCAAAGTATTTTTTCCTGAGGTAAGCCATTGAATAACCTGGTCTCCATTATATACGGTGGTCAGTTGAATGGAGTAGGGAAGTTCACTTATAGCTTCGTTAAAAAACAAGCAGTCATCCTTGTCGTCATCGCCTAATAATAGATTAAGTTGTGTTATTTCCATAGGATGAATTTTAATTGTTTAGGCAATTCAAATTAGTGAATAATGCCAGTCGTGATATTTCCCTGCCATTGAAATTACTTTGAGAATCCCATCGGCGGGAATTGAACCTAGCATAAGACTATGCTCTGTACAGTCAACCCCATTTAAGATGTCTATATTATTCCGAAAAATGCTGATCCGTTTGTCCGTTTAAGAGGTGGTCTGAGATTCAGAACCTCCATAAGTGCGCTCTGCGTCTGGGGTTTAATGAATTTAATGCAATATAATATTTATATATACTAAAAACAAATTATTAATGAAAAGAAAGCCTACATGATGCCCCAAAATAAATATAGATAGTTAAAATTGTATTATATAACAGGAATTTTAGGATAATCCATGACCTTCCAGGACTTCCTCGAATCCGTCAATCAAAAACTGGTTTTTCATTTCTTTCTTAATCAGGAGCAATTCCCAAGGGAAAGCAGAAGACATAATACGGACATTTCAAAATAATTTGCCCCCGGCTGAATTCAAGCTGTTGAAAGGCCATCCGGCATGGCAAAGTTAAAAAGGAAGGAATTCCCAAAAAGTGATTGGGTTGTTGAATATATTCTCCATCCTAATCCTTAATTTCTGGATTTCCCTGGGGTCAGTTGGGTAAAATATTCCATGCCATAGCCTGGTATATAAAATTGCCTATTGCCTGATAACCACATTATAGCAGCAAGGTGATGGCTGTTCCTTTTATGGGTGAATTTAAAAAGAACTTAGGGTGAACAGCTTCAACTAACCAGATCAGGAGATCAGCTGTTTAGCCCGGGCTACCACGTTTTCTACCGTAAAGCCATATTCCCTGAACACCACTTCACCCGGGGCAGACGTCCCGAATTTGGTGACGCCCAGCACATCTCCTTCATCCGTGGTATATTTTTGCCAGCCAATAGGGGAACCAGCTTCCACAGCGAGTCGTTTTTTCAGCGCAGGAGGGAAGACGGTAACTTTATAGGCCAGCTCCTGCTTTTCAAATATTTCCCAGCAGGGCATGCTAACTACCCGGGCAGCAATGTGTTGTTCCCAAAGCTTTACCTGTGCCTCCAGCAGCAGGTGCACTTCCGATCCGGTGCCGATCAGGATCAGTTTGGCGGGTTCGGAGGAATCAGAAAGTATATATGCTCCCCGCTGGAGCTCCTTTGCAGGGGTATATTTAACCTGATCAATCACGGGCAGGTTCTGCCGGGTCAGCACCAGCACCACCGGACCGCCTGAATGTTCCAGGGCAACCCGCCAGGCCTGCGCCGTCTCATTGGCATCGGCAGGTCGGATCAGGGTGATATTCGGGATGGCTCTCAGGGCGATCAGCTGTTCGACGGGCTGGTGGGTAGTACCATCCTCCCCCAAACCAATGCTATCATGGGTATAGATGAATATGGACCTGATTTTCATGATGGCGGCCAGCCGGATAGGCGGGCGCATATAGTCTGAAAAGATCAGAAAGGTTGCTCCGTATGGAATGATTCCCCGGGTGAGCACCAGTCCATTGAGGATGGCGCCCATGGCATGTTCCCGGATCCCGAAATGGAAATTACGACCGGTGCGGTCCTGGGCGGAAAAGGAAGAATAATTATCCAGGTGGGTATCGGTGGAGGGAGCCAGATCGGCCGAACCACCGATCAGGGTGGGCAGGCTTTCTGCAATCGCATTCAGCACTTTGCCGGAAGCTTTACGGGTAGCTATTTGGTCCCCCGCTTTAAAAACAGGCAGTTTCCCGATCCATCCTTCCGGCAGCTTCCCACTGCTCATCAACTCATATTCACGGGCCAGTTCGGGATATTTTTCCCGGTATTGGCCAAAAAGACTGTTCCACTGATCGTTTAAAGGGATTCCGCGTGTACCTGCTTCCCTGTAGAAATGCAGGACATCGGCTGATACAGCAAAATACTGATCAGGATCAAAGCCCAGGTTTTTCTTGACGAGCCTGACTTCTTCTTCCCCGAGTGGTGACCCATGGGATGAAGCACTGTCCACCTTATTGGGACTTCCAAAGGCAATATGGGTACGCACAATGATCAGTGAAGGTTTTGAGGTTTCCAGTTTTGCCTTGTCGATGGCCACACGGAGCGCCTGGATATCATTTCCGTCATCCAGGGTCTGTACATGCCAGTCGTATGCTTTGAACCGTTCAGCTACATCTTCATTAAAGGCAAGTGAGGTATCCCCCTCTATGGAAATATGGTTATTGTCATACAGGTAGATCATGTTGCCCAGCTTTAGGTGGCCGGCGATAGAGGCAGCTTCAGAAGCTATCCCTTCCATCAGATCCCCATCACTGCAGATGGCAAATACCTGGTAATTGAACAAGTCAAAACCGGGTTTGTTATACCGGGCAGCAAGCCAGTCCCGGGCGATGGCAAAACCTACACCGTTCGCAAAACCCTGTCCCAGCGGACCTGTCGTTACCTCGATGCCGGCCAGTAATCCATATTCCGGATGTCCTGCCGTTTTACTGTGCAGCTGACGGAAATTCTTCAGGTCATCCAGGGTCAGGTCATATCCGGTCAGAAACAGGTAGCAGTATTGCAGCAGGCAGGAATGGCCATTGGAGAGGATGAAGCGATCCCGGTTGGGCCATTCCGGATTCCGCGGATTAAACCTCATGGCACTCGTCCATAGCACATGGCCCACAGGGGCAAGACCCATGGGCGCTCCGGGATGTCCGGAATTAGCTTTCTGCACTGCATCTGCAGCCAGGACCCGTACCGTATCTATGCCCTGTTTTTCGACATTATTGTCGTTAGATTTCATCGAAAATTATTTGATTGAGATTCTATTACCGGGGCAAAGCTACAATACAAAATGTACATGTGAGCTGGGATTCCCACATTAAAAAAGGGAAACTTAAGTTTCCCTTTTTTAAATAGGATATGGATAATTCAATATGGTTTTTTCTTTTTTTTGCCATGCCATTTGCAGCAATTTGGTTGCTTACTTTCAACTGTGGCAATTTGCCCTTTTGGAGCATTCCCGTAATTTGCTGTTGCGGTAAGCAGAACTTGCTGCAAATGTAACTGGCACGGCAGAAACGCTATTTTTAAATATTCAAAGTAATAAATTCAATAACCATGCCATAGTAAATTCCCCAATGATAATATATATGGTTCAGTGGGAAAGGGGATAATAATTTCTGCATTTACCCTTGTACCGGTTTTCCTTTTCTCTAGGGATCCACAATGCAGGAGAATGTGGCCATAAAAATGACATCCTTGGGCAAATACCCAGGCAGGGGAAATCAATAGGGCTGGTTCGAAGAGTACCATATGCTAATCAAACACCAGAAGCTTTTCAGCACCGGGGAGATTGCATCCGGATCAGGGCGGGGAGGAATAGCAATCAAGCATATCCATTTCAAACAGGTAAGGGGCCAAGGGTAAGAAAGTTTCTCCGGATTAGATGGTCAAAGGATTGGACTCGGAGGTAAATGGATGGTATTGACCGGTCTGGATATCGGGTGGTTTCATCCTGAGTAGTCCAGGAAGGTGGAGATTTCCCCAATCAGGAGGGTTGCCGGAATCGATAGGGTATATTAGGGAATGCACTTTATCCAGGGAGGAAAAAAGGTAATCAATATTGCCACCAATTGTACATGACCAGATCAGGAAATATGGCCGGTTCGGCTGCGATGTAGGGCGTGATCAGGAAAATCCGGCCCTCACCAGGCTCCTGTAAAGATGATCAACTTGAAAGGGTCCGGAGGGAACAGCAAATCCAGGGTTTATGGTAATGGCATGCTGGTTCATAAAACCATCCTCAAAGGTGGCCTGGGACTCATCGGGTTCATGGGTCCATTAAGCCTGGCAATATGGCCATAATTCCCTGATACCCGATCTTTTTTTTGTTCTGAAAATTAGGTATTATCTTAACTTGGAAGTAAATTACCCTGCATCAAGAATACAGGCATTAATCGAGCATGATGACACAGCATTTAAACCTGGATTCAATACCCCCATTGCATCGGCCATACGGCCCTTATGCGCTGATTTACGGCAGCGCCAAATTAAGCGTGCCTGTTAAACCGTTTCTCTATTGTAACTCTGACACTTTTACGTCCGCAGAAGATTTCCGACGACAACCAGGTATCAAGTCAAAGAACTTCTATTACAGATATTCAAAGAAAATGGAAGTGGTTCTCCTCCCTGTGGCAAGACCACAGGGTTTCCGAACCAGAAATTTATGAAATGGGATTCCCACCTCCATTCAGCACTCAGGATTATTGATGAATACGAAGGGCAAATTCCCCTGGCCGTATTCATGAAGGACTTTTTCGGTCGCAATAGCCAGATGGGATCCCGGGACCGTAAGAGCATAGCAGCCCTGGTATATGGATTTTACCGGCTGGGACATGCGATGAAAGGAAAGTCCAGGGAAGACAGGATCTTTACCGGATTGCTTTTATGTGAAACTGCGCCTTCAGAAATATTGGCCTATTTCCGGCCTGAACTGGAAAAAAGGATCCTTGATTCCCTGGATGGAAAGATCAGTTTTCTGGAAACCGGTGATTCCGGATTCAGGCTCAGGGAGGTATTTCCCTGGTGGGAAAGCCTCAGCCAGGGAATGAACGGAGAGGAATTTTCCCGGTCTTTATTCCGTCAGCCCAGGGTGTTTATCCGGGCAAGGCCATTGATGCAGGAAGAGGTAAAGCATGCTTTGAACGACGCAGGTGTGGCCTATGAAACCCTGGGTCAGGATTGTTTTTCATTGCCCCCGGGAACAAAAACCGAAACCCTGATTCCCGATCCTTCCTGGTTCGAAGTCCAGGATTATTCTTCCCAGCGTACCGGCGAATATTTTAAAATAGGTTCCCTGGCCCATTCCTCCCGCACAAAACCGGTAATCTGGGATTGCTGTGCGGCCAGTGGCGGCAAATCGATTTTGCTGCATGATATCCATCCGGAGGCGGATCTTTTTGTGAGTGATATCCGGCCCGCTGCTTTGAAGAACCTTCAGATCCGGTTCCGGGAAGCCGGGATCCGCCATTACCGGTCTGTGATCACCGACCTGAGGAGTGATCATCCGCTGCCTCCGGGCAAATGGTCTTTTGACACGGTCATTCTGGATGCCCCTTGCACGGGAAGCGGAACCTGGGGAAGGACACCGGAGCAATTATACTTCTTTCATCCGGCCCAGATAGAAAAATCGGGCTCCCTGCAGCGGAAGATTGCCCAAAACGTATTTCCCTACCTGAAAAAAGGATCCCCCCTTATTTATATCACCTGCTCGGTTTTTCGGGGAGAAAATGAAGCCGTTGTACAATTCCTTTGTGAGCAATTTTCCCTGGGGCTCAGAAAATGCGGCCTGATCAGCGGATATGCCTATCAGGCAGATTCGATGTTCGCTGCATATTTATCCTGATTTGACCAGCTTAATGGTCCGGGTAAATGGGCCATTATCCATTTTCAGGAAATACACCCCTCCGGGAAGCCGGTCCAGGTTTCCCCAGGTCACCGTATAATAACTGAGGCCCGGATCAGTCTGTATGGAGGAGCGATAAACCAGCCGTCCCTGGGTATCATAGAGGGAGAAAACACCCAGCCCGGGCTGGGGAAGCCTGCATACAATGGTGAACCCGGTAAGGAAAGGATTGGGGAAGGCTTTCAGGTAACCGCTATCCAGTATCGCAGCAGCCTGCAGGCTGAGGGAATCCTGCTGCTCCCGGAGCAGGGTATCATAGGCGGCTTCAAAATCTGGGATGCCATAGCCGATCTGATCACCCGGATCCGTATAATGGTCTGCACTCTTCTCGACCGCGGCCATGATCTGATAATTGGACATTGCCGGAAAGCCTTGCCAGAGACAGGCTACAAGGCCGGCCATATTCGGGGTTGCATAGGAGGTGCCGCTGCCTTCGGAAACCACTCCGGCAGTATCCACCAGCACCGTATTCCAGCCCACGGATGCGACTACCGGTGAAATCCTGCCGTCAGCCGTAGGGCCATAGCTGCTGAACGGCGCAATTTGTTTGTGGATATCGACTGCCCCTACAGCCAATACATCAATGCCGTCAGCCGGGGTAATGATGTATTTCCAGGAGGTTTCCCCCTCATTGCCTGCTGCATTGACCACGATCATCCCCTTCTTCACCGCCAGGCTGGCGGCCCGGGAAACATCTGCCGTAGTTCCATTTAAATCCGCATAACTCAGGTTGTAGGCGGGGTTATCGAACAGGCTATACCCCAGGGATGAGGAGATGATATCGGCGCCGGCACTGTCTGCCTTTTCGGCCCCTGCCGCCCAGTTATCCTCTTCCACTGGCTGTTCTGAGCGGACATCCTCAGTAATCATCAACCAAAACGAGGCATCCGGAGCAGCCCCGATCATCTGGCCCGGCAGGTTGGCAGCAATGATGGAAAGGCAGTTGGCCCCATGCCAATGATAACCGAATACATAGGAAGTGTCATAGACATAATTCCAGGTCCCGAGCAGGCGATGCTGAAGCAGCAGGCTGTCAAATGCCGGGTTGGTGTTGATATCGCTAAATCCCCCATCCAGCATCGCGATGACCATGCCCTGGCCCAATAGCCCCTTGTTATGCAGGAAATCCCCATTGTGGAGGTGGATCTGGTTATAAGAAGCCCCGTAATTGAGGGAGGAAATCCGGTAGGCCCCTTCCGGTATAACCCGTTGCAGGGTACTTTCCCTCCGGAATTTGTTCCCGGGTGCACCCACCTGGGATGATCCCATACGAAGGGCAATGGAATCTCCGGACCGGACAAAAGGGAAAGCCCTAATCCGGGCCAGGGCAGCGGTATCCGTGGTGCGGATGATGATTTGGTTCAGCCAGTTGGAATGGTTGAGCAGGGTCACCTGGCCGGAAGCAAGCACGCTGTCAATATACCGGGGAACGATTGGCAGGTCCGTGCTGTCCAGTTTAATACCATAGCGCTGTCTGCGCAATATAGCCCTGGGGGAGAGGTACTGACCGGGGTTGTCGAGGGAATAGGGGGTGCCGTTCTTATCGGTGAAGACGATCCGGTACCTGGAATAAATGGCTTGTGCAGAAAGTCCCTGGGTAATAAAAAGTAAACAAAGGCAGTAAAGGAACTGCAGGACAGTTTTCATTGGATTGAATCAGCGCGACCTGTAAATTTAAGGGAAATCCACGTGGTGACTAGTTATGCCCGGTCAGCTGCATGATCACCTCATAGCCCCCCTTTCCGCCAAGCAGCAGGCATTTACCGCTCTGATCATAGCTGACACACTGTTGCTGCCAATACACAAAATGTTTATAGATGAGCCCAATATTCCTGGCATATTGTTCCACAGAATATAATCTGGAACTGTAGTCCGGGGTCTGGACCAACTGATCAGACTGCTGAACCACGGTCAGGGTCGAATCAAAATACAGATTTCCGACCGTATCCCTGGCATTCACCGCCGTATAGCTGTATTTCCAGCCCTGCAGGTACCCGAGGTTATCCGCCGGATCCGGATCTATATAGATATTCCCCTGCCAGCTTGTGTTTAAGGCCACGGGGAATACCAGTTTGATAAAGCGGAGATTGTTTTCCTCATCCTCTATGCTGGTTGTTGTCGGGGTGATATAATAGCTGATATCCGGCAACCATTCCTGGGCCGTGCTATCCCAGATAAACCGGTTTATCAGGTAAGAAAGCCTGCCGGAATTATCAGTAAAGGTGGACGTGGTGACATCCAATATCTCGTGGGGAAAGGTATCGATAGTACTGTAAAAATCATCGTAGATAATGGAATCTTCCAGGTAAGTGAGGGAATCCCCGATATGGATTGGGAAATAGGAATAGCCTATATCGGAAGGAATGCCGATCGTTTTTTTGCAAGCTTCCAGGGAAAACAGGGTAATCACAGCCAGCACCAGGAATGTCAGCCGGTTTTTTCTGCGTACAGTCATTGGCGGGTTATTGGGGGCAGATGAGGTGCTGAATGATACCACCTCCTATTACATCATCCCCTTCATAAAATACAGCGGATTGACCTGGTGCAATGCCCCTGACCCTGTCCAGAAAACTCACCCTGAGATGGGGAGTTTCCGGGAACAAGCAGGCTGGAGTACCCCGGTCCCGGTATCGTACCTTGACCACGGCTTCCATTCCAGGGGTAACCTGATCATATTTGATAAAGTTGAGCCGGTGTACGGACATCTGCTGCTGCATCAGATCATCCTCATCTCCCAGGGTTACGGTATTGGTATGGGCATCAATGCCGGTCACAAACACCGGATGGCCCATGGCCATATCCAGGCCATGTCGCTGACCGACCGTATAGAAAGGATAGCCCTTATGATGACCAAGCAAGGTGCCGTCTTTCCAAACCATCGGACCATCTTTGACCCTGTCTTCGAGACCCGTAACCTTTTTTTTCAGAAATCCCCGGTAATCATTGTCCGGAATAAAACAGATTTCATAGCTTTCGGTTTTGCGCGCCAATTCAGGATAACCGTAATCCAGCGCCATCTGCCGGATCATAGTCTTTCGGTAACTGCCCAGGGGGAAAATGGTGCGGCTGAGACAGGCCTGATTAAGTCCCCACATGACATAGCTCTGATCCTTATCCGGATCCAACCCCTTGGAGATGAGGTAACGGCTGCCTTCCTGTCGCACATTGGCATAATGCCCGGTGGCGATAAAGTCGCAGTTCATGGCATCTGCCCTTTTGAGCAGGGCTTCCCATTTGATATGGGTATTGCATAGCACACAGGGGTTCGGAGTCCTGCCTGCCAAATATTCTCCGACAAAATCATCGACAACATGTGTCCCGAATTCCTCCCTGATATCCAGTACGTAATGCGGGAATCCATGCTGTACGGCAGCTGCGCGGGCATCATGGAAAGATTCCAGGTTACAGCATCCGGTTTCCTTTTTACTGCTCCCGGATGAAGCATAATCCCAGGTCTTCATGGTCAAACCAATCACCTCGTAGCCCTGGTCATTCAGCATCAGGGCTGCCACGGTGCTGTCAATGCCACCGCTCATCGCTACTAAAACCCTTCCTTTGGCTCCCATAAAGCAACTGGAAATAAGTGGTCAAAGGTAAGGAAAAGGAAAGCAGATCCGGCAGGTTAAACTTTCCGTTGCGGTATTGGTCAAATTGGTGTCCCACAGCCAGGACGGGAGGATGCGGATCATGACCAGGAGATAACCGGGCAGCCCGATACCCGCAATATGGGTACCTGATGCCGAGGGGAAAATGCTGGAAATGGCTGGACATGAGGACTTGCTAAAACCTTGACCAAGCCTTCTGCAAATCAGACTACGGAGCCCATATTGACACTCCCATATTCCTATCCACCAATCAAACAAAAATGCTGTACTCAGTACAGCACTTTTGTTCTTTCCGTTTTCAAAGCCCCAAAGCCAGACAATCCCCCAGGCAATTCCAAAATTGTATATTTGGCAGGGGAAATTCCCCGGTAACCCGGTCATTTTTAGCCCGGCATACCCGGACAGGTGCGGGTTTCCCTGATATGGAACCGGGTAACCCAAATCCTTAGCCTGATGAACAAATGGGTTGTCTAGCCCCTTAACACCTCAATTTATCGACCAGCATATGGTGTCTTACCTCAGGGCCCTGCATATCATATTCATTGTAACCTGGTTTTCCGGATTATTTTATATGGTCCGCCTGTTTGTCTACCATACCGAGGCCCACGATCGTCCGGAACCGGATAAATCCATTCTCGGGCGGCAATACCGAATCATGATCCGCAGGCTTTGGCTGGGCATCACCTGGCCTTCTGCCATCCTCACCCTGATCTTTGGTCCATGGACCCTGTATGCGGAGGGATACCTCAGCACCGGCATTCCGGTTTGGTTATGGGTCAAACTGGGTTTTGTGCTGGGACTCTACCTGTATCATTTTTCACTGCAGGTAATTTACCGCCAACAGATGAGGGGTATTTTCCGGTTTAGTTCAGCTGCCCTGAGGATGTGGAATGAACTGGCCACTATTTTTCTGGTCGCCATCGTGTTTTTGGTGACTGTTCAGGATACTTTGAATGCTTTATGGGGAGTAGCCGTACTGATCCTGCTCGTCCTGCTCCTGATCATTGCCATCCGGGTTTACCAATACGTCCGTACCCGGAAAGGCCCATAGTCCGCATCCGGCATTGAACCGGTTCAGTAAAACCGAATCAATTTATCCACAACATGCAAAATGGAATGAAGCAGGGGTTTTCCGGTCGCATCATTTGTTTCGGGGAGATACTCTGGGATATGTTGCCGGGGGAGCGAACCCTTGGGGGTGCTCCCTGGAATGTGGCTTACCATATCTTCCGGCTTGGAGGCTATCCGGTATGCATCAGCCGGACTGGTGCCGATGATCCCGGAACGGCAATCCGGGATAGGTTGCGACAGCTGGGCATGGACAGGGAATATATTCAAATCGATGAACGGCATCCGACCGGACAGGTCAATGTAAGTACGGACGCAGTGGGGGAGGTACATTATGAGATCTTGCCCGATGCGGCCTGGGATCATATCTCTTTTCGGGAAGACATGGAAGCCCTGATGACTGAAAAGGATTGTCTGGTTTATGGGTCCCTGGCATCCCGCAGTCCGCAGTCTGCCGCCACTTTAGCCAGGCTGCTGGAGGGGCCCGGATGGAAAGTATTGGATCTTAACCTCCGCAGCCCGTTTTATTCCCGGGAATCTGTTTTACCCCTCCTGGCTAAAGCCGATATGGTCAAACTGAACAGCCGGGAACTGGGGCTGGTTTCCGGCTGGTTTGCCGCAAGCCGGGAAGAGCAGCAGGCCATGGCCTATTTGTCAGCAATATTCCACTGGAAATCCCTGATTGTCACCAGGGGGGATAAGGGGTCCTGCCTTTGGGAAAATGGGTGCTATTACCCCCATGCTGGATTTCGGATCAAGCCTGTGGATACCGTGGGTTGCGGGGATGCATTCCTGGCAGGCTATTTAATGCAGCTCCGCGGCGGGGCCGACCCGGAACAACGGCTGGCCTTTGCTGGTGCCCTGGGTGCCTGGGTAGCCAGTTTTCCCGGGGCATGCCCTTCCTATACATTATCTCAGTTCAATCAATGGTTTACCCGCCAGGATGAGGGAAGGAGTGGTGAAAAACAATTCATTCATGGTAATATACCCGGTGATGGGGACACCGGACCCGTTTAAAATCCCTTTCTTTGCATCCGGGGACAATTCTTTCACAATCCCTGAACTTATTGTATTTTAGTAGGTAGAATATAAAAATATTTAAAGCTTCTTGCTTTAAATCCCGTTCTGGAAAACTGGTAATTTAAAGGTAACGAGGATCAAAGCGAGGGGCCCATGTTTCGGCGTGGGCTCTTCTTGCTCGTTACCGGGTATACCAGTACCCTCCAGGACAGTAAGTTGAAGCCTGCGCCTGTTTTTTTCTTTCCAGGCGTCCTGCCCAGGAATTCAGCTTACCGGTTGACATATAGGTTGAAGGCTTTCCAGCCCTTGTTGAAGCGCGCATGTTTTTCGGCGGCACTTTATGGACCCGATATACCTGAAACCAGGGAAAGGGCAGTCCATGGTCCGAAGTCAGGAAGCGATGCCCGGATATAACCAGTTATACGACCGGTATTATCCGCGCCTATGTGACCTGGCCCGGAGCAGGTTTGCCAACCGTCAACTGGCTGAAGACCTCGTTACAGATCGTTTTATCAGCCTCTGGGAACATTATGGGCAATTCCGTACCGAATGGGCTGCCATTCAATACCTGTATACAGGCATTCACCTGGCATGCCGGTACCCGGAGGGCCCAGCATGCTGTATGATTCCCGATGATGATTCCCTATATCCGGGTTTTAAGGAAACAGTGCAGGTCCACCCCGGAAAGCTGGAATGGAACCGGGCAGCCCATGTACTGCATAAACTTTCGCAGGAACACCGGAAGATTTTCAGCCTGTACTACCGATATGGGTTTTCTATCCGGCAATTAGCCGCTTATTTTAATTGTTCCTCAAGCAGCATTCAGCATAAGCTTGCCTGGAGCATTTATATCCTGAAGAAATATTTTTTGAAGCCCAAGGCTCCGGTCTGATTCCCGGATCCATCCATCAGGAGTTTTATGCCATGAGCGGCAACTAATCATCACAGCGACTATTATTTTTCACCATTCATTTCATGATCAATGAAAGCATTTCTATTTTGCCTGTTGGGCAATATTTTAATTTCCCCCGGCCTGAAAGCCCAGTCCGGTTTTCCGGTCAGGCCTGTGCATATCGGTCAGTCCTGCCCGGATGTCCTGATGCAACCTGTCCTTAATTTTAAAACACCCTCGGTGCGGATTTCCGATTTCAGGGGGAAGCTGCTGATCCTGGATTTCTGGGCCACCTGGTGCGGGGCATGTATTGCCGAGATGCCTGCAGCCGATTCCCTGCAAAAGGAGTTCAAAGGAAGGATCCAGTTCTTACCCGTGGATTATGAAAAGCTGCACCCGGTTCAATCCTTCCTGAAAGCTTACCAGTTAAGAATGCATATCCAATTTCCCACGGTCGTCGGAGATACCATACTCGTGCGGATGTTTCCCCACCAGGAACTCCCGCATTTTGTCTGGATTGATACCAGCGGGGTAGTCTGTGCGATCACCGGGGTGGAGCAAATCAATGCCCATAACATAGCGGCCATGCTGAAAGGAAGGATTTCCCTGGCAGTGAAAAAGGATTACAGGGTCCCCCTGGATCAAAGCCGCCCGTTCTTGCTCGCAGGCAACGGGGGTGATGGAAGCAACCTGATCTACCATTCCCTGCTTACCGGCTTTACTCCGGGGATACATCCCTTTTCCCGGCTTTACCCCAGGGACTCCATTCATGGCCGCAGGATGCTGCTGGTCAATGCGGATATCCGGTGGCTGCTGGCCTATGCATTCTGTGATGACTCGGCCAATTATATGCCGCTGAACAGATGCGAGATGGATGTACAGGATTCATCCCTGTTCTTTACCCGGGCCACGGGACCGGATTTCCTTCAATGGGCGCAGGGCCGGACCTTTTCCTATGAACTCATTGTTCCGCCAGGAATGGAAAAGGATTTCTACCCCATCGCCAGGAGGGACCTGCTGGATTATTTTGGCGACAAATACGGGGTGAGCGCATCCATACAGCCAAGGACCAGGAAATGCTGGTCCCTGGTCCGGACTTCCGCTACGGATAAAATCAGGACCCGGGGTGGTTCCCCGCTGGCCAGGTTCAGCCAGGTGGAAGGGGCTCGGCTCCGTAACGAACCGTTGGATTACCTGATCGCCGAACTGGAAACCGTATTTATGCAGCATTCCCCGATGCCCCTGATCAATCATACCGGCGATACGGAAAATGTGGATATGGACCTGAATGCGGACCTGAGCAGCATGACTTCCCTGAATAAAGCCCTGGCCCCATATGATCTCCGGTTCGAGCCTGCCGAACAACAGATTCATGTGCTGGTCATCACCCAAAAAAATCCAAACGGGAACACCCGGGAATAAGGAAGTAATCCGGGTTCAGCCCTTGGATGATCCTGGTTTTCGCGATAAATGTGCGGGACCGAGGGGTCTCCGGTTAAGGATTATTCCCAGGATAGTCATCAACAGGACAACCACATTAAAGAGCAGGTGGCTTTTCCAGGACAGGTGGTTGAGTATTCCTCCGCAGGAACAGGGAATCCGGCCATATGCCCCGGAGAGGATAAGGGCAATGTACATAGTGAATAGGGTCATCAGGATCAAGGCGGAAAACAGCCCTGCTTTCCGGGTCTGGGGAAAAAATAAAAGGGCAGCGGTGGTGAGTTCCACAGCAGGGAGGACCCAGACCAATTGCCTGGTTAACCAATGGGGCAGCGGCTGATTGCGCAACTGGTTTGCAAACCCGGCGAGGATCAGGAGCTTGCTGAAAGCCGCATATATGAAAACCAGGATCAGCAGGGAGCAGATCAGCTGAACTATTTTTTCCCTTTTCATCATACCAGGCATTTACCGGTGGTTGAGACGTCCCCTTTCAGGCCGGTAAAGATGGGGATCAATGTCCGGACCCATTTCCTTTCGGCGGATTATTCTGTATGATTCCGGGATTTTCCGGATGGATGCCGGTTCACTTTTTGATGACCAGTTGTGTCAACGCCGGGGTGTCCAGGATCCGTTGCATTTCCGAATCGACGAGTTCCCTGATATCCTCCTTGATCTGCAGGTAAGCCGCCTGGACCGTTTGCGGATCCCATTGCCTGACAACAGGTAACTCAGGTAGTTTTTCTTCACCGGTATCCTGGCGGGTAATGAGGCCATGGAAGACCTTCTGATCAATGGGGTTTTCCAGGTCATCTGCCACCATGCCTACAAATTCACCAGTGGACAAAGAGGCGATCCGGGAAGCAGGAAGGGCAGGTTCCAGGAACCTGGAATGACTGATGGAAGTATCGCTGTCATGTATGGAAATGCTCTGGCGGTCCTGCAGGATGCGGCCGAATCGTTCCGACAGGTGCCGGGCTGTTTCCCCGGAAACCTGACCGGCAATAATATTGCCGGTGATGTTCAGGATGACATCTGCCAGGTCCCGGCCATAGTGGAGCTTCAGCTGGCTCAGGTCCTGGATGGCCAGGGTGGCAGCCACCTGGTTGGACCTGGCGGTGGCGATCAGGTTGTCGATTCCATGCAGGTAAATAGTCGGGAATTCATCGAACACGAGGCTGCTTTTCAGGTTCCCTTTCCGGTTCAGCAACCGGGTCAGGGAAGTGATATACAGGGATATCACAGACCCGTAAACCCCTGATTTCTGCGGGTTGTTTCCCATACAGACAATTTTCGGTTGCCGGGGATTGCCGATATCCAGGGTAAATTCGTTGCCGGAAAGCACATAATACAGGTTGGGGGAGGAAAGCCTGGCCAAGCTGATGGTAGCGCTGGCTATCTGGCCTTCGAGCTGTTCCCTGGCTTCATTGAGGTAGGCGGTGATGAAGGGATGGACCAGGACCTCGGCCTGAGGCTCGGTCCGCAGCACCGTAAAAAGTTTGTCATAGGGCATCTGGGCGAGCTCGACCACATGGGGGAGGGTGCAAAACTGCCCGTTGCGGTACCTGCAGAGAAACCAGATCAGGGCAGTGACAAAATGGATCGGGGATTCCACAAAAAAGTCACCCTGCCTGCGGATCCAGTCCTGGTTCAGGCCCAGCAGGATGGTTCGGGCGGCCTCGGCCGCATCCGTGACATCTTTCATGTTCCCCGGATCCAGGGGATTACAGCGGGAAGTCCGGGCCAGATCATCAAAATGGATCACCCGGAAGCTGGGAGGGACCGGGTACTGGCCTCCGGCCAGGTATTCCCGGTAGGCGATCCGGCTGAGGTCATCATACTTGAAATCATATACCAGCATGGAGAACCCTTTGCGGATATGCTGACGGATTACTTCCCGGATAATGAAAAAGGATTTGCCGCTACCCGGGGTACCCAGGACCAGCAGTCCGCGGAAAGGATTGATGATGTTGATCCAGCTATTTCTCCACTGATCCTTTAGCCGGTATTTTGCAGGAAGATTGACTGACCAGGGGTTTACCACCAATTGTTCCTGCTGGGGAAAAGTTTCATTGAGCCTGTTGAAGATATCGGGTTCCGGATCCATTTTAAGGATCCTGCTGAGCCGGGTGGCCCCGGCCAGAAACAACAGGAAACCCAGGGAATTCACCGCCATATATAATATGGCGGATTGTTCAGCGGACAAAGGAAGGTATAGAAAAACCGCGCTGAAAAAATAAAAAAGCAATCCGGTGAGTATGCCCAGGCAAATAGAGCGGTACCTCGGCTTTTCTTCCTTTTTGCCTTGTGCCCCGATCAGGGATATGACCAGCACGACCAGGATAATTATTTCGGACCTGTAAAAATGGCTGAACAGGCCGGTCCGGGCAATCCCCAGCATCAGTTTATCCGCAAGGGGTCCGGTCAGGTGCCAGCGCCGGAAAGCGGCGTGGCAGTAATAATAGAAATGCAGCAAAAGCAGGATCATACTGAACATCCGCGTCATGTCCAGAATCCGGTGAAGGCCCTGGATGTTTTCTCCTGTCTGCATCTGTACCCCTCCCTGAATTACCCGTTGTATCCCCTGCCCGGACCCAGGTAAGCCTTCCTGATATTTTTCTGCATGAGGGTCAATACCTGGGGAAGCGGGGGGTATTGGTCCGGTTTCCGCAAAGGAATTTCTTCGCAGGGCTCCGGCAGCCTGATCCGCTGCCCTTCCCTCATGGCTTTCCCGCCCCCTGCTAATTGCTCCGCGGGGACCAGCAGCGCCGCTTTCAGTCCGCATTGGGCCAGCAGGTTGTTGCAGGTATACCGGATTCCGAGTTCGGTATCCCGGAAAACCGTCCGGGTATGCTGGTCAATGAACAGGAATCCCGCAGGGGAGCCTGAGGGGGCAGATTCAATCAGGGTGAGTACTCCCTCCTGCTCCAGTTTTGCCGTTAAATCATGAAAACGATCCGGAGGTTTGATCAGCACCCAATCCAGCACGGCCCGGAGCCTGGCCAAATGAGGAGGTTTGGTCAGCGCATTTTCCCGGAACCGGGTATCCAGCCAGTCCAGGGTAGGTTGGCCGGGCAGGGAACTGGCAGCCACCGGAATGCCGGTCCGGCGACCCTTGGGACTGAGCATCTGGTATACCAGGCCCCTGGGGGGCTGGCCTGGGACTTTTCCTCGTACCGGGAAGGCAAAAACATTATATACCCGGAGTATGGCATTGAATTCCGGCAGGGAGGTGAAATGATAATCCCTTCCCATCGAAGAGACAATTCCGGCTATTCCTGAAAAGGTGGCTGTCCTGCCATACTCCAGCCTCCGGGCTTCTTTCACCTGCAGGGTACCTGGAGGAAGTTGCCGGGAGATCCGGGCTTCCCTCAGTCCATAGCGGAGTTCAATTTCCCGGCTCACCCTAAAGGAAAGCCGGCGCAATGGCTTACCTGCAGCCATAGTGCTTCCATCCTCACGGACCGTTACGGTGACCACATGCAGGTGGGGATGGGCGGCATCCAGGTGCCGGTAAACCAGGGAGGGTTGACCGCCCAGCCCGGTTTTTTCCAAATAAATTCCGGCTATCCTGACGAATAATTCCGGAGATATCCGGTCTTCCGGATGGAAGTTCAGGGATATATGCAGGGTATTGGCCAACACCATGGGGTTCAGGCTTAAGCGGTCCGTAAGCCGCTTCAGCCTCCCTGCCCTGCTCAGTTCCCCGATATCGGGCAAATAATTTGCTGCCAGGATAAGCACCGCTTGTCCTGCGTCCAGTTTCCTTTCATTATACCTGAAAGGGCTTTTAATTCCCCTGGTCAGGTGTATGCTGACAAACATGTTCGTACAATTGATGCATCCGGGATTTGATTTCTGCCATTTGACCGAAAATGGTTTCCTTATCCTGTTCATTGAGCAGGATCCACGCCTTGATCTCGGCTGGCTGTTCCATGGAACGCATTTTTTCCACGGACCGGCTGAACTGGCTGCCCAAAGCAGCCAGTTCATTTTTCATCCGGATAAGCTCCTCCAGCACTTCGTCTGCGGACCGGTTCCGGTAATTCACCGTCACCGGGTGGTTTAAGAGTACTTTGCGGACATAATCACTCAGGGTGCGGCAGGTAGTTTTTTTCAGGTACCGGTTCACTTCCTCATATTCCTGCCTGCTCATTTTAGCTGCTATGCAGCAGTTCCTTTTTGCGTCTTGTTCAATGTTTGGGTTCATTTGCTTTTTTTTACATACCAATCAGGGCCACGGAAAGATTACTTTCTGCAGCCGGAAGCTGAAGGGATCACCGGAATTAATGAAGGGGGAAAAAATTGGAGGGCTGATCATTCCTGAAACCCATCATCCGCCAGATCATCTTCACCATTCAGAAACGGCAACAAATATAAGCAATAATAGAAGATTCACAAATACCGGGATAATCGCGCCCGCCTGGTTTTCCGGTCAGACCCCAAGCCTTATCAGAAATTCCTTTATTACATTTGGGTAACCGACCGGGGGGAATCAGGGCATAAATCCGGAGAAATCCAAAAATGAAATCCAGGGACCTGCTGCTTACGGTATTACTTTTTTTCTCCGCCTTTATGCTTTTTATTTCTGGGTGGAGTTTTCCCCGGCTGGATGATTATTTGCTATTTTATCTGAAACGGAATTGGGGATTCTGGGGAATGCAAGCCTGGATATATCATCATAATTCAGGAAGATATTTGTCTTCTTTTATCGGAGCTTGTTTTTCCTATGACCATTTCCTGACCGGGCATTACTACCTGCATTCCATCTTCCTCATTCTTTTTACCATTGCCGCCATGTACTGGACCATCAGTAAAATGATGGGTTTAGTATTGCATTACCCGCTTTCCCCAAAAATAAATTTACTTTATGCGTTGTTGTTTTTTCTGGTTTCCCTGGCCGTTACTCCGGAAATATTCACTGCATATTACTGGTTTTCATCTGCTGTCACTTATCAAACGGGTAATATCCTGTGTGTGTTGCTGGCGGGATTTGCCGCGGAAAGTATTTTCGGGCCCGGAAAAAAAAGGAGGTTATTTTTTACGGCGATCACGGCATGCACCATAATGTTGATCAACGGCACCAATGAACTGGTGGCTTTGTTGCTGCCAGGATTGTTTTTATCAGCTATAATCCCGATGGTTAAATGGGGATTTGTATCCAAGAAAAAGGCCATTTTGCTGACATTGGTTTTCGTTGTCTCCCTGTTTTTCCTATTCCTGGCTCCGGGAATAAGCCATCGGGCCCATGAATTTTCGGATCATTCCCTGATTTGGTCATTGGGGACAGGTCTTTTCTGGCTGGCATCTTCCTGGTGGTATTTATTCAAAGTACCCCTGTGCTGGTTGTTCCTCGGGGATGTTTTTTTCGGCGGAATGCTTATAGGCAGAAATGATCAGGAGATTCCTTTCCTGGTTAATTTGAAGCAGATATCCCTGAAAAGGGGAATCATGATGGTTGCAGGATGGGAATTTATTGCTCTTTTCCCCCTGGTGTATGCCGTGCAGGGTAGCCTGGCTACCCGGGCACTGAATGTGATGGTATTCATGAATCTTTTGATCCTGACCGTATTCGCCTTGTGGTTTGGACTGTCCAGAAGCTGGGTGACTGATCATCCGGCCATGAAGACCTTTTCCAGGTACAGGTACCTGTTTTATATCGTCCTGCTATTCTCCGGTTCCCTGTTTTTTCAATGCCTGCAGACCGCCATTTCCGGATATTTTTACCAAAAAATAAAGAGCAGGGAGATGGCCACCCTGGAAAGTGCCCATCCTCTTGGACAGACTTTTGTCCGCCTCAATAATTATAAAACTGCTGTAAAAATGGAATTACAGCATAGATACGGGGGAAAAGTCCGGGTCCGGGTCAGGAAACTCCTGTTGATAAAACCTTCCCTGCTCAATTTTAATTTCTCCGACAAAGCAGAAAGACCGAATGATTATGAGCTGGATTACTATCAACTGGACAGCCTGACTATTGGCAGGGAAGGGATAAAAAATCATCTCCAGAAATCGGATTACCGGTAAGAGAATCCAATTAGTTTATTATTGGGTCTTATTTTAGGGCAGTCTTATTCATGCAAAAGCCTGGATTTCACACTGTCATATTCATGCTGGTTAATGGCATCCGCATTGAGTAGTTTTTTCCATTTCATCAATTCATCGGGGGGATCAACAGTTTGTTTGTTTTCAACCAGGACATGGTAAGCAGGCGGGACAATAAGTTCTCCGGAATTGATCGCATTATCTATTTCAATGGAATAATTGCCCATGGGTCCGAGTCTCAGCATAGCCATGACGGAAAAACCCATAACTCGGTCTCCCCAGACCTGGAGTTTTTTTACCACTAGCTTGCGGTAAGCAAAGTAGGATAGCAGCCGGCTCGTTCTCCCCAGATCGTTTGTCAAAGTGGAAAAACCTTTAGGGCATTGATAAATAAAAGCAAATTTTTTATCTGGCATTGTTCCGTTGCCGATTTGTATGGTATCGCCGATATGAATGGTCCAGCCCGAAATAGTCCTGTATCCTGATTTCAGTGCCGTCCAGGCCAGTTCGCGGGTGGGAAAAAGAATCACGGCCGGCTGTTGAGCTAAAAGGCAGGTCGGCAAAAAGAGTAGCGGGATCATGAAGTATTTCATAAAAAGGGGCTGATTTAAAAAAATTCCTGATAAAAATAACCCAAATAACTCTCTTCAGGGGATGAACACGGGTGTTTTTTAAAACTCTAATGACTTTCTAATCGAGAGCGGTTTAATTCGGGTGACCGGCATTATTCAGCTCCCTGGATTTCGGATTCACCGCTCCCTGATTCCTACTTTACTGCACCAGCCCACTTCGAGGGAATAAACCCCGAATTCTTCCACCACCTTCCCCTGCAGGATATAGAATCCCCTTCCCTGCAAAGGATATTGTTCAGATGAATCCGGGAAATGTACAGTGTCCAGCCAGTTTCCCTGTTTGTCCAGGAATGTCCCGAAGCTCATGAGCTCTCCCTTCACGGTCCGGACCCATTTGGTGGTGACATAATAGCCAATGGTACGGATGGTATGGCCCAGCTGAGCGGGAAGATCAGCGGCAGTCAGAAAAGGAGTAATATCCGTATTGACAAGGTCCCAGACATTGCAGAGCGGAAAGCCCAGCAAGGCGATTTCATCCAGGGCATCATCGAGCGGGTGCAGAGTTAATGGAGGAAGCCTGAATTCCCTGGGCTGTTCCCGGAAAAGGACGGAAAGGGGAGCGACGGGAAATTTGTTTTTCTTCTCCAGGAAATTGGCTTCCCAGAGCAGTTCCTTTTTATTTTTACCGGTGAACCGGAGGGCCCCGACCCGGATCAGGATATTGAGCTGTTCACCAGGAACGGCCGTACGTTCAATAAGGTCCTGCAGGTGGAGAAAGGGTCCTCTTTTTATTCTTTCCTCCAGGATTCCTTCAGCTACTGCCTGGGACAGCCCCTGCACATGGATAAGGCCGGTATGCACCAGACTGCCCTGGATGGAGGTGAGGTATTCACCCTGGTTGACACAGGGGGCTACTACAGTTGCCCCGGTGCGTTTCAGCTCATGGAAATAAAGCTCGGTATAATAGAAACCACCGAAATTATTGATCACGCTCACCATGAATTCCATGGGATGGTAGGTCTTGAGATAAAGGCTCTGGTAGCTTTCCACGGCAAAGCTCGCTGAATGGGCCTTGCTGAAGGAATAGCCTCCGAAAGATTCCATTTGACGCCAGACTTCCTGAACAATTTGGTCAGGATATCCCAGCAAACGGCAGTTGGCGAAGAATTTTTCCCGGATCTGCAGGAACCGGTTGTTGGACCGGTATTTACCGCTCATGGCCCGGCGCAGGATATCGGCTTCCCCCATATCCAGGCCTGCAAAATAATGGGCTACCTTGATGACATCTTCCTGATAGACCATCACCCCATAGGTTTCCTTCAGCAGATCTTCCATTTTGGGGTGGAGATATTCGAACTGGTCAGGATGGTGAAACCGGAATATATACTGACGCATCATCCCGCTGCGGGCCACCCCGGGGCGGATGATGCTGCTTGCCGCGACCAGGGTCAGGTAATCCCCGCAACGGAGTTTTTTGAGCAGCTGGCGCATGGCCGGACTTTCGATGTAAAAGCAGCCGATGCTGTCCGCATCCCGGATGCGGGCGGCGAGGTGCTCATCTCCCTTGAACTTCTCCACATCATGAATGTCAACCCGGACCCCTTTGTTCGCCTCTACCAGGTGGATACAATCCCGGATATGGCCCAGCCCGCGCTGGCTGAGAATATCCAGTTTATACAGGCCCACCTTTTCGGCAAGGAACATATCGATCTGGGTTGTGGCAAAACCTTTGGGAGGGAGCTCCAATGTCGTGTAGGTATATATGGGTTTTTCACTGATCAGCATGCCTCCCGGGTGAATGGACAGGTGATTAGGGAAATTTTCCAGCAGCTTCCCGTAGCGGAGGATCTGTTTCTGGAAGCGGTCCTCCCCCAGTAAGGCGCGGGGATTGTCCACCAGCGCATCGATCTCCGCTTTGGGCAGCCCGAACACCTTACCCAGTTCCCGGATGATGGCGCTTCGCTGGAACGTGCTGTACATACCGAGCAGGGCTACATGATCCCTGCCATAGCGCTTGAATACATAATCGATCACCTCATCGCGGTCCTTCCAGGAAAAATCGATGTCAAAATCAGGAGGCGAGGTCCGGTAGGGATTGAGGAAACGCTCGAAATACAGGTCCAGTTCGATGGGATCTACATCGGTGATCCGCAGGCAGTAGGCGGCGATGGAGTTGGCCCCGCTTCCCCTGCCTACATAAAAGAATCCCCGGCTCTGCGCATAGCGGATGATATCCCAGGTGATCAGGAAATAGGCATTGAACCCCAGGTCATTAATGATCTTTAGTTCTTTCTGCACCCTGACCGCTGCCTCCGGGTGGTTGCCATAGCGGTGATACATCCCATCGGTCACCAGTTTTTCCAGAAGCACCCGGTCATCAGCGCGGCTCCCGGTGAAACAGGCTTTGTTCTTGTCCGTGTTCAGGTCCATGCGGAGATTACAGCTGTCCATGACTTTCAGGGTGGCGGTCACCATGGCCGGATAGGAACGGAAGGCTTGCAGGAGCGCTGCCGGTGACACGAAATGTTCTCCCAGACCGGCAATTTCCCCGGGCTGCTGCTTGCTGAGAAGGATGTTTTTATCCACTGCCCTGAGCAGGCGGTGGAGATTATAGCCTGCTTTGTCCGGGTAGGTGACAGGCTGCCAGATCACGTATTTATCGGGCCAGGCCCCAGGGGTTGTACCATAAAGGCGGTTCAGCTGTGAAGGCTGAACCCCGATCAGCTCATGGGCAGTCAGGGTATCCACCGGATATTTACCGGGTGGATAAATGACCCATACTTTTCCGGGGAAAAGAGGTTTTTCCGGAAAGGGAACAGCCTGCTGCAAATGGACTGACAAGAACAGATTGATGGCTGCAAAGCCTTCCAGGTCCTGGGCCAGCAGGATATAACAGAAATCATCGCCATTGCGGATCTCTGTGCCAAGCACCGGCCGGATCCCTGCATGCATACAGTACTCATAAAAATCCCAGCTGTCGCAGGTACTGTTTATGTTGGTCAGGGCCAGGGCAGGGGCCCCGGCATCCGCAGCTGCCTGGACAAGCGCTTCCGTGCTGAATGTGCCGTACCGGAAGCTGAACCAGGTTTTACAATTCAGGTACATGGGATTTACGGGAAGGGCCTGTTACCATAGCAGCCGCAGGCATTAACAATTGGGGACCGAACCGGCGCTTGATGCTGTCCACAGACTGATAAAGGCGAATCATCTCCTGGGTGTCATCGAACAGGCTGATCTGGTAATTACCCCCGACCAGGTGACTGAACCGGATGCCCAGCAACCGGACCAGCAGGCGACGATCATACAGGCTGGTGAACAGTTCCCGGGCCTTCTGCAACAGCAGATGGTCCGATGCACAGTAGGGGATGATCGCCTGTTTGGTCACCGTGTCAAAATTGGAATACCGGATCTTGACGGTGATGCAGCCAGTCAGCCGGTTCTGGCTGCGCAGCTCAAAGCCGATCTTGGCAGTCATGCGGGCCAGCCAGCCATTGAGGTAGGTCATATCAATCGTATCGCTGTCAAACGTGTTTTCCGTGCTGATGCTTTTTTGCTCGCGGTAAGGCACCACGGGAGATTCGTCAATGCCATTGGCCCGTCTCCAGAGTTCCATGCCATTTTTGCCCAGCAGGTTCTGCAGCATCTCCGGGGGGATCTCGGAAAGGATCCGGATCGTGTCGACACCCATGCGACTCAGCAGTTCCCCGGTCTGCCTGCCGATCATGGGCAGCTTCTGCACGGGCAGCGGCGCCAGGAAGGATTTTTCGCTGCCATAGGGTATTTCCAGGCGGCCATTGGGTTTGGCTTCGTCTGTCCCTACCTTGCTGATCAGTTTGTTGGATGCCAGGGCATAGGAAACCGGCAGGCCGCTTTCCCGGCAGATCAGCTTGCTGAGGCGGTCCGTGAAACGACCGCAGCCGAAGAACCGGTCCATGCCGGTCAGGTCCACATAAAACTCGTCAATGCTGGCTTTTTCAAACAGGGGCACATGGCCGGCGATCACCTCGGTGACCAGCCGGGAATATTTACTGTAATCTTCGTGATCTCCGGAAATGATGATGGCCTGGGGGCAAAGGCGCCTGGCTATCTTCATGGGCATGGCGGAATGCACCCCGAACCTGCGGGCCTCATAGCTGCAGGCGGCCACGACCCCCCGGTCGCTGCCGCCCCCGACCAGGAGTGCCTTGCCCTTGAAGGAGGCGTTCTTCAGGCACTCGACGCTGACAAAAAAAGCATCCAGATCCAGGTGGGCTATGGCCCGGTGTGTGGGATAAGGGGACATTAGGCAATATTACTAAAAATATTAGTAATATTGCCTAAAAATATTAGTAAACTATGCTGATCCGTACCCTGTCGCCTGCAGTGGACCCGCTGCTTCTACCCTTGTCCGGTGCTGCGGTGCAGGCTGGCTTTCCTTCCCCTGCCCTGGACTATAGCGAAGAGGAGATAGACTTCAATGCGTTTCTGGTGGAGCATCCGCTGGCCACATTCGTGGTCCGGGTCTCCGGAGATTCCATGGTGGACGCCTGCATCCCTGACGGGGCCTGGCTCATCGTGGACCGGTCCCTGAAGCCCCGGGATCAGGCAATCATCGTGGCGGTCCTGAACGGGGAGTTCACGGTCAAGCGCTTCCGGAAAACCAGGGAAGGGATCCGGCTCTGCCCTGCCAATAAAAAATATGCAGCCATCGATATTACGGAAGCCATGGATTTCCAGGTCTGGGGGGTAGTCACCAGGATCATCGTGGAAGCGGATAAAATTTGAGCTGTATGGTGGCGCTGGTAGACTGTAACAATTTCTATGTCAGCTGTGAAAGGCTGTTCAATGCAGGCCTGGCCGGCAAACCGGTGGTCGTGCTGTCCAACAATGACGGCTGCGTGATCGCCCGGTCAGAGGAAGCCAAGGCCCTGGGTATCCGGATGGGTATGCCCGCCTGGGAGGGGCTTGCCGCCCGGGGAGTGGAACTGTTTTCTTCCAACTATGTGCTGTATGGCAGCCTGAGTGCCCGGGTCATGAAGACCCTGCAATCCTTTTCTCCAGCTATGGAAATATATTCCATTGATGAAGCCTTCCTGGAACTGGATGGCCTGGGCTGCCCCGACCTTTCGGTTTATGGAGGGCAAATCCGGGAGACGGTAGCCCGGAACCTGGGGATCCCCGTTACCCTGGGGATCGCGGCCACCAAGACCCTGGCCAAACTGTCCAACCGGTATGCGAAGATCCATTGCAGGTCCACAGGGATCTGTTATCCGGAGAGTCCCGGGCAGGTGCAGGGCCTGCTGGAAGCTACACCGGTCTCGGGGATCTGGGGCATCGGGCGGCAGCAGGCAGGGCTGCTGATGAAAAACGGGTTCGGTACCGCGGCTGATCTGGCCTCCGCTCCCGATGACTGGGTGCGCAGCCAATTATCGGTGACCGGGCTGAGGATCGTCCAGGAGTTGCGGGGCATTCCCTGCCTTCCCCTGGAAGAAGTCCCACCCCCCAAACAGGCGATTTGTGTCACCCGCTCCTTTGGGAAGCTGCTTTCCGCCAGGAAAGATATCGGGGAAGCCGTGGCCAGCTTTACGGCCAGGTGTGCCGAAAAGCTCCGGAGCCAGCAGGGTTGTGCGGGAGCCCTGCAGGTTTTTCTGCACACCAGCGCCCATCGCCAGCAGGATCCCCAGAGTTTCCGGTCCATGACGGTCCGGCTTCCGCGGCCTTCCAGCCATACTCCCCTGCTGATCAGGGAAGCCCTGGCTGCACTGGACCGGATCTTCCGGCCGGGCTACCTGTTCAAAAAAGCCGGGGTGATGCTGCTGGACCTGAAGTCCGGAAAACAGGTCCAGCAGGCTTTATTCGAAGGGGCCCCGCCGGAAAAAGGCCACCTGATGGGAGTGCTCGATAGCATCAATGGTGACTTTGGCCGCGATACCGTGAAGTTCGGATCCATGGGGTATTCAGGCAACTGGAAACTGCGCCAGGAAAGGCGCTCACCCTGTTATACCACCCGGCTCCGGGAAGTCCTGACCATCAAAATATAGGGTATGTACAATCCCCTTATCCTGCTTGGAAGCAATCTGCTGGAAGCCTTCATCCGCTGCGGCCATGAACATTTCGTCCGCCAGTCCTATCCCCGGGGGAAAAATCCCGGGGATAAGGAAATAAAGGCTGCTTTTCTGATCAGCCATTATGCCGAGTTCCATAAGGCACTGGCCCATTACAGGGCCATGGAAGGGGACAGGTGGCGTTACCTGTATAATGTTCAGAATGCCTATGACCGGGAAAAGCTTTTTACCGCTGCCGGGCAGCCATCCGGATACCAGGTGTATGCCAATATCCTGGAAAAGGACTGGGTACCTTCCAGGGAGATGGGGGAACGGATCCGCAAGTACCTGGATATCAACCTGGGCTGGAATCTTAGCCGCTATGACGAGGTCCGGGTGAAATTGTTTTCGGAATTCGGGCAACTTTTTCTTACATTGACGTGCCCACACTCGGAAGCGAAAGTCCCCCTGGCCGATGTGGAGGGTCCCTGATTATGTGTTATGACCTATCTTTTTCTTCCGGCCTGGAAATCTTAACCGATTATTTGCCGGGTCTGCGCGGAACCCTTCAGCCGGAGATTCCATTTACGGACGCTGCCCATGTGGTTGCACAGTCCTTTCCGCTGTATCCGGTCATTGTATCGGGGAACGAAGGATTCCGCCTTCAGGCGATGGAATGGGGAATAATCGCAGATTATATGAATACTCCTGCCAAGGTGTCCAGTCAGCGCAGCTGGATGTGCAATGCCCGGTCGGAGAAAATACTGGATAAAAAATCCTATTGGTACCGGATCCGTTCCGGGAGGTGCCTCATCCCGGCTACCGGGATATTCGAACACCGGGAGGTCAGGGGCATAAAGAATAAGATCCCCTACCTGGTCCGGATTCGCGAAAGGAAACTGTTCGCCCTTCCCGGACTGCAAACCCTGTCGAGGATTATTGATCCCGGTACAGGGGAGCTTATCAGTAGAAATACTTTCACGCTGATCACCCGTACCGCAAATTCCCTGATGGCTCAGATTCACAATGGTGGCCCCAACAAGGCCAGGATGCCCCTTTTTTTAACCCCTGAACTTGAACAGGAATGGCTTTCCCCCGGACTGACAGAGGAACCCATGCAAAGGATACTGGGATATGAGATTCCTGCTGAAGACCTCGAATACTGGCCAGTCTGGAGCATCCGGACCTCGAAGCCCCACCCCCTGGGAGGCAGCAAGACGGATCCCTATGCCTGGAAGGATCTGCCCAGGCTGGGTGACCGGGACCCGGCTTGATGCCGCAGGAAAAGCTATGCTATATGCTTTCCGATGATTATTTTCGATCGAAATAGAATGAGCATGTTAAGCAAATCAGGCCGGTATATCCGGCTCCCTGTTTTCTTTTTGTGGTGGATTTTTCTTTCCGAAAGTTGCCATTCCCCCCATACTCATACGGGCTGGACCGTATACGGAGGCAGTAAAACCTCCCTGCACTATTCTTCCCTCCGGCAGATTGATACGGACAATGTAGGCCAGCTGCGGGTGGCCTGGGTCTATCATACAGGGGATGCCGATACCGTAAATCATTCCCAGATTGAATGTAATCCGATCATGGTGGATGGTGTGCTTTACGGCACTTCGCCGGGGTTGAAGCTTTTCGCCCTCGATGCATCAGACGGGAAACCGCTCTGGGTGTTCAATCCCTTTGATTCAATCCACAACAAAGGGGCTATCTATATATTGAATGTCTGCCGTGGCGTCACCTATTGGAGTGATGGATACCGGGATCAAAGGATATTTTATACTGCAGGCTCTTTTCTCTGGTGCGTGAATGCCGCTACCGGAAAACCCGAGGCCGGATTTGGCCATGAAGGGAGAATTGATCTGCATAAAGGACTGGGCAGGGACGTCAGTAACCTTTTTGTGACAGCCACATCACCGGGTATCATATTCCACGATCTGATCATTATGGGTACAAGGGTAGATGAAGGTCCGGATGCTGCTCCTGGTCATATTCGGGCATTTGACGTAAGGACCGGCAAGGAAAAATGGATTTTTCATACCATTCCCTGGCCCGGAGAATATGGATACCATAGCTGGGAAGACCCGCAGGCCTGGCAGCATATCGGTGGAGTCAACAACTGGTGCGGGATGAGCCTGGATGAAAAAAGGGGCATCTTATATGTTCCCCTGGGTTCGGCCTCCCCTGATTTCTATGGAGGGACCAGGAGGGGAAAAGATCTGTTTGCGGATTGCCTGGTTGCCCTGCATGCTGCTACCGGGAAAAGAATCTGGGATTTTCAGGAAGTTCATCATGATCTCTGGGACAGGGACCTGCCTGCTCCTCCGGTATTGCTCAGTCTGTTCCACCGGGGTAAAAAGGTGGATGCGGTTGTCCAGACCACCAAAACGGGTTTTGTCTTTGTCTTTGACCGGGTAACTGGAAAACCGCTGTTCCCCATCCGGGAAAGAGCTGTACCCCACAAAAGCGAACTCGCAGGGGAAGAGGTGCAGCCCACCCAGCCCTTCCCCGAACTGCCGCTGCCGTTTGTGCGACAGCTTTTCAATAATAAAGATATCAATAGACTGGTGCCGGATTCCTCCCAGCAGGATATACTTAAAAGGTTGGCTAGTTATAAAACAGGTAATATTTTCAATCCTCCCTCCCGGGAAGGCACGGTCATCTTTCCGGGTTTTGATGGTGGCGGAGAGTGGGGAGGCCCGGCTGCTGATCCAAAGACCGGCATCCTGTATGTCAATGCTTCCCAGATGCCCTGGGTCCTGACAATGGTGCCTGCCGGAAATAAGATGCCTGCGAAGGAAACCCGCCTCCAGGCAGGAAGCCAGTTATTTGCAGCCAACTGCATGTCCTGCCATGGCCCGGACATGAAGGGCTCCGGTAATTATCCATCCCTGATCGGGGCAAACAAAAAATATGATCGGGAACAATTTATGCAACTGGTCAGCACAGGCAGGAGGATGATGCCGGGATTCAGGCAATTATCGGTAGAAGAACGAAAGGCATTGGCTTGTTTTGTATTGGATATCAAAAAAGATCAGCGAAAACCGTTTAAGGCTCCTCCCCGGTTGCCGGACCATTACCTGGACCTGCCTTATAGCCCGACTGGATACAATAAATTTCTGACCAGGGAAGGATATCCCGCGATCCAGCCTCCCTGGGGCTCCCTGACCGCCATCAACCTGAACAATGGCCAGCAGGTCTGGCAGGTAGCCCTCGGAGAATACCCGGGGTTCAGGAAAAAAGGGATCATCACCGGCACCGAGAATTACGGAGGTCCTGTGGTCACCGCAGGCGGACTGGTATTCATTGCAGCTACCAGCGACCGGAAAATACGCGCTTTCAGCAGCCGGACCGGAAAATTACTCTGGGAATACCGTTTACCTGTTTCAGGCTTTGCGACGCCCAGTATATTTAGCCTGAAAGGAAAACAATTTGTGGTGATTGCCTGCGGCGGAGGTAAGCTGGGGAAAGCATCCGGTGATGATTATATTGCTTTTTCTTTGCCCGGACCCTGAACCCGGAATAATGGAATAATCGAATAATCGCATAATGATTTCATCATCATGAATGCAGCAAGTATCCTTGTCATACCGATGATCCCCGATCATTGGCCTGCTGTCCGGGCCATATATGAAAGCGGCATAGCGACGGGACAAGCTACCTTTCAGGAAGAATGCCCCTCCTGGGAACAGTGGAATGCTGCACATGTTCCTTCCTGCAGGCTGGTGGTTGTATCAGATGGAGACCCACTTGGGTGGGCAGCCCTGACGCCTGTTTCAGGAAGGAGGGTATATGCCGGGGTGGGGGAGGTGAGTATTTACATAGCCGAACTTTATCGGGGAAAGGGGTTGGGGAAAACCCTGCTGAGCGCCCTGGTAATGGAGAGCGAAAAATACGGTTACTGGACCCTGCAGGCTGGAATCTTTCCCGAAAATATTGCCAGTCTCCGACTGCATGAGTCCTGCGGATTCCGGATAGCTGGCAGAAGGGAAAAGATTGGGAAGATGGGAACAGTGTGGAGGGATACTTTGTTGATGGAAAGAAGGAGCCGGACTGTCGGGTGGTAAACCAGGCAAATACAAAGTTCCAGGTGAAGGATTTGCAGGTAGGCAGAGGCATTTTTTAATCAGAAAAGGTGATCATCCGGCCTTTATTCTGAAATCGAACCAGACATTTCCCTTGCCCTGATGCTGTCTGAAACCAATGATGCCATATCTGTGAAGGACTACCCCCAAGGACCCTGCAGTTGCTGTAAAAGAAATTCCGATTTTTTCCCCGGTTGACTTTTGCATAAATGAGAACAGGAAAGTTTCAGACTCCTCCTTGGAACATCCCAGGATGATCGGTAAGTTCGTCTTGCTCATGAGTGTTTCCCCCTTGGAAAATGGATTTTGATAAAAGCTGCATCATATATAATAACCGGCAAACGGAGCAAATACTGGTTGCAGATAACCTAAACGGATGAACTTTTCATTTGGGGAGATAATTCTACATGTAGGCCCAGCTTGGTATGGCAAGGCATCGGTACTGATTTTGTATGGAGTCTAGTAAACAATAAAATATGCCTGAAAAGATTGCCTTCCCGTACCTTAAAGAAAAGATCGCCCATATCCGCAGTGCACTTTTTTTCAGTCAGCACAATCATGAATTGAAATTACCGACCAACCTGGTCAATATCATCCAGGTGGATGAAGAGCACCATGTATGGTTTTATATAAATAAACCTGTGCAGTCTATCGGGGTTTTTGATCAGGTTTTTCCCGCAAGACTGGATTTTTTCAAGAAAGGGGGAAATGAGTTTCTGCAGGTTAGCGGTAATGCTAGTTTAATAGTGGAAAATCCAGTCTTCAACTTTATATCCGTGCCTGAAATAAACTGGGACTTATCTCCGTCCGGGAAAATACTTGTTAAAATGAAAATGGTTCATGTGAAATATTTTAATATCCTGATTGACCAGAAAAAACCACGGAGATCAAGGAAGTCCTGGTTTAGCCGGTTTAACTGGGTTAAACCTTATGGCGGCTCCTACTTTCTGGAAAATGATAAGCCGCTTTACAGGCTTGATGAAGTAAGGAACTGATCAATGAGGTTGAATAAATCAAAAAGTGCTGTAGGTTTTCATTTTTCTTAGATGATTCATCAGGTGGTTTATTCTGAAATTACAGCCATCATCCGCAGGTTCAGCATCTATTTAATTTTTGTCTCATCCAATTTTCAGGTGTTGTTTGGCTGACATTGCACCCACTAAAGAACCCAGCGCCCCGCCAGGAAGATTCACAAAGATCGCATTGAAAAACAGGATGTTACTCATTCCATTGTTTTTATCAGAAAAGGGTATATTGGGAAGTTGTTGAATACTTCCCCTGAATGCAGTCAGCATGAGGAAAATCAGGATACAGGATGTGAGGATGCTTACTGAGGTGATCTTGAAACCGGCTATGCACAGGGTCCTGAACCCACCTGAACCTCCTAAACTATGATTGACATAAATGACGACAAATATAAGGAGGCAGAAAAAAAGCGCATTGCCCAGATATAAAAGCCAAAAATTCATAAAAAGCGAATTCGCGAAAATGACCAGAATGGGTATGCAATACATAATGGAACAGAATATCCCATATTTAATATAAAAGGATTCCAGGTCTTTTTTATTCATCTTATTATTATCCATAACATTCGATTAAATGGTAATTAAAATTATTTTAATTATACTTATTTAATTAATAATCAATGTATTAATAGTAATCTTGTTTCGCATTCTCAAAATCTTGCCTGAGCCATTGGTATATATGTTTATTCCGAAAGGCCGGGCAATTTTGTACCTGATATTCTTTTCTTTTTCTGACAGCCAGGTTGAACCAGTTGATCGCATAAGTCCGGGTTTTATTGGGGCGGGACTGCCGGGATTCTTATTAGGAAATTGGTTTATTGATCGGTACATATCATGGCTTGAACACCTGAGATTTAATGAAAAATTCATGCCATAACCATGGAATAGGGGAAGCGTAGTCCGATTTCCCCGGTTTATTTTAAAGAATGGCATGAATTTTTCATCTTAAGTCTTATGAACAGCAATAACATTAGGAATCAGATGGCAAAAAGTATACTACAGGATTTAGGTAGGTACAAACCTCCCGATGATATGGAATCGGTAAAATCTACAGATGCCATAGAAGGAAGGGGAGAGAACCTCATTAGTGATCAGGATAATGAAGCGGGGGAAGAGGGTAATGTAACTCCTGAAGAAATAAAGTTTTTACAACGCAGTGAGGAAGAAACACCTGGAGATGAGGAAGCTGAAGCCAGGAGAACTGCCGCTTTGGATGATGTGGATGAAGATGGGGAAAAACTGAATGAGGAAAATCTGGAGACTGATCAATGGGCTGAGGATATGGATTTTCCCGAACAAACCAGTGATGAAACAGACTTCAGCGTAAGCCAAACCTGAAGGGTGGCCATACGAACTGGTTACAGGGGTTAGCTAAAGTTCAAACTCCAGCTGATCCTTCCGGTTGTCTATTTTTATTTGACGGATGAAATTATCATACCCCCCTTCATTATCATGGTTGGAATACATGCTGTATGAATCCAGACTGTATCCCATTAATCCATCATTGGTTTCAAGGATATACAGTATGGCGGAGTCATCCGGATTTGATTCACCTTCGAAGCGAAAGGTTTTTATTATAGTGAGTTGATCCGGTGCATATGTCTTTCCATTCAATCCTTTAAATCGACCATTTTCCCAGGTAAATTCATGGTCTTTATTATTTTCCCTCAGTTTTTCCAGGACTTCCAGCAGGGTGGTCATTTTATCCCCATTTGTTTCATCGCCATCAAGGGTAGACATAGATCAAAGTTTTGAAAAATTGCTGATTACCGCCAATTATTGCTGGGATTCAAGGGGTTATCCCATTATCCTTTAAATCTTTTAATATTTCCTATGGGGAAGAATTACCTGAAAGATAGCCCCTTTTCCAGGCATGCCGGCAGCCCTTATAAAACCTCCATGATTATCTATAATTCTTTTTGCGATTGCCAGCCCAATCCCCGATCCTTCAAAATTCATTCCATTTAGCTTTTCAAAGATTCCAAAAATCTTTTCATGGAATTCATTTTCAAACCCCATGCCATTATCCTTTATGGTAATACAAGTATATTCGCCCGAGCTGATTTTCAATTCTTTGGCTATTTTTAAATTTAAAGGATCATTTGTAATATCTATCAAGGGTATTTTCTTATCGTTGAATTTCAGTGCATTGCTAAGTAGGTTCTGGAATACCTGCCTGATCTGCCCTTCTCCTGCTATGATTTCAGGAAGAGTATTTACCCTAATAAGTGCATTGTTTTCATTTATGGTAATTTGGAAGTCTTCAATAATATTATTAATCAGGGTGCCCAAATCGAATTTTTTATAAGGGATTCCCTGATTGGATAACTTGGAAAAATTCAGTACATCTTCAATCATGGTTTGCATCCTGGAAGTAGCATTAATAATCCTGTCGAGGTAAGAAACTTCAGTTTCATCGAGTTTTTTCTTCAACCTTGTTTCCAGGATATTTCCAAAAGCATGGATTTTCCGTAACGGCTCCTTTAGGTCATGTGATGCGACGGATGCAAATTGCAGAAGGTCAAAATTGGACTGTTCTAGTTTCTTATTGGATTCCTTCAGCTCTTCGGATAAACTCTCCAACTTTTTATAATTATTCTCCAGCTCAGCGATAAATTGTTTTTTATCAGTGATATCGGTAAATGTGATTACTAGACTGTCCATCATTTTAACTATGACTATTTCGAACCATTTTTTGGTCTTTGCATTAAAATAATCATCCTGTTTTTTAATAGAAGTCTTAATTACCTCTTTGCAAAGCCGGATGAATGGTTGGTTGATTTGTGGAAACATCTGAAGCATTTTCCCGCCTATCATTTCATTTCTTGAAGTATGCAAAATGTTTTCGGCCGATTGGTTCGCTGCAGTATATTCAAAATCAACAATTTTCCCCTTTTCATCCCTTACCGGCCGGACTGCCACTATCCCGCTGGTGGAGGAATTGAATACACTGCCCATAAAAAGACTAAGTTTCTTTGTTTCTGTAATATTGATGAAATTTATAATCGCGCCTTCTGTAGTATTATCCTGGCTGAAAGCAGGGCAGATAAGCATCAGATAATATTCATTTTCCTGGAGGGATATTTCTTTTTCGAATGAATTTCCTTTTTTAATTACTGTGATTAAATCTTTGGTGAAATTGAAGGACTTATTACTAAATGTAAAATCGGTTAGGGATTTCCCGATATCGTCCGGTTTAAGATTAATGATTTTACCAGCGACAGGACTGAATTTGCGGATGACTAACTCCCCATCCACGTGGATTTGGCCAATATCTGTATTCATGGGAATCCTGTTCATAAATTTTCGGTTCGGAAACCCAGCGGTCTTGCCGCAGGGAGGAGAACCA
>DATLTB010000052.1:0-14340 GCA_035533815.1 Chitinophagaceae bacterium
TGAATAATAATTTAACCGGATTTATACCCATAAGTGGCTGATTTTTGGATATTTAAGGAATGATCATCCCCGCTTTTTGGCCAGGGTGCGGATATAATCGACCAATTCCCATCTCTGCTGGTCAGTCAGGATCTTTTTGTACACGGGCATGGGCGCATGTCCGGTAGAAATCATCCAATACAAAGATCCGTCCGTCTGCCGCTGGACTGCCGCTGAAGTATGATCGGCGGGCTTAATTTTAAGGGCCGCAGAAGCGGGTCCGTCGCCTTTCCCATCCTTGCCATGACAAGGCGCGCAATTGGTCATGTAAATCTTACGGGCCGCAGCCAGGGTGCCGGGATTGGACTTTACCGGATTTTTAACCATTTGCTCAGCTTTAGGGACAACCCATAACACCTGTTGGGCATAGGATTGATTAAAGAACAGCAGGATAGGCAGCAACAGGCAGATCCGGGATAGCCATTTTGGACCTATGAGAGATAGGAATACTTTGGGCATAATTAGTAGTTTAATGATTTAACAGAAATGAAAGGGCGGTGAAACCTGATTTTCCAAACAAACATCGTGATATATAATGAGTTGTATTCAAGTGCAATTCCAGTGCCAAAACGGATTTGGCCTTTTTATGCCCCGGAGTCCACAGCCCAAAATGGATGGAAAAACAAAAAAACCAGCCTGATTTCATGATAGCAGTTACCTTCCATTTATCCGGCATCCCGCAGGTAGATTCCGGACCCCAGGCAGGTACCCATTAACATACAGTCATCAAATTTTTAAAACGGGTTACCCTATCCGGATAGCCTTTGGAAGGGTAATCCGGATATGCTTAGCTTTGAACCCAAAGTGCATTTCAGGATACCTGCATACAGGTCCTCACGCATGATTTGCCTTTAACTGAACCCCCATGTTCTCTATCCTGATACCCACCTGGAATAACCTGCCTTACTTACAATTGTGCCTGGAAAGCCTCCGTAAAAACGCTGTAGGTTCTCACCAGATCATCCTGCATATCAATGAAGGCACAGACGGTACCCTGCAGTGGGTGAAGGATCAAAAACTGGATTATACTTACAGTGAGCGTAACCTGGGTATTTGCACCGCTTTGAACTTAATGGCTATGAAAGCTGTCCACCCGTATATTCTTTATCTCAATGATGATATGTATTGCTGCCCGGACTGGGATAAATATCTGATTGAGGAAATTAAACGCATGCAGACAGATTGCTTTATGTTATCCGCTACCCTGATAGAGCCTTTGCCCAGCAGGAACACCTGTGTGATTGTAGCGGATTTTGGTCAGGATGCCGCAAATTTCAAGGAGCAGCGCCTGATTGATGAATTCCGCAAACTACCCAAGGATGACTGGTCCGGTTCAACCTGGCCTCCCGCCCTGATCCATAAAAAATATTGGGGAATGGTTGGAGGGTACAGCCTGGAATTCAGTCCAGGCATGAGCAGCGATGATGATTTTTCTATGAAAATGTGGCAGATAGGTTGCAGGATATTTAAAGGCGTTGCCCAAAGCCGAGTTTATCATTTCCAACGTAAGTCCACAGAAAGGGTGATCAAGAACAACGGAAGAAAACAGTTCCTGATGAAATGGGGTATTAACCAGTCTACTTTCCGTAAATATTATTTAAGCATGGGTGAACCCTATGACGGAATCCTGGCTGATCCTCCCCACACTTATTCTTTGAAGCTGGAATTACTGCGGGCCTGGTTAAAACGAAAATTAATGTAGAAGATACCTGGATGGATTATCCGATCCGGATATCCTGCAGCATTCAAAAGGGGCCCTTTATTTTTCCTTTATCCCAGCTTCCGGATGCAATAGCCGAAGATTGGAAAATTCCCTGAGTCACTACTTTACTTTTTTGTCATTCATCTCTCTTAATAAGGCATATTTTACGTAGGTGCCAAATGCAATAAAGAGGGCAATCGTCAATCCAGACACCCCATCGAGGAAACCGGCCTTGAACAAATAGCTCTTCAGGAAGGCGGCCGGCGGATTCAACATGAGGTTCAGCAAGGAAAATTTCCTGCCTCCCGACCGCATGCTTTCTGCTGCCAGAACTGCATACCGGCTGATCTTCTCCAGATGTTCGGGTATATTCCGATAAGCTTCATGCAATAAGTCTCCGGTAAGATGCCCTTTGCTGGATCCGGGAACCAGGCTAAATATATCATGTGGATTATCTCCGCCCCATGCGCCTTTTCTGCTGTCCCATAACCTGAGTTTCCGGTCCGGGTACCAGGAACCATGCCTGATCCACCGGCCGCAATAACTATTGAGCCTGTTCATGGAATAACCATCACAAACCCAGCTGGATTTAATCGCAGCAATGGATTGAAAGAGATCCGCTGATAAATATTCATCCCCGTCAAGGGAAAGAATATGGGGATATAAGGCCTGAGTGATGGCAAAATTTTTCTGTTCAATATGTCCTTCGAATGCATGGGAGATGAAACGGATCTTCATTTCCCTGCAGATATCCGCAGTGCGATCGGTGGAAAAAGAATCCACTACCACCAGATCATCAGCAATCCCTCTGACCGAATCAAGGCAGCGGCCGATGGATTTTTCCTCATTAAAGGTGATGATCACCACAGAAATCGGAGTCATTCAATAAGGTTTGATCAATGAGGAGTTAAAAATAATCAAATCGCGGGAAGTACTCCACCAGGATGGATAATTTACCCGCAGAATCTGGCGTTTTTTCCTTAATATTGAAAATGACCAATTTCATCCCTGTTTTTCCTCTGGCCATTGTGGTTTACCCTGATGAACAAATCAATCTGCATATTTTCGAACCCAAATACAAACAACTGATCGGGGATTGCCTGAAACAACATAAACCGTTCGGTATTCCCGCAGTGGTCGACAATAAAACCTGCGAGTTTGGGACCCTGACGGAGATCAGTTCTCTGGAGAAGACTTTTGATAACGGGGAAATGGATATCTGCATCAAAGGAATGGCGGTGTTCCGTATTCTGGAACCCATCCATGAAATCCCGGATAAGCTGTATTCAGGAGCTATTGTCAATTATCCTGAAAATAAGACTTCAGGCCGGGAAAGCCTGATGAAGCAACTGATCATCCGCATCAGGGAATTGCATGTTATCCTGAAAATCAGCAAAGATTTCAAAAAGCCGGATTCGGAACTGAATTCCTATGACCTGGCTCACCATTCCGGACTGTCCATACAACAGGAATATGACCTGCTTTGCTTGCTGGATGAATTGCACCGGCAGGAATACCTGAAGCGCCACCTGAAAAAAGTGATTCCCCTGATGTCCCAGATCGAGATGCTGAAGGAAAGGGTGAAACTGAATGGACATTTCAGGAGTTTGTCCATTGACAATATTTAACCTGATCCCGGCATTATGGATACGGATAAAACGGTTTCCCTTTGCCTGGACCTGGGTAATTCCCTGCATAAACTGGCGGTTTTTACGGGCAATACCCTGGTAAAGTCCTGGACGGTGCAGCTCTCAGGGTTACAGGAGTGCCTGCAGGAAAACATTCTACCCTATCATCCCCGGCAAAGCATCCTGTGTTCTGTCATCAACCATCATCCGGAAACCGAACATTGGTTATCCGGTCATACCAGGATGGTCCGGCTGGATCATCTCACTGCTCTCCCTTTCATCAATGCCTATGAGCATCCTTCAACCCTGGGTCCGGACCGGATCGCCCTGGCAGCGGGTGCGGCCGTTTATTATGCCGGCCGGCACACGCTGATCATCGGGACAGGCACCTGCATCACGTTTAATTTTGTCAGCCAGGGCGGGGAGTTCCTGGGAGGCAGCATCTCTCCCGGTCTCCACATGCGGCTGGAAGCCTTGCACACTTTCACCGGCCGGTTGCCCAAAGAAAAAATCAGCCCCCTCTTCCCCCTGATAGGTTACAATACCCGGCAATCCATTTTGAGCGGCGCCCTGGGTGGAGCAATTGCAGAAGTGGATGGCCTGATCGGGAGATACCAGGAAAGATACGAGGAAATGCAGGTGGTGCTTACCGGCGGGGACATGCTATTTTTTGAAAGACATTTGAAAAGCAAGGTATTGCCTGATCCGGATCTTCTGGTCAGGGGACTGCTGGCTATTTTACAGTTAAACAATCCCTGACCCTCCCGCTTTTGATACCCCGTTTTACATATGCCATTTGGATTTTGCTGATCAGCGGCTGCGTCAATGATGTGCACCAGATCGAGGACCTGAATAAACAGAGCGTGCAAATTGAAGTGGCCCATCATATCCTCTCCTATTATAGCCGCAGTGGGAAGGTGAATGCCCGCCTAACGGCTCCCCTCCTCTATCGCTATCTCGACAAGCAACCCTATGTGGTCCTGAACCAAGGGCTTAAAGTGGAATTCTATAATGACAGTCAGGAGGTCTCCAGTACCCTGACGGCCAGGATCGGGGAATATTTTTCCAATAACAACATGATGGTGGTCAGGGACAGCGTAGTCGTGGTCAACCAGAAGGGAGAAAGGCTGGAATGTCAGAAATTAACCTGGGACGCCAGCAAACAGCAATTTTTTACCCATGATCCGGTAAAAATCATTACCGCCAATGAGATCATATACGGAGATGGCCTGATTGCAAACGAGAATTTTACCTGGCATGAGATCATCCATCCGCATAACAGCCAGATCAGGGTGAGTTCAGGGAAGCTACCATAAATGCCCAAAACATAAAAACCCAGCCTCCTCTATGGGCTGGGTTTTTATGCTTTAACCTATTTTTAACCTAAAATTATTATATAGAAGTCAATAAGTATGCCAAAAGAAAATTATCTGCTCATCTTATCTCGATTATGTCTATAAATTATTACTAATCAAATTCATTTATAAATTAACTATTTTATATATTATAAATACCCCCCGACCTGGAATTCCCGGATCCCACATCGTTTATGGGGCCTTTTATACCCACTCCTTTTCCTCTTTTTGCTTTTGCTTGATCACCCTTCGGGAAATGTAAATACTGATTTCATAAAGCAAATAAAGAGGCACACTCACCATAATCTGGCTGTTGATATCGGGGGGGGCAATGAATGCGGCAATGCCAACGATGATGAGGATGGCCTGCTTGCGGTAAGTTTTCAGGAATTCGGGAGTCAGGATCCCCACCTTGGTCAGGAAGTAAACCAGGATGGGCAGTTCAAAAATACAACCGAGTCCGACCACCAGTTGCGTGACAAGGTCCAGGTAACTTTGAATGGTGAAGATATTCTCAAACTGGGGAGAGATATGGTAACTGGAAAAAAAAACCAAGGCATAAGGGGTAATGCAGTAATACGCAAATAATACCCCCATGAAAAACTGCACCGATGTCCAGAAGACTACCCCTCGGGTATACCTGGCTTCATTTGGTTTCAGGGCAGGTTTGACAAATCTCCAGAACTCCCATAAAATATAAGGCATGGCAATGATGATTCCCAGGATCAGGGAGGAAGTCAGGGCCAGCATGAACTGACCAGACACTTCCATATTCTGGAACCTGATATTCATATTGCCTGCACAGAACCGGTTGCCCATATGCAACCTGCGATCCAGGCTGCACAGTAAGCGAAAGGTAATGAAATCAGGCCGGGTAGGGCCGAGGATAATCTGGTTGTATACAGGACCGATATAGATAAATATCAGGATACCCCCGATGCCAATGGCAATCAATGACCTGAAGATATGCCATCGCAGTGTTTCCAGGTGATCAAAAAAGGACATTTCTGCCTTTTCGGGATTATTCCTGAAGAGTTCCTTGAACATAAGCAGTGAATGGTCAGAGAAAGGCGCAAATTAAGCATTCCGGTATGATTTTAACCGGTTAGCTGATCAGTCCTCGCCCAGAATTTTGTAAAGTTCATCCAGATTGGGAGTAAGGATGATGTCCGTGCGCCGGTTAAGCGCCCTGCCAGCCGCATGTTCATTGGAGGCCACCGGATTGTATTCGCTCCGGCCTGATGCAGTGATCCTGGCCGGCTGAACGGCATATGAAGTCAGTATACGGACAATAGATGTTGCCCGGAGCACACTGAGATCCCAGTTATCTTTCATGTTGCCTGAGCCTTTCAGCGGCACATTGTCTGTATGGCCTTCTATCATGATATTGATCGAAGAATCCTTTTCCAGCACTGCCGCCAGTTTTTTCAGGGCATTCACCCCCTTTGGATCAACGGCTGTGCTTCCTGTTTTAAAAAGTAATTTTTCTGCAAGGGAAACATATATTTTCCCATTCTTAATGGTCACAGTCAGATCACTTTTATCAAAGCCCAGCAAGGCCTTCTGTATCCTGCCTTTCAATGCATTGACGGCGGAATCCTTTCGGGCCAGGAGGTCCTGTAATTTCTGAAGTTCACTGCTGAGCCGGGATTGCGCACTGGTTGAGGCATTGTTTTCTCTGATGGCCTGCTTGTAAAGGTTGCTGAGATGCTGGTTCATATCCCGGGCCTGCTGGTTGGAAGCAACCATGTCTGCAGTATCTGCAGTCAGCTGGTTGATTATATTTTGCAGGGAATCCCGGTCCGCCTTAAGGGCCCTGGCCTCGTCCTGTGCGGAAATGACCTGGTTCTGATAAGTATCCGCCCTGGCGAGCTGATCTTCGAATTTCTTTTGGGAGACACAGGCTGAGCACAGCAGGATGATTCCCAGAATGACGGTCGCAGTGGTGATTCTGTACATGCTATTATTTTAGGATGAGAATTGACATTGCTCTTTTTTCAAACCACCGCCTGCTGCACATTTCCGGTGCGTTTCAACACTCCCCAGAGTTGCATTTCCCCTTTCAGCGCCTTACGCCAGGATTTGAAAAGGATAAGGTACATGAATACCCGGTAGACCAGTCTCTGGGGAATTACCCACCAAAGCCTCCCGAAGTTTTCCTTTTCAAAGGCAAAGGCCAGAATAGCAGCTCCGGCATCTACCACCAGGAAAATCAGGTAATACTGTAAAATATGCAATCTGCTGGCATTGTTCAGTACGAACATGCCAAAAATCAGGATGATATCAGCCAGGGGAGCAAGCAGGGGAAGCAGGATCTGGTATATGAGTATGTTAGGCATGGCAACAAGGCCCAGCCCTTTATAATTCACATTGAACAAGGTATCCCGGTGCTTCCAGAAGCACTGCATCACACCGAAGCACCAGCGGAAACGCTGTTTGAAAAACATCCTGAGGGATTCCGGGGCCTCCGTAAAGGACAGGGCATTGGTACAATTGCGGATCACATACCCGCAGCGCAGGATCCGGATAGTCAGGTCACAATCCTCAGCAAGGGTATCTGATGTGAACCCTCCAGCCTTATGAAGGGCTTCTTTGCGGAAGGCGCCAATAGCGCCAGGTACAACGGTAATGCAATTGATCAGGTCAAATGCACGCCGGTCAAAGTTCTGACTGGTAATATATTCTATAGATTGCCACTGCGTCAGGATATTTACTTCATTGCCTACTTTCACATTGCCGGCCACGGCCCCTACATTTTCTTCCATGAACATATGCATAAGCAGGGAAAGAGCATCTTGTTTCAACTGGGTATCCGCATCAATACAAAGGAGAAATTCACCGGCTGACCGGCTGATCCCATAGTTTAGGGCAGAAGCCTTACCTCCGTTCTGTTTGCTGAACAGCTTCACCCTGGGGTTATCGGAGAAAGCCTCAGACACCCTGAGGTAAGTCCTGTCCTTTGAACCATCATCCACAAAGATGACTTCCAGGTTCGGGTAATCACTTTCCAGCAATGTATGGACAGTATGTATGGCATTGATTTCTTCATTGTATGCGGGTACAATGATGCTGACCAGGGGCCTTTCTCCAAGATGGACCGGCATTAAACGATCTTCCCGCTTCCTTCTCTTGTTTTCGAAGTATGCCAGTATGCCCAGAATGATGATCCGGCCGATGGAAAGGGCAATTCCCACCAGGAACAATGCGTACAGCATATGATTGAACCAATAAGTGCAGGTGGCAAACCAGTAATTCAGGATAATCAGGTAATAATCCTTCTTATTGGATACCGGAGGCATGATCTGATCCCTGGTCTTGCCCATCAGGTCCCCCACCGTGGTGAAAGTATAGCCATGGGACTTAAAATAATGAATGATCCGGGGCAATGCTTCCACGGTGGCTTCCCTGTTGCCCCCTGCATCATGGAGCAGGATTATATTACCCAGGTGACGCATCCTGACCACCCGGTCATAGATCGAATCAGCATTGACTCCATCGGACACATCCCAATCTTCCGGATCAATATTCTCCCCGATAGTATAATAATTCTGCTTTCTGGCCATGGCCACGGGGATAAGCTCATCCATAATGCGGGGCTTGGAATCTGCATTGTAAGGGGCCCGGAACATGATCGTGGAATGCCCCGTTATGCATTCTATCAGCAACCGGGTTGACCTGATCTCGTATTCTGCCAGCCTGGGATTGATTCGGGCAATATTGGGATGGGTGAAGGTATGGTTCCCAATTTCAAATCCATCCCGGTATTCCCGCTTGACTATCGGAATATTATTTTCCGCATTGATGCCTATCAGGAAGAAGGCAGCCGGAACATGCGCCTTTTCCAGAATATTGATAATCCTCACCGTATACTGAGGATCCGGGCCGTCATCAAATGTGAGAACCATTTTCCGCTTTTCCCTGCCGAATTGCCGGATCACGAATGTAGAAGGCAGCGTGATATAATCCTGTTCTGCGATGAGCATATCTGTGGAATCTATCTGGAGCCGGATGCGGCCGGTCTGGGGAGTGCTCAGTACATCCAGGATCTCCCCATCACCTGTATAATCCACTTTGTTGCTCGGAGTAATATTGGAAAGCTTGCTGAACTTAACCGGATGTTTTTTAATAGCCGAATCGCTCAGGTCCTGGTCAAAGAATGTCCATAACCTGGAATCCTCGGAACCCAGTCGCCAGAGTCCGACCCCTGACATTCCATATTCAGCTGCAAACCGCATCGTATTGAAATTAGTGGCGGCATCGGTGAAGTACACATCATGCATGACACTGTCCTCATCACGATATTTGTAATGGAGGTTATAGGTATCATCATTGAAACTTATTTTTGCATCATGGAGTTTGGCCCCGCTCAGGGCTTCCTGATAGGTGACGTCCTGTGCCTCTGCTCCATCCGGCCAGTCATAACCATACCCCGCAATACCCAGGATCATTTTTCTGGCCGGGACCCCGCTTTTGGCAACGTCAGCGATCGCCCCTTCAATCCAATGCTGGTCGCTGATCGGACCCGGATCAGAATCTTCGGAATGCTGATCATAAGCCATGATCACCAGGTAATTATTGTATTTAGCCAGCTGGCCATAATCATAATCCTCATCAAAAACAGGGACATCCATGGTGACCTGGAATCCGCTGGCATGAAGTTTATTATATAATTTCCGCTGAAAATCCGTAAAGGGTTCATTGGTGTTTTCAGATACATTCTCCAGGTCTACGTTAACCCCCGTGAAATTATATTTTTTAAGTATGGCCAAAAGCTGACTGATCACAAAAGCAGTCTTTCTTTTGCTGTGAATGATGCGCAGGACCGCTTTCCCATCAAAATCATCGTAATAATGATTCGAAAATATGGGAAGGATCATCAAATTACTTTCCCGCATGAGCTTCAAGCCCCGCTGATCAATACGCGTTTGCAGGGAATCATTTTTCGGATTAATGAATATCCATTCCGGAAAAACCATATTCAGCATTCCTTCATTGGACTTCAGGGAATAATAGGACTGGTCATCCCAGGGAACATAGAAGGCAGCACGGATCTGGGAATCCGGAAGGGGCAGGGGCAGCACCACACGCCGGAACTTCTTTCGCCGATCCATAATAAAAGCATGCGCTTTCAGGTCCCTGAGATGCATGAATTGAAGAAAACTGTGGAATCGCCTGTTCTTCCGGTTGCGCAGGGTGGTGAGATTGTTGGGATTGAGGATCTTCTTATATACTTCATTTTTATCCTGCAGCCTGGGAAGGGAAGGGTTGGATGCATTAACCATCGCTACCACAAAAACCACCACAAAAAAGACCAGGATAACAGCCAATATCCTGAAACTCCATTTGAATCTATTCCATCTGCCTGAACTGCTGGTTTGGAATATTTGCGCTACAGGCTCCATAATTTACCGGTAAGTTCAATGCCCTATGATTAAAATGAAATAGCCTGCTCGAGAAGAATCAGGAGCAGGCCTTTCATCCATTGTTTGTTAACCCCAAAAAAGTTTATATGTTCCGGCAATCCGCTGAATAATTTCCTCCGTGTTCCTCTGTGTGAAAGGTTCAGCTGCCTGATATTTTTCCTGATGCAATGATACGGAAAAATTTATTTTTCCCTACCGATTTTTTAAACATCCCTTTATCCTGAATCAAGAAAAATTTAAATAATGTTAAAATGAAATGCTTCCCGGGATATTAAACCAGGTGAATGAAATTTTGCCTTTTAGGAGAACCAGCCTCCCCATTGTTCCGCATTGTTCCCAGGCCTATATAGCACAAATTGATCTCCGCCTTTACCTGCGATTTATGCAAAAAAAATGCCATGAAAGCTTCTGTTTCCCAATATTAACAAACAATTAACTATGAGCTCCCTGGGCTCAGGCTTTATTTGAGCACCCGCATTTTTACGGTCTCAATGCGGGTCTCGGTTACCCCAAGGATATCAAATTCAAAATCCTTTATAATGATCCTTTCCTTTACCCGGGGAATGGCCTCATGGGAACTGATGATAAAACCTGACAGGGTTTCGCTACCGGTGTTTGGCAGACCAAAGCCATATTTTCCATTCAAATAGTCTATCTCCAACCTCCCTGAAAAGATATATTCCTTTTCTGATAAATGCTTTTCTGTAAGTTCTTCTGTATCATGTTCATCGCGGATTTCTCCGAATATCTCCTCCAGGAGGTCTTCCAGGGTGACAATGCCTGCTGTCCCCCCGAATTCATCCACCACCCAGGCAATACTCCTCCTGCCTTTGGTGAATTTATTCAGGAGATCAGTTGCACTCATAGTTTCCGGAACGGCAAGTATGGGATGAATGAGTTCCCTGAGATTGCCGGTATGGCTGAACATGTCCAGGTGGTGCAGATACCCAAGGATATTGTCAATACTCCCCTCATATACCAATATTTTGGAAAGCTGGGTGATGATGAAGCGGTTCCTGGCTTCAGGTAGACCAGCAAGGATATCCAATGCCTCGATTTCATTGCGGGGTATCATGCATTGCCGCACTTTTACATAGGGGAGAGAAAGTGCTTTTTCCAGCAATGCCGCATTCAATTCCTGGCTTTCCGTAACATGCTGTGGATCCTGGATATGGGGGATAGAAATGAATCGGCTGAATACCTGCTGACTTTCGCCCAGCCTCACATCAAACAAGAATTTCAGCAGCCCTTTCGAAGCATAGATGAAAAAGGCTGAAACAGGATAGCATATTTTCAGAAAAACAGACTGGGGAATGATAAATAGAGAGAACAGATAATCTGCCCTGCTCCGGAACAGGGTACCCGGAAGCAGTTCTCCAAAAATGATCAGGATCAGCCCTGTGGCCAGCGATTCAGCCAGCAGCTTGACCAGGGGTGTATCCAGGGAGCCCGAAAACAGGTTTGCCCAGAAAGGACGGCTAACTTCAGTGACCAATATGCCACAGGCTACCAGGATAAGGTTAATGACTATCAAGCTGCCTCCCAGGAATCGCTCAGGATGTTCCAGGTAACCTGTCATCAGTTTCCCGGACAAATTTCCCTTTTTATTACTGAGTTCTATGGACAGTTTACTTGCTCCTGCAAATGCAGCCTCCATCCCGGTAAAAAAACCGAAAATCAGCACACTGGCCATAAATCCTATCCATAGATATAAATTCATCGTCGCAAACCTACTGGATTTTAGTCACCCCCCAATGGACCATGAATGGCTTGCCCATGAAGCAGCCTGCAGGGACAGTTGGCAGGAAGTGCTATCCGGAATTCAAACCAGGGGTTTGATGGGTTCACTGCCTGTGGTCACCCTTCCGGTTCAATGGCTTACCGGGTATGATTTTACCAAATTGATTAACCGGGAAGCTAATTCAAATTCAACGATAATTATTTACCTCATCTATTTCCCAAACCACCTGCTGCCCAGAAACCAATTTATAAATACAGTTAAATTTCATGTCTTTCAAATCCATTCCGGACAGGATCACCGGTCCCGGTTCAAAAAATCTTTGACCATCTGGTCTGCCATGCTTTTGGCCTGTTCCAGGTTATTATTAACCAGAATGCGGTCAAAGCGATCGGCAAAATTAAGTTCCATTAAAGCCTTGTTGATCCTTTCGGTCAACATCGCGGGAGTTTCCGTTCCCCTGGCCTTCAACCTTTCTTCCAGCACAGGCAATGAAGGGGGTTGTATAAATAAGGTGAAGGATTTGCCGGGATACCTGGATTTCAGGGTCAGGGCCCCCTTCACATCAATATCAATCAGTGGGGTATGTCCGCTATTCCATATCCGGTCCAGTTCAGATAGCAGCGTTCCGTAGTATTTTTCCGTATAGACCATTTCAAATTCGGCAAAGGCCTTCTCTGCTATTTTCTTCCGGAAAGCATCCGGGGTCAGGAAATAATAATCCCTTCCCTCTATTTCACCGGCCCTTGGTTCCCGGGTACAGGCTGACACCGAAAAAGCCAGTTCGGGATGATGAGCCAGCAAATGACGTACAATAGTTGTTTTACCCGATCCTGAGGGTGCTGTAAGAATGACTAGAAGATGGGGCTCGTTCACACAATTAAAATGAAAACAGCAATGGGCTTCATTACTGTTATACCCGGGCTATCTCGGCACCCAATTTATTCAGGCGCACATCAATATGCTGATAGCCGCGGTCAATCTGGTCAATGTTCTGGATGATGCTTTTACCTTCCGCGCTCAGTGCAGCGATCAACAGGGCAACGCCTGCCCGGATATCCGGGGAGGACATGGTGATCCCCCGCAGTTTATATTTACGATCCAGGCCGATCACCGCTGCCCGATGCGGATCACAAAGAATGATCCTTGCCCCCATGTCAATCAGCTTGTCCACAAAAAATAACCTGCTCTCGAACATTTTCTGATGTATGAGCACACTTCCCCTGGCCTGGGTGGCCACGACCAGCACGATGCTCAGCAGGTCCGGGGTAAAACCAGGCCATGGATGATCATAAATAGTCATGATGGAACCGTCAATGAAAGTCTCTATCTCATAGGATTCCTGGGTGGGAATATAGATATCATCTCCCCTGAATTCCATTGCAATGCCCAGTTGACTGAATTTTCCCGGAATCACCCCCAAATGATCCACCCCTGCATTTTTGATGGTGATTTCACTTTGCGTCATGGCGGCCAAACCGATAAAAGAACCCACCTCGATCATGTCCGGCAGCAACCTGTGGCTGCATCCGGAAAGACGGTCCACCCCCTGAATCTCCAGCAGATTGGAGCCAATACCGCTGATCCTTGCACCCATATGTTTCAGCATATGGCAGAGTTGCTGGATGTAAGGTTCACACGCTGCATTATATATGACTGTTTTCCCTTCCGCCAGGACAGCTGCCATCACCAGGTTGGCCGTGCCGGTGACGGAAGGCTCATCAAGCAGCATATTCGTCCCTTTCAACCTGGTGGCCTGAAGCCGGAAGAAATGATCATCTGGCTCGAATCCTATTTTTGCCCCAAGTTTTTCAAAACCGGTAATATGGGTATCCAGACGGCGACGGCCTATCTTGTCTCCCCCGGGCCGTGGAATAAAGGCTTTCCCAAACCTGGCCAGCAACGGGCCAGCAATCATTACTGCCCCACGGAGGCGCCCGGATTTACTTTTAAACGCCGGGCTGGTAAAATATTCAAAATTAACCTGGGCAGCTTGAAAACTGCAGCTGTCAGGGCTTGTTCGGAGGGTATGGACTCCCATTTCGGACAACAACTCAATAAGCAGGTTGACATCCAGGATATCGGGAATATTGGAGATTGTGACTTTTTCAGGGGTGAGCAGGGTGGCACTGATGGCCTGCAATGCTTCATTCTTGGCTCCCTGTGGAATGATCTCACCCCGGAGCCGCTTACCCCCCTTCACTTCAAAAGCAGAAATCACTTGATTCTGTTTTTGTTGTATTTATTGTGCTTGAAATTAATGTTTTTGTTGCTGTGGGGTTTGATATTGCCATTTGGCCTGGGCTGGAAATTGCGCCGTTTATTGAGGCGGAAACTGTTATCCGGACTGAAATTGGTAAAGGTATACGTGTTCTGGTAAATCAACTGATTATCCGTCATTAAAGCCAATTCATTTTTGATCATATCGTCGTGTACGCTTTCCTTATGCCAGTTC
>DATLTB010000053.1:0-7194 GCA_035533815.1 Chitinophagaceae bacterium
GATGGGTTCGGTAAGGGGAAAAGAGCCGGAATGCCCTGATAAAGAAAGACTTCTGGTTGCTGTAAACCCAGCTGTCCGGAAAATAACAGCCCGCAGGATGCAATGAAAAGGCCTTCCCCGGTATTTACCGGGGAATAACATAGTTTATCGCCGCCATAGGCTTCAAAAGCCACCTGGTCCGTAGTCAGCTCAAGGGGTAAGCCCCAGGTATCGGTAAATATCCATTCCAGGGTATACTGGCACCTGGAGGTTAATTGCGGGACATAGACAAGCATGTCATCAATTCGTTTAGTATATTTTCCATTTCCTCCCCGAAGCGCGGTAAATCCTTTCAGTCAGGGCCACAGTCTGCAGGCTTTCCCGGGCATTGCGGTAATCCGGTTCCTTTGCTGCCACAGCTTGCATAAAATCCCGGTATATCAGGTGATGATTGGAAGGTGGGTAAGGAGCAACAGGGGCTGTACCGGGTACTTTCAGGGGAAGGCCTTCAATCTGTTGATATACAAGCTCATTGCAATATTCGCCTCCGATCCGGACCGTTCCCCGGTCCCCTAACAGGGTCAGGGATCCCTCCAGATTACGCAAAAAACTGTTGATGGTATAAAACAGGCTGCCGGATACACCGCCTTTAAACTCCAGCAGGGCTGCTCCCATATCCTCAAATTGTATAGACTGATGGTGCTGGGTATTGCAGGTAAAACCCATTATCCGCTTTGCATCACCGAAAAACCAGGGGAGCAGGTCAATGAAATGGCTGAACTGGGTAAACAGGATGCCTCCGTCCAGGTCCCGGCTACCCTTCCATTTACTACCCCGGTAATATTGATCATCCCGGTTCCAGAGACAATTAAGCTGGAAGCCCCTGACTGCGCCCAACCGGCCTGCCAGCAGGGCTTCACGAACCAGGATGACAGCTGGGTTATACCGGTAAGACTGGACAATTTGCAGGACAAGCTGCTGTTTCTCTGCAGCCAGGATCACTTTATCGCAATCCGCAGCGTTCAGGGCAAATGGCTTCTCACAAAGGACATGGCATCCCCTTTCCAGGGCGGTCAGGCAATGGGATGCATGAAGACCGTTCGGGGAACAGATGACCATGATATCTGGTGTATTCCCTCGCTCCAGTAATTCGTCCAGGGAGGGATAGCTCGGGCAACCCTGCGCTGTGGCAAGCCGGGATGCATTTTCCTTATCCGGGTCACAAACTGCCAGTAATTTCCCGTAATGGCGAATTTGTTCGGCGTGCCGGGAAGCTATTCTGCCACAACCGATAATAACAAAATTCAATGTTTTTGGCATAGATAAAGTTCAGTGCTAAAGGATAAATCAGGCAGCAACTGAGGTAAATTGAATTAAAATGGTTATTAAATATAACTATTATATGTAATTACTTCCAACCGCAGGACCGTCATGTTTTGCATTTTTATGAATTTGAATTACCTTCGCCCCGGAAAATTAACGACAAAACCAATCATTTTTAAAAGATGTCTTATTTAACGAGTGAAAAAAAAACAAGTATTTTCAGGGAATATGCCGGGGATGATAAAAATACCGCATCTGCGGCCGGACAGATTGCCCTGCTTACCGAAAGGATCAATAACATTTCTGACCACCTGAAGAATAATAAGAAGGATTTCTCCACGAACCGTGGCCTGATGCAGCTTGTTGGCAAAAGAAAACGCCTGCTTGCCTATATGGCCAAGACCAACCTGACCGGCTATCGTGAATTAATTGATAAGCTGGGAATCAGAAAATAAACCCTGTTCAAATCCGGTGAGATACCCGACCTGAGACCCTGTAGGGTCATTTTCATCATTGCCTGCAAATGTATAAATCATATGAGTTTACAACCTTTTTCCGTTAGTGTTGACCCCGGAGACGGTCGCCTGATATCCATTGAGACGGGCAGGCTGGCCCGCCAGGCCGGGGGATCGGTCACGGTCCGCCAGGGGAACTGCATTTTACTGGCCACAGTATGTGCCAACAAGGAGCCCCGGGTAGGCCAGAGCTTTTTTCCGCTATCTGTAGATTACCAGGAAAAATTCGGCTCCGCCGGACGGATCCCCGGCTCATTTTTTAAACGGGAAGGCAGGTTGTCTGATTATGAAGTGCTGATATGCCGATTGGTGGACAGGGCATTACGCCCCTTATTCCCTGATGATTACCTCTGCGATGTCCAGGTGCTCATTACCCTGATCTCCTCAGATCCGGAAGTTTTACCGGATTGCCTGGCTTGCCTGGCTGCATCTGCTGCCCTGGCCCTTTCAGATATTCCCATTCAGGAGATCATCTCAGAAGTCCGGGTTGCCCGGATTGATGGAAAAATGGTCATTAATCCCACCCGCACTGATTTATCCCGGGCGGATATGGACTTTATAGTGGGCGCTACTGGGAGAAATATCATGATGGTGGAGGGAGAAAGCAAGGAATGCCTGGAAGAGGACCTGATCGGAGCAATTGAATTTGCCCATACGGCTATTAAAGCACAAGTGAAGGCCCAGGAAGAGCTAAGGGATAAGGCCGGGGCAAAAGGGAAAAGGGAATATGAAAAACCCCATATCAACGCAGAGCTTGAACAGAAAATCATCGGGTTCTCCAAAGATAAAATTTATCAGATCGCTAAATCCGCCTCCAACAAGGGGGACCGCACTGGTGCATTTGATCAATTGCAGCTGGACCTGGTGGAATCCCTGGGAGAATTGCCGGAGGAAGACCAGCCCCTGGTCCGGGAATACTTTCATACCCTGGAAAAGGAAGTGGTGCGCAATATGATGCTGGATGAAAGGATCCGGCTTGACGGCAGGAAACTGGATGTCGTGCGTCCCCTCAATATGGAGGTTGATCTGCTGCCTTCACCCCATGGCTGTGCCTTGTTCACCCGGGGAGAGACCCAATCGCTCACTACGGTAACCCTGGGCACCCCGGATGATGAATTGCTGCTTGAAAACGCCGCCACGTCCACTTATTCAAAGATTATCCTGCATTATAATTTTCCCCCTTTCTCTACCGGCGAGGTCAAGCCTATGCGGGGACCTGGAAGAAGGGAAGTCGGCCATGGAAACCTTGCCCTTCGTTCCCTGAAGCAAATGATGCCGGGCAAGGATTATGCCTATACGGTCCGGATTGTATCAGATATTCTGGAATCAAACGGGTCTTCCTCAATGGCTACGGTTTGCGCTGGCTCCATGGCACTTATGGATGCCGGTGTACCACTTCCCAAGCATGTATCTGGGGTTGCCATGGGGCTGATCTCAGGACATGATGGTAAATATGCTATTCTTACTGATATTCTAGGAGATGAGGATCATCTGGGAGATATGGATTTTAAAGTAACCGGTACCCGGGAAGGAATTTGCGGGGTGCAGATGGATATTAAGGTGGATGGATTGAACATGGATATCATGCGGGAGGCCCTGGAGCAAGCCCGCAGGGGAAGGCTGCAGATCCTGGATGGGATGTATAGCTGCATCCCGGCCGCCAGACCCGAACCCAAACCGCATGCACCCAGAATGGAAAAGCTGATCATTGAAAAGGAATATATCGGGGCAGTGATCGGGCCGGGCGGAAAAGTGATCCAGGAAATACAACGGGAAACTGGGACCACCATCAACGTGGAAGAAGTGGGAAATACCGGGGAAGTCAGTATTTTCTGTATCAATAAGGAAGGCATGCAGAAAGCTGTGGAATGGATCAAGGGGATTACTGCTGTTCCGCAAGTGGGGGATGTATATGAATCCACGGTTAAGTCAATCATGCCTTACGGGGCATTCGTGGAATTTTTACCCGGCAAACAGGGGTTATTGCATATTTCTGAAGTATCCTGGAAACGACTGGATAACCTGGAGGGTATTTTAAAGGAAGGGGATAAAGTAAAAGTGAAACTGACTGGCACTGATCCCAGGACCGGTAAATTCAAACTATCCCGGAAAATCCTGATTCCCAAACCCGAAGGGCACCAGGATCAGCCGGAACACCCTCATTCCGGACCTAGAAGGCAGGAAACGGAATCAGGCCGTTAACCATTAGCTAAACCAGCCAATACTTGCGAAAACCCACCAACTGGTTCTGCCCTCCCATGCAACCATCCATCTCTTATTTTTCGTATGAGGGCGGTAATCCGTACCGGCGGGAAAGTTGTTTTTGGCATACAACAGGTTAACAATCAGGTGCAAGAGGGAGATTTTCTGGCTTTCTTTACCTGACATATTCTTAAAAAGAATTACCTTTGTCCTCTGTTTTATCAGCCTGACTGACTAAAAGAATTTTTGCATGACGGAAATATTGCTCATCATTATCGCATACCTGATTGGTTCCGTTTCCAATGCAGTCTGGGTGAGCAGGCGTTTCTATCACCTGGATATCCGGGAGTATGGAAGCGGCAATGCCGGAGCTACAAATACGTTCCGGGTCCTGGGACCTACGGCCGGCACTTTTGTGATGATTTTGGATATGTTGAAAGGAATTATAGCCGTCAAGCTCGCCCTGATCATTCCATTCTATATAGAGCCCCAACACCTGACCCAGCTGATCAACCTGCAGATTGGCCTGGGACTGGCTGCCGTAATTGGCCATATATTTCCAATATGGTATGAGTTTCGGGGTGGTAAGGGAATTGCTTCGCTTTTCGGCATGGTGTTAGCCATTCAGCCCCTGGTTGCCCTTTGTTGTGTATTTGTATTTCTGCTGATGCTATTTTTAACCCGGTATGTATCGCTGAGTTCCATTGTGGCCAGTATTGCATTTCCGCTTTTACTGGTGTTCATATTCAGGGAAAGTGAGCTATATTATAAACTTTTTGCCATATCGATCGCACTCATGGTCATCCTTACGCATCAGAAAAATATCAGCAGGTTGCTGACCGGAAGTGAAAACAAGGTACCCCTTTTCAGAAGGGGGAGACAAAGGAGAGACCAGTAATAATCAACGGAAGGATTAACTTGGAGTATACCAGCTCCCAGATCAGAATATCTTATACCGGTACTTGATGTTGTCGGTATTGTTTTTCAACTCTTCTATATTGATGGAAGCCCTGATATCCCTCTCCGCTTCCTGTTTAAGCAGCCGGAATTCATTTTGTTTCTGCAATACCAGGTTCTTGTCTGCCAGACCGTTATTGGCTGCAATCTGCAGCGAATTGATCACCTGATTATAATAGGTATCAGTCAGGGAGAAATAATCGTTGTAAAGGCTTTCAAAATGCTTGGTCTGCAGGACAAGGTCTTCCAATTGGTTATTGACCTCCTTGAGATTACCGTTTTCCCTGAGCAGGCGCCCATAATCAATATGGTTGGTCCCGGGAGTAGTGTATTGCCGCTCCAGGCGGTTGAAGAATTCCTCCACACTTTCTTTGTTGAAAGTAAAGAAGAACTGATTCAGGGTTTCTCCGATTGACACTGTATCATTGCGGACGGGCAGCGGGAATTTTAGGGCGCTGGCAGTGAACAGCAGGTGATTGAACATACTCTGATGGAGGGAACTGAGCTGATCTGTATTAAAATTTAGCCCGTATTGGAATTTCTGATTTCCTTCATTGAGTGAGGAATAATAAACCACATACTTATTCAGTTCCTTCTCAAATTTTGCCAGGTTCTTCTGGTTGATCATTTTATTATTGATGCTGGCACTCTGAAAAAAAGTCAGCAAAGCACTGGCAATGCCAAGGGGCGGAGTAAGGGCAGCAAAACTTTTAAATATGGGGCTGTTGATGATGGAATTTGTGGCAATCAGGAGTTTTTGGCCTTTTTCGCTTTTATCCGCTTTGCCCTGCAGGACCACGGTTTTCACCAGTTCAACGACCCGCTCACTGAATGAAAATCCCAATTCTTTGCTTTCGGGGTTATTCAAGGAAGTGATGAACACATCCAGGGAATTGCTGGTGGTTCTTGATTTAAGGTCAGTGATCTTTTTATTCAGCAGGTAATAGGTCTGAGCGGCATTGATGATATTGTTTTTCACCAGTTCATATTTGGTCATATTGTCAATCTCCTTGCCCTGAAGCAGCCCCTGTATGGCCTGAGTGTTCTGCTGGTCATTATCTTTAATCTTTTGTACCCGGTCATACAGCTTTTTCAGCATAGTGTCATTTGTGCTGAAACGAATATTTTCCTTTGCCGAAGTGTCCAGGCGGGTTGTATCCTGGCCATGAACCGCAGTATAACCCATTATCAGGGGAAATGCAGCCAGTATCAGCCGGACCCTCTTATGTAAGAGGGTTGCCGATATGCAATCCTTTACCCGGCAAGGTGAAAAAAGATAAAAAAGTCGGGCTTGCAGGTTGGACATCCTCAGATTGAAATTTGAGTTAAAATGGTCATTAATGGGATATATAATCGCCGGAAGTATAGGTACATTATTTTCAATAAACAAAAATAAGCCATATCTGACAATTACTGCATATAGGAAAGTTGAATTTCCCCAGATGTATGGAATAGGGGACCTGCCATCAGCAGGAAAGGATGGGTATTAAAATCTTGGCTTAACCGGACTTGGATATCCCAATCCCCCATGAAAATTAGAACGGATTGGGGCGCAATAAATTGCATGAGCAAAGGCCTCACGCACTATATATAAAGTATTTAAATGTGGTAATTATATATCTATTGGGACAAATCCAGTAATTTTGTCAATGCTTAAAGCCTACAAATACAGGATTTATCCAACGGAAGAACAAAAGTTCCTGATGAATAAGACTTTTGGCTGCACCCGGTATGTGTATAATACCTGTCTGTATCTGCGAAAATGGCTTCGGGAACCCGATTGCCAGGCACTAAATGCCACCATATTGAATATGGATAAAGCCTATCCCCATTTCTTTAATCATGCCGTTAATCATAGTTATGGCTTTCCTAAATATAAAAAACGCGGTGGTCACCAGTCCTTTCAATGCCCCGGTAATACCTGGGAAGTCAATTGGGAGCAATCCACCCTCACTATTCCCAAAATAGCGGATATCCCCATCGTGCTATCCCGCCCGTTTGAAGGCAAAATAAAAACAGTCACCATCAGTATGACCCCTACCGGTAAGTACTTCGCTTCCATCCTGGTAGACAATGAACGGAAATTGCCTGGTAAACCCCGGGTGGATGAAAATCTGACTTTAGGCATTGATCTGGGCCTTAAAGACTTCGCTATTACCTCATCCGGCCTTAAAATACCTGCTCCCCGGTTGCTGAGACAGAAAATAGACCGGTTGAA
>DATLTB010000054.1:0-3639 GCA_035533815.1 Chitinophagaceae bacterium
AAATGTGCTGCCGCATCCTTCCCGTAACCATTTCTTGCGCTTGTTCATACCGTCTTCCGAAGGTAACGACCCCATATTCCCGGGCCAATAAAATTGCTGGGGGGACACGGAAAAACTCGAAATGTCACCAAAATATTTGTAACTATTCAGGTCTCCCCTTTAGGCCTTCCTCTTTTGTTAGGATAGCCCAACTTATGGATTAATCTTTGACATTGACGTTCCTGCATTGGAACTCCAATTTTTTTAGACATATATTCTGATAAAGTCTTACCATCCCATTTTTCACTGATTATCCCCATACTGGCTGGGGTTTTTTGGAGTGCTTTGCGGATTTGAAAGAGTTGCCTTGTAGTTAATTTCGTTTTTCTTCCTTTACCCGGCTGATCCTTCAAGGACTCAATATCCCCGGTCTGGTTGACCTTTTTTAGCCAATTGAGAATAGCTCTGGGAGAATCATTAAATAATCTTGCGGCACTTAGACAAGATTGATCTTCATGTTCAGCCAGGTAATACAGGATCTGCAGCCGGTGTATGAAACGGGCTTCGCCGCTACCGGTGAGGTATGTTTCTATTTTCGACTTAATGACATTCGGATTAAGTAATACGGCCTTTTGCATATAGTTTGCTTGCTATGGCAAAAATATCGAAAATTTATGGGTTTAAATATTGGCATTTAAATAAGACGTATTATCTTTGTCCTATTGAACACATCCCATCCTCATCAAGCCTCAAAGGGCACCGAGGGATTAAGACGCCAGCTTTCGGCCCTTCAGCGGGCCGAAAGGCGATGGGCGGCTCAACTTCGCCACCATATTGATGAGAAAAAACGGCTTGAGAAAGAAAACCGGAGCCTGAAGCGTAAAAATGAGTTGCTGAACCTGGATCTGATCAATGAACGGAACCGTAATAAGAACCTCCGCCATACCCTGGAAAGAAAAGATCAGCAAATAGCCGAACTGAAGGAGCAATTAAGGATAGCCAAACTGCCTTCCAACAGTTCCAATACCTCCCGGCCGCCGTCCACGGATCTATACAAACCCCTGCGGACCAGCCTGAGGGTAAAAAGCGGCAGGCCTTGCGGGGGACAGCCAGGCCACCCGGGATCCTTTTTGCCCTTCAATCCGGCTACCCCCGATCAGGTTATCGCCCATAGTGCTGCCTATTGTGAAGCCTGTGGCCGGGATTTGACCGATATAGCAGGCTATCAGCAGGAAATCCGTCAGGTTGTGGATATTCCTGTGCCCAGGCCAACCTTGGTTAACCATATCATTTATAATAAAGTATGTAGCTGCGGGCATTGCAATAAGGGGGTATTCCCCGCCCAGGTTAAAAGCCGGGTCAGTTATGGTAGTGGCGTGGAAGCCCTAAGCGTGAACCTGTCGGCCTGTCAGTATGTGCCCTTGGGTAGGATAGCTGCAATGTTAAATGACCTGTTCGCTATCCCGATCTCGGAAGGGACGGTGGCAGGTATGCTGGACCGCTTTGAGCACAAAGCGGCCGGGGCCTATGTGCATATCCGGCAAAATGTCGGGGAAGCCAGCGTGGTAGGCAGCGATGAAACCTCCATTAAAGTCAATGGCAAAAAGGGGTGGTTCCATACCTATCAGAACCCGCAATGGACTTTTATCGGATATCATGACTGCCGGGGTACGGCAGCCCAGGAGCATTTTTATCCCAAAGGCTTTCCGAAAGCCACCCTGGTTACCGATTGCCTGGCTATGCAACTGTCTACTCCGGCCCACAACCACCAGGTCTGTATAGCCCACCTGCTCAGGGAACTCAATCAAATGCAACAAATGTATCCCCGTCACCCCTGGCCAAGCCAGGTCAAAGCGTTGCTCCTACTGGCGTTGGAGTTAAAAAAACAAGAAGGAACCCTGAAGCAGATAAAAACCTTGGAACGGAACTTCGGTAAATTATTGGATCATTCCCAGGATAAAGCCCCGAAGAAAATCCGGGCCTTTTGGAAAAGAATGATCAAACACTCCGCTAAAGTGTTCTCCTTCCTGTATCTTGATTTTGTTCCTGCTGACAACAATGGATCAGAAAGGGCCATCAGAAATGTCAAGGTCAAGCAAAAAGTCTCCGGGCAGTTCAAGACTCACAGGGGAGCAAGACAGTATGCCATGAACCGATCTATCATCGACACCTTGAATAAACAAGGAAGAAATGTCCATGACAGCCTGATGGAAATAGCCCGCTTTTCATCTGGGTGAAATCACTTTTGCATATTCCGGAATCACGGGCCTACTTCGGAATTTACACACTTCATATTATACATGCTCTGATCTACCTTTATTTATTCATCGGTGAACCTGATAAGGGGGTATACCCAGATATTGGGGTCCTGAATAGTTACGAAATATGTGATAATCCCGGCTGTTTCCTTATTTGCCATTTCATTTCAATTCTTTTAAATAATGGAATTGAATATTACATTATTAGCCTTTCGTAATTTTTGTGACTACTCCTCTTTCAAAACAAGAAATTAACATTCCAACATTAAATCTGTTTGAACTGTTTATTGTTGTTAAAAATTTGCACCAGGTTATTTTGTCAAGTTTAAAATAAACTAAATAAATAGGGGGAAAGTAGACCACTTATCAGTCTTTATCTTTTTGGTCACCGGGACAAACATAATTCCCCAAGGACGGTTATGATTCATATCACCGGCATTCAACTTGCTTGCCCGCCGTGACTTCTAACCGCGTCGCCGGGGGTTTTGCTTAGTTTCTTGCTCGGTCCGCTCTTACCTTTTGAAATTGAGCACCACCGCAGCGCGAATGAGATCCTTTAAGGCCGCCTCAGTGATCTTATCACCTTCGTGAATGAAAATGGCACGGAAAGCATTGAAGAGATCTTTTGGATCCTTGAGAGAAAATCCCTTTGCGAAGATCAGCCTTATGTGACTCATGTATGTCTCGCCGGTGCAAAGCATTCCGTCGTGATACCAGACGGGAATTCCTGCCGGATTCTAGGGTTTCCTCCATTTCACCTCCTTGACCACCTTCGGTTCGTCTTACTTAATGATCGTACGGATCCGCGACTGTGTTTACCCGCGCCTGTCACTTAGATTTTTGGTTTTCTTGTTCATTGATGCAGGGGTTATTTTCGTCGCCGATAGGCAATAAAGTCTATTTTTTAATTTTTATTAAAATCACACATATGATTATTGCAATTATAGAAACCCCAAACATAATCCAAGAGTATGGAACTGCCTTCTGATTTTGAGTAATTTTCCAAACATTTATTATGCTCATCAAACCAACTCCAATCCAAAAACTAATAGCCCACTCCAATTGTCTTTTGTTTTTATTTATCATATTATTCTCTTTATTTTATCATTGCTGTCCGCTTTAACCCGGGTTCAATTACCAGGTCCTGGGCCGAAACAGATCCCCTGTTTCTCTCCGGCGGGAGACATTCGATGAAAGCTTAGAGGAATTTTATTTGAATGGATCGAAGCCCATATTATACCAGGCAAAAGCATATTGATCAGCCATATAGGCAATTTCTTTTTGGGTATCCATTCCTGTACCGTGTCCTGCATTATGCTGGATTTGGATCAGTATGGGATTTCCCTCGGCATTGTCTGCCTGCAGGGTGGCTGCGAACTTAAAGGAATGGCCGGGCACCACC
>DATLTB010000055.1:0-28032 GCA_035533815.1 Chitinophagaceae bacterium
GAACTCCGGGAGGGGCTACCATAATCACGTCGGTCTTTCAGTCCATTGTAGACCTGCTGGATTTTCATTTGTCTTTATTTGATGCGGTCAATAAACCTAAATTCCATGAACAATGGTTACCCGACCTGATATATATTGAAAAAGGATTTCCGCTGCAAACCCGGAAAGCGTTGGAGAAAATGGGTTATCGGTTCAAAGTGCGTGAAGCTATCGGAAGGACAGAAGCCATTGAAGTGCTACCAGATGGAAAAATCCGGGCCGTAGCTGATCACCGGGGCGATGATTCGGCGCTGGGTTATTAATTGCATAAAATCTAAAACTATTTTAAAATATGGATATCCAATCAGCATACCTGGAAAGTATTAAAATAAGGTTTAGCTATTACCGGGATCTGGGAGAAAAAGCCATCGCTCAGCTAAATGATGCCCAGCTTATTTTTCATGCGGATGAGTCCAACAGTATAGTGATGATCATCCGGCATATCAGCGGGAATCTGATTTCTCGTTTCACTGATTTTCTGGAATCAGACGGGGAAAAATTATGGCGCAACCGGGATGAGGAATTCCGGGAAGTAAAACTGAGCCGGGAAGAACTGATGGAAGTCTGGCGAAACGGTTGGAGCTGTTTGTTCCATGCCCTGGACCTGCTTAATGGCGATGACCTGATGAAAAAGGTCCTAATACGCGGAGAATCTCTTTCCGTTGTAGATGCCTTAAACCGGCAACTTGCCCATCATGCATACCATATCGGCCAGATCGTCTTTGCCTCCAAGGAAATGGTGGGGTCAGGCTGGCAGAACCTTTCTGTTCCCAAAGGCGGTTCTCAGGCATTCAATGATCAGATGGAGAAACAGAAACGATGAAGCTTAACAATCCGAAAAAGTATATCATGATTTCTGATTTCCTATTAATCTTTTCTGTCGATGCAGGAATGTTCCTGTGTCAATAAGTGGTTACAAATCAGATGTTTATACCTTAAATTAGGAACATAATAATTATTGTGAAATCATTATTTCATCAACTATATTACATGCCTGGAATTATCCTGATTCCCCTGGTTGGGTTTGTCCTGATTTTAGTTTCCTGCGGGAAGGGAAGAACCGAGAAATTACTTGTGGATAAACAATGGCGGGTAACAAATGTTACTCCGCCTGCGAACGGAAATTTTGATATTGAAGATGAGAATGAAGCACAGCAACTGAAAAACAGTGTATACCAAAATGCCTGGTTTGAATTTACTCATTATGGCATTTTCATGGCTTCCTTCAATGGGAAACTGGATTCCGGGGATTATAAACTTAACTATAATGGAAAGATCATTTCCTTATACCCGCTCCATGGTAATCGGATCTATGAACAGATACAGATCCAGCGACTCAACAGTAAGGAACTAAATTTCAATACATTAATTGCCCACTTTTACATGACCCTGCATTGTAAAGCCCATTGAACTGGTATGTCTTCTTCCCAATTTGCAGTAATATTTGACATGGATGGCACCATGATGGATAATAATCCATTTCACCTGCTGGCCTGGAAACAATTTTGCCGGGATACTGGCAGAGATCTGTCTGTGGAAGAATACCAACAGAAGATCAGCGGCAGGGTCAACAAGGATATCCTGCGATACTTGTCCAACAGTCAGCTGACAGATGAAAAAATACAGGAACTTTCGGATCGGAAAGAGCAGATTTACCGGGAGCTTTATTTGCCCCATATTGCCCCATTAAAGGGTTTTTTATCCTTGATCAAAGAACTAAAGACAGCCAGGATAAAAATGGGGATTGCCACTTCAGCCCAGCCAGTCAATATTGAATTCGCCATGAATTTATTGGAATTACACCCTTATTTCGATGTACTGGTAGATTCTACCTTTGTAAAAAAAGGTAAACCAGATCCCGAAATCTTCCTGACCACCGCAAAATTATTAGGCGAGACTGCCGGTTCATGTCTGGTATTCGAAGATTCCCTGTCAGGTATCCGAGGTGCCCGGGCAGCGGAAATGCGAACCATCGGTGTTACCACCACACATCCTGAGGAAGAACTATTTGCGGCTGGAGCAGATTTCTGCATCCCGGACTATGTAAATGTCACATTATCAGTTTTACAAAATAAATTCATGGAGTTGAAATCTGCCGACCATGTCAATAGGTCAGCAGATACCTGGTGATGGTTATTTATCTTTTTTTTATCCATTTCCGGGTTTTATAGCGGGATATTTATGATTCCATTATATTGTACCCAGGAAGATTTATCCGGATTCTCTAAAACCTAACCAACACATGATCAAAAACCCGGTATATGGAATTCGTTGATTACTATAAGATATTAGGAGTAAACAAGCAGGCAACCCCCAAAGAAATCAAAAGTGCCTATCGGAAGCTGGCAAGGACACTTCATCCTGACCTAAATCCCAATGATAAGGATGCAAACCGGAAATTTCAGCAGATCAATGAAGCCAATGAAGTACTAAGTGATCCGGAAAAGAGAAAAAAATATGACCGGTATGGAAAGGATTGGCAGCATGCCGAAGAATTTCAAAAAGCAGGACAATCGTCCGGCCATACCGCAAATTCCAGATGGCAAAATGCCGGAGATGAGGATTTGGGAGATTTTTCTGACTTTTTTAAATCCATGTTCGGGGAAACCGGGAGAACCCAGGATTCCCGGCAACCCAAGTACCGGGGCAGGGATCTGCAGGCTGAACTTCACCTGGAACTAATTGATGCGTATAAAACTCATCAACAGACCCTCACAGTCAATGGCAAAGCCATCCGGATCACTATCCCTGCGGGCATTGAGGATGGGCAGACCATCAAGATCGCCGGACATGGCATGCCCGGAACCCGGGGTGGACCTGCCGGAGACCTTTATATCACATTTATCATTACCCTAAATCCTGAATTCAAACGCCTCAATAATGATTTGTATGTTTCCCGGGATTTGGACCTGTACACCGCTGTGCTGGGTGGTGAAATTCACATTCAGACGCTTTCCGGCGAAGTGAAGCTGAAGGTTAGTCCCCTGACCCAGAATGGAACCCGTGTCCGCTTGAAAGGAAAAGGCTTCCCTCTTTACAAAAAAGAGGGAGAGTACGGAGATTTATTCATCACTTATCAGGTAAAATTACCTACCCATTTGTCTGAAAGGCAAAAAGAGCTGTTTAAGGAGCTTTCATCCCTGTCATCCTGAAATCAGATTCCCATGCAAAAGGAACATTTTATCCCAGTCGGAGAAATTTGTAGTTATAATGATATTGATATTTCCTTCGTCACCATGCTGTATGATAATGGGTTGATTGAACTGGTAACCGCTGAAGAATCCTACCTGATCCCGGAATATGAGCTGCAAAAACTGGAGAAAATGATCCGGCTATACAGGGATCTGGAAATCAATGTAGAAGGAATTGATGCTATTATTCATCTCCTGGATAGAATCAGTAAAATTCAGCAGGAAGTCAGTTTGCTCAGGAACCGATTGCGGTTGTATGAGGATCTGGGATAACCTAAGGATAATCACTTTCTGATGCTTCAGTGAATAATTATTTTTTCAGAGAGTTCATCCCGAATTATCATTCGTGGCTTGCCTTCAGTAGAATTCTTTTATAGACTAAATTTAATCTTTTGGATATTATTATGCACTTTGCTTTTCCATAATTCCTAAGCCCGGAAAATTAACACCATTTACCAGTATCTGAACCAACGTCTGCACATGACTAACCCGATCCAATAAAGTTGTGTTGTGTGATCATAAGACAGGGATACCATGTGCTGTTCACTTCATTTATCGGCCTGGATACCCTATTGGCCATAGAAAATTATGCCGATTCCATTCATTATCAATAGAAAGGCCAGTTCGTCCATTTTTATCCGGATGGAGTAAAAGAATCCTGGTTGCTTATAAAAATAGTTGAAAAAACGGCCCATTATCAGTCCAAAAAGGTATAATTTAGGCCACCCTGTAAAAAATTGCCTTATTAATGGCCCGCTGTGTGAACTTGCTATGGTATTCTTTCTTTTGCCTATTGGCCGGGCTGCAGGCAGGTATTGTTTTTCAGGCTGGGGGTCAGGATAAACTGATTACTCCTGCTGAAATTGCTTCATCCGAACATTTAATTGGTCTGCGGTTCAGTCCTGCCGAAAGAGATTCCATGATCATGGGATTGAAAGACAATTTGAAAACCATTGAACATTTTCACCGGATGACCCTGGGTAATTCTTTACCTATGGCCCTGGATTTCGATCCATTACTACCCGGCATGCATCCCCCATCCAGACAATTGCCCATTGATTGGAATATACCGCAACATGTGCCCTTACCGGCAAATAAAAACGACCTGGCTTTTTATTCCATCTTGCAATTGGCTTCACTGATCAGGCATAAACAGATCACTTCCCTGGAACTGACGCGGTTTTTCCTGAAAAGGTTAAGAAAATATGGAGATACCTTACATTGTGTAATCTCATTGACTAAAAATATCGCTTTAGTTCAGGCCAGGGAAGCGGACAGTGACCTCGCCCATGGCATTTACCGGAGTCCTTTACAAGGTATTCCCTATGGATTGAAGGACCTTTTTGCTGTCAAAGGGACCCGGACAACCTGGGGTACCCCGCCATACAGGGACCAGGTGCTGGATCAAAATGCATTTGTTTACCAACAACTGAGGAAGGCCGGAGCAGTCCTGGTGGCAAAATTGTCCATGGGTGAACTGGCTATGGACGATGTCTGGTTTGGTGGCCTGACCCGGGACCCCTGGGATTTACAAAAAGGATCCAGTGGTTCATCTGCAGGCCCGGCAGCGGCCACAGCTGCAGGCTTGGTTCCCTTTGCCATTGGCACAGAGACCTGGGGCTCCATTGTAGCTCCTTCAGCCGTATGCGGGGTGACCGGACTGCGTCCGACCTTTGGGAGCATAAGTCGTTCAGGCGCCATGACCCTTGCCTGGAGCTCAGATAAGATTGGTCCAATCTGCAGGAGCGCGGAAGATGCAGCAGTTGTTTTTGCTGCCATCCATGGTACCGATGGCCTGGATCGCTCCGCCAGGAATATCCCCTTTAATTATCAGGAGAACCTTCCGCTAAGCCGGGCACGCATAGCATTTGCCGCCAACTATATCGACACCTTACCTGATTCAAGTCCGGAAAAACGGGTAATCCGGGAGTTGAGGCATCTCGGTGCCCGCCCTGAACCCGTGGTTTTTCCGGACACCCTGCCTGCCGATCCGGTCCTGGCTATAATTGTCAATGCGGAATCTGCCGCGGCTTTTGATCGGCTGACCCGGTCCCACAGGGATAGTCTGATGACCCAACAATCCAGAAATTCCTGGCCAAACCTGTTCAGGGTATCCCGTTTTATTCCCGCGGTAGAGTATATACAAGCCTGCAGGTTCCGCTACCAGATCATGCAGCAGGCTGCCAGACTGCTTGAAAAGTTCGATGTGATCGTGGTTCCAACATTTGCCGGCAATCAGCTGGCACTCACCAATCTCACAGGCAACCCGGTCGTGGTAATGCCCGATGGATTTGATGTAAATGGATTACCGCAGAGCATCACCTTTATCGGGAAATTATACGGTGAAGCCAGCCTGCTGGCTATTGCCAGGGCTTACCAGAACGGGACCAACTACAATAAGAAACATCCGGCTTTGTTCAGGTGATTCAACGTTGATTCAAGTAGATAAAAGACGAATAAGAAACACTATTTCTCCTGCTGTCAATACTGGCCGAATATTTGCTCATTCGCCTTTACCTTTACCTGATAAATTCATCCTTTGATCCTGAAGATAGTCATCTTACTTTTTCTGGCCATGGGTATATCATGGCATTTCCTGGGATTGCGTAAAACTTTCAGGATAACTGCTTATACGTTCCTGTCCTTGATCGGACTTATTATCATTACCTGGGTCCTGGTCAATATCCCCGCAGTACAGAATTACCTCATCAGGCGGGTCACTGAAAACCTGTCAGATAAACTACATACCCGTGTGATAATAAGACATGTCCGTTTTCAGCTTTTTGACAGGATGAATATTGATAGTATGCTAGTGGATGACAAGCAGGGAGATACCCTGTTTTATGCGGGAAAGATGACCGTGCACATCACAGATTTCTTTTTTCTAAAGGAAAAACCTGTGCTTCACTTTGTGGGTATGGAAAATGCTGTGCTGAACCTCAGCCGCACCACTCAAGATTCTACCTGGAATTACCAGTTCATCCTGGATGCCATGGCTTCTTCCAGTTCCTCACCAGATTCTACCGGCAAAAGTATAGATCTCGATGTCCGGCAAATCGATCTCCGCCATGTAGTGATTAATAAAGTAGACGGTTGGGATGGCCAGGACATGCAACTGAGCATCGGAAGCCTGAATCTTGATGCCCGTTCCCTGGATCTTCAAAAACACCGGATCCAGATAAATAAGTTAATTCTCGACAACCCCAGTTTTACCATCAATAATTACCAATCATCCCAGGCTGTTCCCGGACTCATTCCCCTTTTAACAAAACCTAGTGCTGCGGGATGGAATGCAGCTAACTGGAAAGTTTCCATCAATCGGCTGACCATACATCAAGGATCATTTGCTGTAACCTCAGGGAAAAAGCAGCCTCAACGGGGAGTTTTTGATCCTGACCATCTACGGGTAACGGGTATCGGGGCAAATTTTAATGATACCCGGATGATAAGAGATTCAATATTCAGCGATATCAGCTTACAGGCTAAGGAACGCTGTGGATTCGAAATCCGGTCCTTGAAGGCAGGTTTCAAAATTTCCCCGAAGGAAATGACCTTTAATAATCTGGACCTCTTGACCAATCATAGTCATATCCGGAACTATTATGCCATGCATTATGGTGATTTCGCCAATTTTAACGATTTCACAGATAGTGTGGACATGCAGGCCAGGTTCCTGAACAGTGTGATCAGCTCCGGCGATATTGCCTATTTTGCCCCTTCCCTGGCTGGCTGGAAAATGATGTTCAGGGTGTTTGCGAATGCAAGGGGTCCTGTAAGTGATCTGAATTTAATGGATATGCAAATAAGTGCCAGTAATATGACCTCTCTCAACGGCAATATCCGGATCACCGGCTTGCCCGATGTGGCTCACACTTATATAGATTTTGATCAGGGACAAATACACACCACGGGTAATGACCTTGAAAGATTCTTCCCCGACCTGAAAAAGGCAACCATCATCAATCTGAAAGCCCTGTCGGAAATTCGTTTTGCCGGTAACTTCACGGGTTTCCCAGGGAATTTTGTTGCTTATGGGACCTTTAATACAAATCTGGGGGTCATTCAATCCAATATCAACCTGAAACTAAATAAAAAGTCCGGAGCAGTATATTCCGGAAAATTATCTGCAACTGATCTTGACCTTGGTACCCTCCTTGGGATCCCCTACCTGGGAAAAGCCACCCTTGATGCCCGCATTGATGGACAGGGGCTCAACGTGAATAACCTGAAAGCTAACCTGAATAGCAATATTGACCATATAATGGTGAATGGCTATACCTATCATCATATCCAGACCAATGGACAATTTGGAAAAAAGCAGTTCAATGGCTTTTTGGAGGTTCAAGATAGCTGCCTGGGCCTCGTTTTTCAGGGTAAGATTGATTTCAAGGATTCTCTGCCGGTCTTCAATTTCGATGCTTCAGTCACCCACAGCGACCTTCATGCCCTGAATCTTACCTCGGATTCCATGTTATTCTCCGGTCAGCTTGACCTTGATTTTGCCGGAAGCAATGTGGATAATTTCCTGGGTTCAGCTAGATTGTATAATATCAACTTATATAAAAACAGGCACCGGGTTGCTTTTGATTCATTGTATGTGAACACCAGTATTTCTGGTAATCAAAAAAACCTTACTCTGCGGGGCAATGAAATTGACGGTTATGTCCGTGGGATTTATGATTTACGGGATCTGCCGGATGCCTTTATGGTATTCCTGAACAACTATTATCCGAGTCTCATCCAAAAACCGGTTAATTACATTCCAGATGAGAATTTTTCCTTTGCTCTCAACCTGGGCAAGGTGGATTCCCTGATACGCACCTTCACTAAAAACATTTTTGGGTTTAATGATTCCAGGATTTCCGGAAGCCTGGATGCAGCCGGGTCCAGTTTGAAAATTACCGCCAGTATACCCTATGGGGGATTTGGCAAATACAGTTTCAGAAATATAATCCTGCAGGGGAATGGAAATCTGGAACGGCTCGGTATCCAGGCCAGTATTGCCGGTATCTATTCAGAAGATAGTCTGCTTTTCCCCAATGCTTCGATTACCACCAGTTCCACCCGGGATAGTAGTTTTATTGACCTTAAAACCAGTGCTTCCAGTACATTGAATGCAGCGGATATATCAGCCAGGATAATCACCCAAAGTAATGGTTATGATTTTTCAATCCTGAATTCCCAACTGACCATCAATGATAAAGTTTGGAAAATAGCCAGGGACAATGATTTGTTTTTTACCCCAAAAGCAATTATTGTGCATGATTTCAATATTTCCCACAATAATCAAAAAATATCTCTGTCCTCCAATGATCTTTCTGCCATTGATCAGGATTCTACCAAACCTTCATTGATCATCAGTCTGCAGTCGCTGAATATTTATGATTTTGCGGTGCTCGCTAAGACTCGCAGTCGGCTGGAAGGAACTTTGTCAGGTAACATTCAGGTGGATGATCCCCTCGGTAATATGCGGATTGCAGCTCAACTCAGGGCAGCTGATTTCCGGCTGGAAAATGATTCTATTGGTACCCTGAATGCTACAGGCGCATTCGGAAAAGGGGTCCTGACCCTCCATATAGCGACCCTTGATACCAAAAAGAGCTTTGCTGCTGACGGTACTGTCGGTCTGACCGATGCCAATGATGGAATCAATCTTATTTTCTCATTGAACAGTCAAAATATTGGTTTACTGAACAATTATCTGAATGCTTATGTTTCCCGGCTATCCGGTTATGCCACAGGGAAACTGGTCTTCAGCGGAACCCGGTCAGCCCCACAGCTGTCAGGTAGCCTGGAACTGGATAGCACAGCCATGATCGTCAATTACCTGAATACCTACTACACGCTTGGCCGTTCGGAAATCCGGTTCAGTCCTAATTTCATTGCCCTGGGCTCGATCACCCTGCATGATCCGCAAGGGAATACAGCCATACTGACCGGCAATATCACCCATGATCATTTTCGAAACTTGAACTTCAACTGCAGCGTCACCAGCAGTAAATTCCAGTTCCTTAATACCAATGAAGTGGATAACAACTTATTCTATGGCTCCGTTTTTGCCAGCGGTAATATCGGATTTACCGGTCCGCTGAAAGACCTGCAGATGTCTGTAAATGTTTCTCCATTACAAGGCACGCATCTATATCTCCCCCTTTCCACCGGAGCGGATGTGAATAAACATGATTTCATCGTATTTAAGTCCTATGGAAAGACAGTGAGGCCAAGGCGTTTTAACCCTAACGGCGTTAATCTGACTATCCGGCTGAATGCGGCCATGAACAATCAGGCTAAAATCAATGTGATCCTGGATCAGGCCACCGGGGATGAAATCCAGGCTTCGGGTTCCGGAACTATCAAAATGGAATTTTCTCTTAACGGATCAATGAGCCTGTTTGGTACCTATACCATTGATCAGGGTAGTTATACTTTTATTTATCAGCGGTTGTTGACAAAAAAATTTCAGATCAGCCGCGGAAGTACGATCACTTGGAATGGCAGCCCTTATAATGCCGATGTGAATGTCAGCGCCATTTATAATGTACCCGGCGGCGCCAGCCTCTATGATCTAATCTCCGGGGATGTGCAGGCTAATAGTGGGTTTTTGACCGATGCAGATAAGGCGATGGCAGAAAGAAAGGAAAAAGTGAATGTATACCTAATCCTCACGGGCAAGCTGATGAAACCTGCGATCAATTTCGATATCCGTTTACCTGAACAGGGCATCACTGTGGGTAGCTATGCCCTTAGCCGGCTCGATCAGGTCAAACAAGATAATTCAGAATTGACTCAGGAAGTTGCCTGGTTACTGTTGTTCAACCAATTCTACCCAGTGACACCTTCAGCTTCCAACTCCAACCTGATCCGCTCGGGAGGGCTAACCAGTGTGGGACAGTTTCTATCTTCCACTGCCTCCACGCAACTGAACAATCTGCTTGGAAAAGTCATCAAAAACAGGACAGTGGGACTGAATGTGGATTATAATGCTTATTCCGCAAGTGGAGAGGCCGGGGATCCCCTGCAGCGAAATGAGGTGACTGTGGGTATCACTAAATCCCTGTTCAATAACCGGGTTCGCTTGGAAGCTGGCCCCAGTGTCGACTGGGGTATGGCAAACTATGCAGGTAACCAGTATACCAATTCCAGTGCATTTGCCGGGGATTTCCAGTTTGAATATCTGATCACTCCCGATGGAAGAATACGTACTACGGTTTTCCGCAGGTCTGATTACGATGTCCTGCTCAATGGCACCCTATCCGTTTTTGGAGCCACTTTGACCTATAAAAGAGATTTCAACCGCTTCCGGGACCTGTTTGATGGTAACCGCCTGAAAAAACGACAGGATTCCCTTCAACGGACAAAAGCTGCGGCATACAATAAAAAACTACGGCCCCCTGCCTCTTTGCCGGACAGCTCAGTTAAAAAATAAGGAAGACTACTTCCAGTTCATAGGATTAACGGATGAGATGCTGAAGGATATCATGACCCATTTTATCCCGTTTGGTCTTTAGGTAAAATTCATTATGGGGATTTGGAGTAATTTCCACAGGGACATTTTCCACGATCTCCAGACCATAACCCAGCAAACCAGCCCTTTTTTTCGGATTATTCGTAATCAGGCGCAACCTGGTTATTCCCAGGGAGCGAAGTATCTGTGCCCCTACCCCATAGTCCCGTTCATCCATTTTAAAACCCAGGGCAAGATTTGCATCTACGGTATCTTTACCTTCTTCCTGGAGCTTATAAGCCTTTAGTTTATTCAGCAGGCCTATTCCACGGCCCTCCTGGTTCATATACAGCACAACTCCTTTACCTTCCTTTTCCACCATTTTCATCGCACTTTTTAGTTGCTCCCCACAATCACAACGCAGCGAATGAAGGATATCTCCCGTAAAGCAGGAAGAATGCACCCTGACCAAAACAGGTTCACCAATGCTCCATTTTCCCTTTTTAAGCGCCAAATGCAATTCTCCCGAATTGCATTGCCGGAAAGCTATAAGCTCGAAATCACCGTATTCCGTGGGGAGTTTGATCTGAACAAGTTCTTCGATCAGGGATTCCGTTTTCAGCCGGTATTCGATCAGGTCCCGGATAGAGACCAGTTTCAGGTTGAATTTTTCAGCGATTTGTTTGAGCTGGGGAAGCCGCGCCATGGTTCCGTCCTCATTCATAATTTCCACTAAAATACCCGCTGGTTCAAAACCGCTTAACCGGGACAGGTCCACTGCGGCTTCGGTATGGCCCGTCCTCCTTAGCACTCCTCCTGTAATACTCCGAAGCGGAAATATATGGCCAGGTTTTCCCAAATCCTGAGGGGATGTGGCGGGATTGATCAAGGCCTGAACGGTTTTACTCCGGTCATGTGCAGAAATACCCGTAGTACACCCATGACCCAGCAAATCCACAGATACGGTAAATTGTGTTTGGTGCAGGGCAGTATTCCGGGAAACCATCATTTGCAGATCCAGTTCATCACATCGCTGCTCTATCAGGGGTACACATATCAGTCCCCGCCCATATTTGGACATGAAATTGATAATTTCCGGGGTGGTATTTCGGGCTGCAGTAATAAAATCCCCTTCATTTTCCCGCTCCTCATCGTCCACAACAATGACCAGTTTACCCTGTTTTATGTCTTCTAAGGCCGATATAATGGAATCCAGCATATTTCTCTTTTAACTGACTGACAAAGGTACGACTATTCATTCAACCCGGACCGGAGAACCAGTCATTCGTGTTTGATAAAATTGAATTATAAGATGCAATCCCCACATACCGCAATTCGCTTTTCTTAATAGCAGTTACCTATCTAAATATACCGATAGCACAGATAATTAACTTTGGGTGGAAAAATAAAACAGGTCAAAATGCCAACAATCATTTGAACCATTGATCGTCGTATCCTTATTAACTACCAGGTTGACAAAGATTTAATGATTAAATACCTGCCAAAAAAATTCCACCCAAAACTAATTAATAACAAGGAAGTAGCAGGTATTTGTCTGATCCGGTTAACGAATATAAGACCTAAAGGCTTTTCAAATTTCATTGGAATATCATCAGAGAATGGAGCGCATAGAATAGCTGTTGAGTGGAGTGAAAATGGGCAAATCAGGGAGGAGTTTATATTCCAAGGCGAGATACATCATCAAGATTGAATGCCTGGGCAGGTGGCAGGGTTTTCCCGGGAATTCATCATCGTGCAGGATTTAATGTGAATGAGTCAGACGGCAATTTCATTGTTGCATTTAAAGCCGATGATGGTACATATTTATCAATTAATGCCCGAGAAACCGGGGAATGGAATGAGGAAAGTCTTTTTGATAGCCTGGACAGTGCTGCTGATTTCTTTAAAAGAGGATCAGTCGGATATTCACCGGATAAAATCGGGGAAGCCTTTGAAGGCCTTGAACTTAAAACCTTAAGATGGGAAGTGTTTCCGCTTAAGGTTAAGGAAGTAAGATCAAGTTTTTTCGAAAATAAATCAATATTCCCGGAGGGATCAATAAGGTTCGATAATGCCTTACTTATGAAAAGTATTGAACATGAATGGAAAACATTGAATAGTATTAGAAACAATGCCTGATATAGCAAGTACATCGGCAGGAAGTCAACCCTTCATGGATAAATTATTCCCTTCAAATATCAATCTGGTTTGGCAATCGGTCCCTGTGTTGCCTTTCCACCATCCAGGCCGGATAGCTGGGACCGGGATTACTCAGGTCATCAAGTACCTTTAATTCATCGCCTGTAAACCGGAGTGCAGCAGAAGCCAGGTTATCGGTAAGCTGTCCGAGATGCCGGGCACCCAGAATGGTACTGGTCACCCCCGATTGGGACCGGACCCAGGCAAGGGCTACCTGGGCAGCAGATACTCCCCTTGATTTGCCCAATTCCAGGAGGGCGTCAATGATATCGTAAATCCTATGCTTATCCACAGGAGGAAAATCAAAACTATCTCGTCTGGAATCCCCGGCCTTTTCCTGGTTCCTGGAATATTTACCGGATAAATATCCGCCTGCCAGGGGGCTCCACGGAAAAAGGGCAAGGTGCTGATCTGCAGCCATCGGGATAATGTCGCGTTCAATATCCCGGTTAGCCAGGGAATACAAATACTGAAGGGCTATAAACCTGCTCCATCCGTTTTTCTCTGCTATGCCATTGGCTTTCATGACCCTCCAGGCTGGCCAGTTACATACACCCAGGTAACGAACCTTGCCAGTCCTGACCAGATCGTTAAGTGTACACATGGTTTCCTCTTCCGAGGTGTATCGGTCCATGCCGTGGACATAAAGCAGATCAATATGATCTGTGCCGAGCCGCTGAAGGCTTTCCTCAATACTTTGTATGATATGGAAACGGGAAAGACCGATTTGATTTACTCCGCTTCCCATTCTCCCCCGAACTTTAGTAGCCAGGATCATGTCATTTCTGGATACTCCCAGGTTCTTTAGCGCTTTTCCGAGTAAAAGTTCACTTTGACCATATGAATATATGTTTGCCGTATCAATAAAATTGATACCGGCTTCGAGAGCTCCCTTAATTAGATCATCCGCCCCTTCCTGATTTACCTTTCCAATGGCTTCCCAATAACCTTTGCCTCCAAATGTCATGGTGCCAAAGCAGAACTCAGAAACCAGCAAACCTGTTTTGCCCAAAAAATGATATTCCATGAGTACAAATCTAGTCCATTTTCTGACCCCCTCTTGAAGAAGGTTTATTTCTGCCCCATCCCCAGACCAGAAAATCCGGGAGAACGGAAGCCCAGGTGATTTCATGATGCATCCCACCATGTACCAAAACATACCGGATATCCTGAGGTTGCCGGTAGCCCTTAGCCTCCAGTTCTCCGATCAGGTCCTCGGTATCATTCACCGAATCAATCCGGCCATGGCCATTACGATCCATTTGTTCATCTTCTGTGCCACATTCGAAAAAGAATTTCAGACCAGGTACAAATGTACCTGCCCGGATGCGGTTGTGCATGATCCGGTCGACGGACTCCACATACCCATGACCGAGGTCCCTCGTCCTCCACCAAAGTGATCCGGAAAATACGCCTGCCTTACTAAATTCCCGGGGGTTATTCCAGACAATATCCAGGGCGGATAATCCACCCAGAGAAAATCCGGCAAATGCCTTTTCAGCAAACCTGGATATCCCATAGGTTCCGCAGATAAATGGCAATAACTCCTCCAGAATAAAACAGGTATACAACTTTGACCTGTTCCCTCGCCCCGCAAAATCAAGAATTCCCGCTGTGCCATATTCCTGTCTCCGCAGCGGTCCCGCAAATATTCCGGCAATCAATACCTGTACCAGTTTCCCTTTCCGGTAAAGATCATTCAGTATCGCTTCCAAACTCATCGTCCTGAGCAGTTGTCCATCATTAAAGAGCAATAACCTGATCCGACCATTATTTACCCTGTTTTTTGGCAGATACATATCCACGCAAACCTCTCTTCCCAATATTCCGGAGTTAAGAAGGTGATTTTCCAGTAATAAAGTTGTTCTTTTATCTGTAAATTCCTGATTCATATAAGCAAAGATTTATGGTTCAATTGAAGTGTCTTCCCAGTCACCCTGCTAACTTGCCAATTCCCATATGGCGTGATCCGATAAAAGTCCTTTCATTCATCTATTTCTGCGAATGACCAACCGATACCGAAACAACCCCAAAAATGCTTTAACTCAATAATTATCAACCCTTTTATAAATATGGGAAAGTAACTTAAAACAAAAAATTTAATTTTTAACTCCAAAAAGATATATTTGGTATCATCCGCCCTGTAAAAAAAACTTCTTTGACTGAAAATTACTATAAATGGCATTCCCGGAGTATTGGCCGAGATTTTAATATGTTGGTTTTCGGAGAAAAAGGGTTCCCAGTCATCCTTTTTCCCACATCAAAAGGTACCTATTATCAAAATAAGGATGAAGGAATGATCGATGCTGTCAGCTGGTTCCTGGATAATGGATTGTTTAAAATTTACTGCCCAGACAGCATTGATGCAGATAGTTGGTACAATAAGGCGGTTTCACCTGAAATCCGGGCACATAACCAAACTTGCTATGATAATCTGATTCTCCATGAGATCATGCCAAGGGCCACCGGAGAAACCGGGGTAGAAAAAGTTATTGTTGCCGGATGTAGTTTCGGAGGATATCATGCAGCCAACTTCGCCTTCAGGCATCCGGATCGGGTATCTAACATGCTCTCCATGAGTGGTGTGTTTGATATTCGTTCTCAGTGTGAAGGATATTATAATGATGAAATATATTTCAACAATCCGGTGGATTTCCTCCCGGGAGACAACGATCCTGGCCTTTGGAAGATGGGTATTGTGTTGGGTACGGCTGATCAGGATATCTGTTTACCCCAGAATGAGCAGATGTCCCACTTGCTCAATGAAAAGCATATTGACCATTGGTTGGATATCCGGAAGAACGCCAAACATGATTGGCCGTTATGGAAACTGATGTTTCCCCATTACCTGTCAATAATCAGATAAAACTATAATGGATCAATCCCATTGAACCCTTAACCTAACCTATATGAAGAAAATTGGCATCCTGTTCGGACAAGAAAGATCCTTCCCTGAGGCATTTATTGCCAATGTCAACTCAAGGGAAAGAACTGGAGTACTGGCAGAGGCCGTTAAGATCGACAAAGTGATCCAGGGAGAGCCCACGGAATATGCAGTAATTATTGACCGGATTTCCCAGGATGTTCCTTTTTACCGGGCTTTCTTAAAAAATGCTGCACTCTGCGGTGCCGCAGTAATCAACAATCCTTTCTGGTGGAGTGCAGATGAAAAGTTCTTTAATAACTGCCTGGCTACCCGCACCGGAATTCCTGTACCTAAAACCGTACTGCTTCCATCCCGGGAACTGCCTTTCGATACCAAGGAGCAATCTTTTCTTAATCTAGCCTATCCCCTGGATTGGGAGTTTATTTTCAATTTTATTGGTTTTCCAGCCTATATGAAACCATTTGCCGGGGGAGGCTGGAAAAATGTATACCGGGTGACTGACCGGGAGGATTTCTTCAGTAAACATCATCAGACTGGTCAGCTGGTGATGCTCCTCCAGGAAGAAATCGTTTTTGAACAGTATTACCGCTGCTATTGCATCGGAGGTAAATATGTTCGGATTATGCCCTACGAGCCACGCAACCCCCATCATCTCCGTTATCAGGCCGGATTCTCCCCTACCCCGGAACTCTGCGCTATCCTGGAAAAACAGGTCATCCGGATAAATAACCACCTGGGTTATGACTTCAATACCGTGGAATTTGCCATCAGGGATGATGTCCCCTACGCAATAGATTTCTGTAATCCCGCCCCCGATGCTGATCTGAACTCAGTAGGGACCGAAAATTTCAACTGGGTCGTGGAAACCGCCGCAACCTATGCAATCGAAAGAGCTTCAGGTCAGGTTCCGGGGAAAGTTAACCTGACCTGGGGTAAATTTATCCGGGAAGCTGCAGGAAAATTACCAACGGCAAGAAAGACATCGCATAAAACTTCCCCTTTGAAAGAGAACAAGATCATGGGAACTAAAAAAAAGGTTAAATCCCAGGAACCTGGTTCCGGCAGGAATCCAGACTGACCATCTTTATACCGTTCCAAAAGAGAATTAATATCATGAACTTCCAGCAGTTTACTTTAGGCATTGAAGAAGAGTACATGGTGATAGATCCGGAAACCAGGGAACTTAAAAGCCATGAACAGAAGATCGTGGAGCAGGCACATAAAGTGATCAAGGATCAGGTCAAGGCAGAGATGCACCAGGCAGTTGTAGAAGTAGGTACAAATATTTGCAGCAATATCAGTGAAGCACGCTCAGATGTTTCCTTGTTGCGGCAAACCATATCGGGCATAGCCGGTGACCTTGGACTTTGCGTAGGGGCATCTGGAACACATCCGTTTTCCAAATGGGAGAAACAACTGATCACAGACCATCCCAGATATTATGAAATTGTCAACGAGATGCAGGATGCTGCCCGGTCAAACCTGATATTTGGATTACATGTACATGTAGGAATGGAATCCAGGGAAATGGCGATCCATATTGCCAATTCTGCCCGGTATTTTCTTCCCCACGTGTATGCCCTTTCCACCAATTCCCCATTTTGGGAGGGAAGAAATACCGGTTTCAAATCATTCCGGACTAAGGTGTTCGATAAATTTCCACGAACCGGGATTCCGGATTACTTTGGATCTATAGAAGAATATGATAACTACATTAAGCTGCTGATAAAGACCAATTGTATCGACAATGCAAAAAAGATTTGGTGGGACTTAAGGGTTCACCCTTTTTTTAATACGGTGGAATTCCGGATATGTGACGTCCCAATGACACTGGATGAAACCATTGCACTAGCTGCAATGTTTCAGGCTATATGTGCAAAAATCTACAAGCTCCGTTCACAAAACCTGAATTTCATTATCTATAACCGTCAACTTATCAATGAAAACAAATGGCGTGCCTCCAGGTACGGAATTGATGGGAATATGATTGACTTTGGCAAGCAAACCGAAATGAACACCCGGGCCTTGATTTTTGAATTGCTGGATTTTGTAGATGATGTGGTGGATGATCTAGGCTCCAGGGAATATTTGGCTTTTATTCCACGAATATTGGAAACTGGCACCGGGGCAGACCGCCAGCTTTCGGTATTTGACCGTGAACTGCATTTAAATGAAGTGGTGGATTACATCAGGGACCAGTTCCTTTTTGGTTGTTGACAGGTTTTGAATAATCGGTGAATTCCTTTAGGTTTGCATCATGCAGCCAGTCAATTTGCGCGTGGCCATATTGGATCTTAATGCCGGTGCACCCAATCAGGGTATGCGCAGTCTTCGCAATATCCTTTCCCGATATGCTAAAGTCAATGATCTCCATTTTCAAATTGAGGAATTTGAAGTCCGGAACAGACAGGAAATGCCAGATGACAGTTTTCAAGTGTATTTTTCAACAGGCGGACCTGGCAGCCCATTGGAAAGTCAGGGCAGTAGCTGGGAAAAAAGATATTTTTCCCTGGTTTCCCGTTTGGAAACCATCAACTCTTCTGCAGATAATGATAAAAAATTCATGTTTTTTATCTGCCATTCCTTCCAGTTGCTCTGCCGCCATTATGCCCTGGGCAGCGTCTGCAAACGCAAATCCCCTTCGTTCGGAGTCCTGCCGGTTCATCAATGCCCTGAAGCCGGTAAAGATCCGGTATTTGCCGGCCTTCCTGATCCATTTTTTGCGGTTGACAGCCGGGAATGGCAGGTCATCGGCCCTGATTTCAGCCGTTTTGAAGTAATAGGCGCCCGGTTGCTGGCTATTGAAAAAGAACGGCCCCTGGTGCCTCTGGAGAGGGCGCTTATGGCGATTCGTTTTTCGCCCTGGTTTTTCGGGACCCAGTTCCACCCTGAAGCTGACCCCGAAGGCATGACCCATTATCTGGAAACCACAAATAAGAAAGAGCAGGTCATTGAACAGTTCGGCATGGAAAAGTACCTGAGCATGATCTCCCAGCTTCAGGATCCGGATAAAATCATGCTTACCCGTGAACTGGTGATTCCTTCATTTCTGGATCAGGCTATACCTGTCCGTCAGAGTAGCTTACCCGGCTGAATGTACATTAAACTTCCCGTCTTACATGATCCCTGAAACCCGCGACAGGTATAACCGGCAGTTCAGTGTGGAGAAATACCTGGCTTTTATGGAAGGATTGGACCGGGTTTATCCTGGGGCAATTCAGTTCCGAATAGCTGAAACCCCGGTATTTATACCCAAGGATCTGGGGAACAGGATACTATCGGCTGGGGAGGACATCATCCGGGTGATCCGTCAACCGGATTTCAGGGACTTGACTGCCGAGGCTGTCCCCCCCACACTGAAAGTGCCAGGAGAAAATGATTTTTGCGAATTTATTACACTGGATTTTGCCATCTGCCGGGATGAACAGGGAACCTTGGTGCCCCGGCTGATTGAGCTTCAGGGATTTCCCACCATGTTTGCCTTCCAGGCATTACTGGCGGATAAATACCGGGAATATTTTCAGATTCCGGACAATTTGTATAATTATTTTAGCGGGCTCGGAAAGGATAGTTATCTGGATCTTTTCAGGCGTATACTTCTGGGTAAATATGCCCCAGAGGAAGTAATCCTCTTAGAAGTCCAACCCCTTAAACAGAAAACCAGGGTTGATTTTTATTGTACGGAATCCATATCCGGTATCCATACTGTCTGCATCACAGCACTTATACAGGAAGGACATCATCTTTTTTATCTGCTTGAAGGAAAAAAGACCAGGGTTAGGCGGATTTACAACCGGGTTATCTTCGATGACCTGGAGCAACAGAAAAAAGACCTGGGCGCATTCGTTGACCTGACACAGGATCTGGACGTGGAATGGGTACCTCATCCCAACTGGTTTTACCGCATCAGCAAGTTCACGATTCCATTAATTCATAGTCCTTATGTTCCCAGGGCCTATTTCCTGGATAAAATGGAAGTAGTTCCCCAGGATCTGGGAAACTATGTGCTTAAACCCCTGTTTTCCTTTGCAGGTCAGGGCGTACTTATTGATGTAACCCGGAAAGATATTGATGCTGTAAAAGATCCATCCAATTGGATACTGCAACAAAAAGTGGAGTATGCGGAAGTGATAAAAACTACCACAACAAGAGCTAAATGCGAAGTCCGCATGATTTATTTTCAGGAAAACGGTGGATCCTTCCCAATTCCAGTCAACAACCTCGCCAGGCTGAGCAGAGGAAAAATGATCGGAGTCAGGTACAATGCAGACCAGGACTGGGTTGGAGGAAGTATCTGTTTTTTTGAAAAATGAAATTTGAAGCTCCGGGCATAAAGCTGATCATCAGGACCGAAAACCCACTTTTATCCGATATCATACAGTTTATCCCTGTTTCAACTGCGCTGTTCCCAAAGTACAGCCAGGTTCACAATGGTCTGAACAGCTTTTTCCATATCCTGCACACTGATCCATTCCTGCCTGGAATGGAACGCATGTTCCCCTGCAAAAATATTGGGACAGGGAAGACCCATATAGGATAACCTACTGCCATCTGTTCCTCCGCGGATGCTTTGTCGGCGGGGCACAAGCCCTGTCATCCGGATGGCTTCCAAGGCTAGGGCGGTCACCAGGGGGAACTGGTCTAATACCTGTTTCATGTTCCGGTATTGGATGGAAAACCGGATCTCTCCTTTCCCTCCCGGATAATCCTTCAGGGTGCTTACCAATACATGCTCCAGCAGCATTTCATGGTCTTTCAGCCCGATTTCTGTAAAATCCCGTATCAGGAATTCCAAAATGGCTTTTTCCGCATTGCCTTCCATACGTATGGGATGAATGAATCCCTGCCGGCCTGAGGTGGATTCGGGGGAAAGGCGGTCCCCAGGCAGTTTATTCAGGATTCGTGCCGCTATTTTGAGTGCATTGACCATTTTACCTTTGGCAAAACCGGTATGTACCGGTACGCCATGCACCTGGATAATGGCCTGGTCGGCGCAAAATGTCTCATCCTCCAGATTGCCGGCAGCTTCGCCATCAACCGTATATCCGAAACTGGCCCCAAGCTTATCCAGGTTAACGTGATTTGCCCCTCTGCCTATTTCTTCATCTACCGTAAACAGGATCCGGATCCGTCCATGCTTGATTTCAGGGTGGGTTATGAGATAATGCAGGGCATCCATGATCTCGGCAACACCAGCCTTGTTATCTGCACCCAACAGCGTATTCCCGCTTGCAGTAATGATATCATGGCCAAGCTGGTGGTACAGATCCGGATGTCCTTTTGGACTTAATATCTGTTCGGGGTCATCAGGCAATATGATATCCTGCCCGGCATACTGATAATGAATGATCGGCATAACGCCTGTTCCGCTGCAGTCAGGAGAAGTGTCCATATGGGAACAAAAACAGATAACCGGAACATTCTTTTGGGTATTTTCATTAAGGGTGGCATATACGCAGCCATATTCATCCAGCAGGGCATCTGAAATACCCATTTCATGCAACTCCTGAACCAAAAGACGACCCAGTTCCCCTTGTTTGGATGTGGAAGGAGATGTCCCTGACTTCGGATCTGATTGGGTATCTATTACCGTGTATTTAAGGAACCGGTTCAGGACCGTGTAGGCATAATGTTCAAAAGTCATGGCTGAATCACATTTTTATTTTCCAATCCAATGGTTAAATTCCAATTTTACGGAATTTAACCGCATTCTCCAGGGTATTTTCATAAAACACATCATTGGTAGCCCGACACACAAAATGATAATCCGACCGGTATACTACCATGAACAGGGTGAGAGAATCGCCAATAAGAACGCAAGTTCGCTTACTGTTCGATCGGTCACCTTTGAGCCGATAAATTCCTTTTCTTGGTAGAAATAAAAAGCCTGCTGAAAACGCCATAACCATTTTCTTCCTGCTCAATCGGTTATACAAAGCATCCAGCTTTAAATTAAACAGCGGAATATCCACATTCAGGGGTCCTGGACCATCCGGCAGAAGAACCTGGTTTTGCCATAATTGGAGAAAGGTCAGTTCAGGAAACCCAAAAAGCTTACCTTTGCGCTGCAGGAGAGCATCCCGGAAATCATGGTACTGTTCGCAGAGTCAATCGGATAATCTCTCCATTTTTCCGTAATGTAAATCTGTTTAAGTTCCACAGGAGAATGATTTAGCCGAACGGTCAAGGGAAGGTGGAAACCTGTTTCCATATTCAAGGTATCTGGATGATAACTTAGCCTGGAAATAACCATCTGATCTCCGGATACTGCAAATAAAATAAACTATTTTCATTTTCAACGGAAATAGTCTCATTTCCCCGGTTCCTGTTGATTAACACAGCCCGAGCTAAAGGTCGGCCATCCACCCTGTCCATCACATGACCGGAGATATAGGATTGGCCATCCACAACAGAAAAATCCAATTTAACTAACAGTAAAATCCAGCTTTTACAGCACGATAATGATCCTTGGTGACCCATGATCATCTGCTTGCATGGCTGCCCAACTGCAATTTACCGGATACCAGTTAATATAATGGGTCTTGGTCAGTATTATTCCCTGACTGGATGATCCTTGACCGTTCCCGCGGAAGGCAACCCATCGGCAAATGATCTTTCCTAACCTGGAAAACCCGGTCAATATTCATTAATCCATATGCCATTTCCGCAGTTATCAGGCTGGATTTCCGGTCACTGATCAATATGCCTTTCAGCATCTCTTCAAGTCCCTGGATAAGCTCCCCGATTCCCCTTCAAAATCAAGAGTTTTTTTACCCAGGAATGTGTCTATGAGGGTTCCGTTCAATGAGTCATTGGATTAATGGATACTTACTTTGACCTAATTTTATACGGTTAATCATTTTGACCATTACACATATCATATTTTTGTCAGATTCCGTTTTGCAGTTCAGTGACCATTATTTGTATCTTTAGGCCAGTCCTGAATATTTCATAAAATGAAATTGTTCCTTTTTCCTTTATTGGTATTCTTCAATTTCTCCTCTCGGTTTTCCGGATTAGCTTCCTCTCGGCATAAAATTCAAACCGGCGCAGAAAGAATGAAGGTTTACTTACCCCTGCTCAAAGGAAAGAGGGTGGCCCTGCTGGTCAATCAGACCTCCCTGGTAGGACATATCAATCTGGTAGATACGTTGGTCCGGCTCCATATTCATATTGTAAAGATTTTCAGTCCGGAACATGGTTTCAGGGGTATGGCTGATGCTGGGGAGACGGTAGGAAACAGTATCGATCGCAGAACTGGAATTCCGGTTATTTCCCTTTATGGTACGCATACCCGTCCATCCAGGGCAGACCTTAAAGATGTGGATGTCATGATTTATGATATCCAGGATGTAGGAACCCGGTTTTATACCTATATCTCTTCCCTGCAGCGATTCATGGAAGCTGCAGCGCTAAACCATAAACTCCTGATCATCCTGGACAGACCAGATCCGAATGGTTTTTATGTGGACGGCCCGGTACTGGATACATTCTACCGGTCCTTTGTGGGCCTTCAGCCCATACCATCTGTATATGGCATGACAGCAGGAGAATATGCGGAAATGCTAAACGGGGAACACTGGTTATCCGATGGACTTCATTGCAACCTGAAGGTCATCAGGTGCCTGAATTACACCCACAGGAGCATTTACCAGCTGCCGGTCAGGCCATCCCCAAACCTACCGGATATGGGTGCTGTTTATCTCTATCCTTCACTCTGCTTGTTTGAAGGCACCACGGTCAGTGTAGGAAGAGGGACTGAAAAACCCTTCCAGGTTTTCGGCAATCCGGATTTCCCTCACCAACTGTTTCATTTTGTACCTCAACGTATGCCAGGTGCTATCCATCCTCCCTTTCTGCATGATACCTGTTATGGCTTTGACCTTTCAGGCAACGCAGAACGAATACGTAAAAACCTTCATGGGATATTGCAATTGAAATGGTTGATCACTGCATACAGGCTCTGTCCGGATAAGGCCAGATTCTTTACCGGTTATTTCAACAAGCTTGCCGGCAATGATGAATTGAAAGCAGAGATACAGGCTGGCTGGTCGCCTGAAAAGATCCGGGAAAGCTGGCAACCCGGCCTCGCCAAATTTTCCCGCATCCGGGCAAAATACCTCCTTTATCCATTATAACTATTACAGATGAACAGCCCCCTGAAGCTGGTTTTCCTGGGAACACCCGCCTTCGCGGTTCCTTCCTTGGATATTTTGGTGAAGCAGGGTTACCCCTTGGCTGCGGTGATCACTGCCCCTGATAAGCTTGCCGGCAGGGGCCTTCAACTTAAGCAAAGCCCGGTTAAGCAATATGCGCTAAGCCAGGGTTTACCCATCCTGCAACCCATGAATCTTAAAGATCCCGCATTTCTGGATGCCCTGCGTGCCTTGGATGCCGATCTGGGAGTGGTAGTAGCCTTCCGCATGCTACCTGAAGTGGTCTGGAGAATGCCTCTGCATGGAACCGTAAATCTTCATGCTTCATTACTTCCTGATTACCGAGGTGCTGCTCCGATTAACTGGGCTATAATCAACGGGGAGCCCGGAACAGGTCTCACTACTTTCCGGCTCCGCCATCAGGTAGATACCGGTAATATTATGTTCCAGGAAAAAATACCCATTGGGGATCAGGAGACAGCCGGAGAACTCCATGACAGAATGAAGATAGCCGGTGCACACCTCCTGATTAAAACCATTGATGCTATTGGTTCAGGGGTATATCCGGAGATCCCTCAGGATGCATGGGGTAACGCATCGTCTTTTCATCAGGCTCCGAAGATTTACAGGGAAAACGGGGAGATTCATTGGAATAATCCCGTAGTTTGGATTAACAACCTGATTAGGGGGCTGAGTCCGCATCCTGGTGCCTGGACGCTTCTGGACGGAAAAATGCTGAAGTTACTCCGGGCAAACACCGAACCCATGCAAGAAATAACTGCACCGGGGTCAATGGTGACCGATCACCATTCTTTTCTCAAATTCGCTGCTGCCGACGGATGGATTTCGGTGAAAGAGTTACTGCTTGAAGGACATAAGAAAATGGACATAGCCCCTTTCCTGAAAGGATACCGCTTTTAGGGTTCAGTGAGGGTAGCTAAGTTCACAGAAGAACTGATCAGCAGTTACCCCAAGATCCTTCCTGGCTGCATCGCTGATCCTGATCAGCAGGTTCTCATTGTCCGATGTCATTGGCATACTGTCCAATACTTTGACGTAGACATATCTCCCATTAACAGGATTGGTCACCCGGATGACAGTACCCCTGGAAACACTGTCCTGCAATGCATAATACTTTTTGGAACCAGGCGGAATATCGCTTTTAAACCATCCAGCAGCCCCGCTGGCCGTATTTAGGTTTTTGACAAGCTGCGTTTCCTTATTGAATAACCCTTCATAAACTGAATTTTCCGGTATTGCCTTCCTGGGTTCCATGGGACCTTCTCCAGGACCCTGGGGCCTGATCTGGTGAATAATGTCTGTATGGTGGACTGTAAAAGAATGCCTGGAAAATGCTGTTTGATGAAAAACAGGATTTCGGATAATGTCAGTAAGGGAATTTTTAACTAATGGACTGGAAAGGTGCTGGTCAGGGTAGGCTTCCTTTCCAGATACATGCACCCAGCCAACAACCAGTTTGCTTCCTTCATTTACCTGGTCATTGTGCAGGTTATTCCATTTCCTGATGCTGGACTCCGGAAACCTGCCATATATCAAGCAAATATGATACAGTGTCTCCCCTTTAAGTACCCGGTGATACACAGGCAGAAAACCCGGTAAAGGTCTCCGGAAACCAGTCTGCTTGAAATTACTTCCGTTCAGCGGGATTCTGATTGCCATACCGGTGCGAAGGGGAAATTTAAAAGTGAGGTGGTTTGCCCATGCTATCCAGCGGGGACGGATATGGAACATCCTGCCCAGGCTGTAATAGTTTTCCTCCTTTCTGACCCTATGAATGAGGTAAACCATTTTACCCTGCACATAGGCCTGCATTATATCCGCCTGGGACAGTGCAGCAGTCCATGTCAAAAGCAGAAAGCATCCTATTATGACTTTTTTTCCCATGACCTATCTGTAAACGCTGAATTAAAAGGTTAATTTTACCTGCTGTTATAAATATTGATCAATGTCTGGTCAAAGCCTTACCATTATTCCTGCCCGATTTGCATCCACCCGATTTCCCGGTAAACCTCTGGCTGATATTGCAGGTAAGAGTATGATCCGTAGGGTGTATGAAAATGTACTGGCAGCCGGGTGCCTGGGAGATATCATTGTAGCTACCGACGATGACCGGATATTCCGGCATGTCGAATCTTTCGGCGGGAAAGTCGTGATGACCGCATCTCATCACAAAAATGGCACAGAACGATGTGCGGAAGTCCTGGAAAAGCTGTTACAAGCCCCGCCTGTAGTCTTGTGTATCCAGGGAGACGAACCCTTTATTGCCGGAGAACATATCAAACTGCTCCTGTCTGTTTTTGACAATCAGGACACCCGTATTGCCACATTGGTTAAAAGCATTACCAATCCGGAAGAACTGACTAATCCCAATATCCCTAAAGTCGTCATGAATATGAATAATGAAGCGCTGTATTTTTCCAGAAGTTCAATTCCCTTTCTGCGAAGTTTCCCGCTCAATACGCTCCCTGACGGATATTGTTTTTATAAACATATCGGAATTTATGGATATCGTAGTGAAACCCTGAAAGATCTGGTGCGGTTACCGGAAACCAATCTGGAAAAAGCGGAACAGTTGGAACAGTTACGCTGGCTGGAAAATGGATATAGGATCAAACTCGTAAAAACATCCAGGGAAAACTTTGCCGTGGATACCCCAGAAGACCTCAGGAAGTTGCTTAATTTATTGAAAGAGGAAGGATGGCCGGGATCCGCTACAGAAACCAGCTTTCCTTAATACCGGTAATAATCAGCTTTATAAGGACCTGTTACAGGGGTATTAAGATAAGCTGACTGCTCGGGGGTCAGTACTTCCAGTTCTACGCCAATCTTCCCCAAATGCAACCTGGCAACTTTTTCATCCAGGTGCTTTGGCAATACATAAACTTTATTTTCGTATTTGTCCCGGTGGTTCCAAAGTTCAATCTGAGCGAGAGTCTGGTTGGTGAAAGAATTACTCATCACAAATGAAGGATGACCGGTTGCGCAACCGAGGTTAACTAACCTGCCTTCTGCCAGCAGGATAATATCCTTTCCCCCAATAGTGTATTTATCCACCTGGGGCTTAATTTCAATTTTGGTCTTCCCATATCTGCTGTTAAGCCATGCCATATCTATTTCAATATCAAAGTGTCCGATATTACATACAATCGTTTTATCCTTCATTAGCCTGAAATGTTCTTCGGTAATGATATCCCGGCATCCGGTAGCGGTGACAATGATATCTGCCTCCTGGGCTGCATGTATCATTTTTTTCACAGCATACCCGTCCATGGCAGCCTGCAGGGCACAAATAGGATCAATTTCCGTAACGATCACCCTGGCTCCGGCGCCCCTCAGCGATTGGGCAGAACCCTTTCCCACATCCCCGTACCCGGCTACAACAGCAACTTTGCCGGCTATCATGATATCAGTTGCCCTGCGGATCGCATCCACACAACTTTCCCGGCACCCATATTTATTATCAAACTTGGATTTAGTCACCGAATCATTGATATTGATGGCTGGAACTGGAAGGGTGCCTTTTTCCATCCGCTCATATAACCGGTGAACTCCAGTGGTTGTCTCTTCACTCAGTCCGCGGATATGCCGGATTAGTTCAGTATACTTATCCAGGACCATATTGGTCAGGTCCCCCCCATCATCCAGGATCATGTTCAAAGGTCGATCCTTACTCCCGAAAAATAAGGTTTGCTCAATACACCAGTCAAATTCTTCTGCATTCATCCCCTTCCAAGCAAAAACCGGAATGCCGGCAGCTGCAATTGCAGCTGCTGCATGATCCTGAGTGGAAAAAATATTACAGGAACTCCAGCGTACCTCCGCACCCAGTTTAATCAGGGTCTCTATCAGCACAGCAGTCTGAATGGTCATATGCAGGCAACCAGCAATCCGGGCCCCTTTTAGGGGTTGTCCTTTCCCATATTCCTCCCTAAGTGCCATCAGGCCAGGCATTTCTGCTTCCGCCAGCTCCATTTCCCTTCTTCCCCAAGCTGCCAGTGACAGGTCTTTGACCCGGTAAGGCAAGGCAAAATCAATTTTAGTCGGTGTAACTGTGGGCATCATACTTGATTATTTTTTGTAAAATTAGGTTTTTCC
>DATLTB010000056.1:0-15000 GCA_035533815.1 Chitinophagaceae bacterium
TAACGAACCCTTCATAGGGTTGAAGTTCTTTGTTCCGTTCTCCTTTCCGGTCTATCGCAAGCTCATACTCCGTTTCATTCATGGAAAGCAGCTTGTGCACCGTTCGCCAGTTCAATAAAACAGTTCTGCAGATCTTGGAAATAGAATAACCTTCCAGGCTCATTCTATGGACCTCGTAATACACCATAAATTTGGTTTGGTATGCATTCATCTTAGCTGGATTTTTAGTCCCGCAAAGATGCCTTTTTCCTTATCCGGGGGATCCCCCGGATAAGGAAAGTTCTGCATTCCTAGTTGCCAATTATTGTGTATTCCTAGTTGCCAAAAGTTGTGTATTCCTATTTACCGATTACACTCAATTTGGTCCTCTTTTTTATTTTTTTCCTGTTTTTTTGTTATTACTGAATAAACTATTAAACCTATTACAAATGCACCTACAACTAATGATCCGACAATGAGGAGCGTTTTATTTATTTTGAATACGAAATCTGTATTAGATTCTGAATTAATTGAAGGAACAGGACTTGTTATTGAATTGCTTGTAATTCCCTGTTTTTTAAGTGGAAGGGCGGGCGGGATACTCCCGCCAGTTTCTAAAACCATAGGGTGATTTAGTGCATGAAATAATTCATTAATCTCAAATGGAGATGTTTTCGGATTGAGCATATCTAAAATTTTGAACGTTTATGTATAAGAAAGGTTTTCCTTTCAGTATCTTTAATTTCCAATCCATAGGAGTAATACCATCTAATGGCCTGTTTGGTAAGATCATTTTGGACGGTCCTAACGCACAGATTGGGATCAATCCCTTCATTCTTTAGGACTTCAAGGGAAACATATGTTTGGTTTATCATTACATTTTTTTCATATATTTTTCCCAATTTTTTATCCATTTCTCTCAGAACACCTTCATCTTTATACTTTGTTTGATTTTCTTCATGCCGACGATCATTAAAAAAATTATTACGGCACTGGGGCGAACAGTATTTCTGACGTCGGTCATGTGGAATGAATAATATTTTGCATCCAGGATTGATGCACGGCTTTTTAGGATATTTTCGATTAGAACGAGCCATAATAATTATTTTGAGGTATTATTAAAGATTGTCCTGGGAATTCTAAATTGAATATAGAAAATAACAACTGCATATTTATTTTATTATCAATAATATGTTCCAAAATAAAAGATCAATACCGGTGGAATACTTATAATACCCATGAATGAAATTCTGAGATTAATTATGGAATGGAAGTTTAGGTTAGACTTTAAAAGTTTTTATTTTTCTTTTAACCTGTTGATTCTTGAGATTGTCCTTATTTCTTTTATATAACTAATATTTCTGTATTGAATATCAATTTATTACAAATATTTATAAAGTTATTAAAGGCGAAACATTGATGGTTCGATATAGGGGCTACTATATAACTTTTAAGCCACTTGATTTTTAAGCTGTTGTAATTCCCTATCCAGATAGGCGATTTTTGCATGTTTATAATTTTGCTGGTACAGCTTCAGATCAACAGGTGTGAACTCTTGCTTGTTTCGAACCATTTTGTAATAGATAGTTGCCATTTTATTTGCGGTAGCCACAATGGCATATTTATTCCCGCCCATGGATTTCGTTCTATGGAAGTAACCTCCTAACCAGTGATCACTTCTTTGGATAACATTGGCCGCTGACCGCAAGGCCTGACTGGCCAGATTGGGTATTTTCTTCATAAACATACTGTTGACCAGTTTGCCTCCTTTTATCTTATTGTTGAGACATAATCTTTTTCATACTGGGTAAATTCCAGCTGCCGTAGAAATGACATACCCGTTCTATTTGCTTGGCATTCACCTCCACCCCTGTCAAGCGCTTTAACAATTGGGAGGCATCCTTGAATACTCAATCCTGCCCTACTTAGCATATAAGCGCCTCCATAAAAGCAGTTATGCCGAACCCTCCATTGGTATGGGCTATGGGGTGATCATTATCCACCACCATGTAGCCTATACTGCTAAGGAGTTTTTTTTAGATTTTTACACTTGGGGGCTTTGCCAACGGATAATTGAAATATTTCCTATTCAGCCATCCCCATCATAGCAATGAACTTCTCCTCATAATCAAATCATTTTATGTCTTTATTCTCACTTGATTCCAAGAACTTACCCAGGTAGTAACTCATGCAGTCCAGCATGAGCTCTTTCTTCTCTTGCTTTCTTAATAACTTGATGGCCTTTTTAAGTCAAATTATTAATTTTATCCAAAATAGGAAATTTGACGTGTAACTATTCATTATAGGTTTTCCAGTAAGCCATATTTACTGATTACATCAATTCTTCCAAGATTAGTGCAAATAGAATACATTTGAATTTTCATCTTACAGTTAAAGCTTACTCGGCGCTTATATTTCATTAAATATTCGTCAGATATCGAGAAGGTAGTAAATATTAGATTCCTCCATTTATCATCTTCTTTCTCTTTTTAAATAATTATCAGCTTCTCTTCCAGTTTCTATCAATGATTTTTTTCTTCCATCTTTAACCCATTGTAATAATTCATGTTTTAAAAAATACAATCGCTTCCCCCTTTTACAAACTGGTATTTGGGACCGATGAACATATCCGTAAAGTGTTGGAACTGATAAATTTAAAATTTCGCTTGTTTGTTTTATTGATAAAAGTTCCTCGGGTGCAGGTAATAAAATCGTATTCCTTTCAAGTAATAGCCTTTCGATATTATTCAGCTTTTCAAAAACCTGAGCGACGGCGTTAGGTAATTCATTAAAAGATAATTCCATTGTAAACATTATTTTACCAATAATGTTGCAAGGATATGATATTAATAAGAGGATATTACGTTCTGGACAAAATGGACAAAAAAAAGGACAAAATGGACAAAATAATCTACCATTTCCCTTTAGTTTTATTCGGTTTAAAGAACATCTTTATAGATATCCGTTCCCAGTTATCAAAACAATTCATAAATAATTCAATAAACCCTTCCTTTTTTCCTGGATAACCGTATTTAGATGCCGCTAGATCAAATAATTGATAAAATCTTGCTATTATAAATCCTTTTTCTCCCTTAGAGCAATTTATTCTTTGTTTTGGTTGGTTTGTCTCATTCAAAAAACCCATTTTTAAAAAATGAATAAATTGTTCCGTTGTTAAAAATAAATTCCCATTTTTGCTTTTCCTTTTTGTGAATACTTCAAAGTGGGTAACTACTATCTCCATAGGCAGGGCCTTCCAAAATCTATTCTCTGCGATTTTAATTTCAGAAATCATTTGTTGTAAATCAGGATTTTCCCCTTCTGTTTCAATTGAATCAAGTTTTGGTAAATTCTTTTTTTTCGATTCGAATAATTTCCTTAGGTATTTTAAATAATTCCATAAAGCATTCGCATAAATTTCGGGACCAATTTCATTTTCCCTTTGAAAAGGAAATTTGGGGCTTTGAATAAAATCATATGTTTTCACCTTCCCTTGTATGATTACATTATTAATATATTCTCTTATCTTAAACAAAACTTCCGGTAAAAAGGTGATTGTTGTATGATTCTTTAGATTCAAACTTTCAAATGATACATATCTCTGAATTGTTTCATTACCACCCAGCAATATTAATTGAAAATCATATATTTCATTTTCTAAATACTTATCTTTAAATTCAGACCTTTTATAGTTGGTTGAAAATATATTTTTCCATTTTTTCAACAACATTTTACATTTCCTATTAAATATTTCCCTTTGTTTCGTTTTAATTTTTAATATATCCTCTGATACAATATCCTCCCATTTGCAAATTATTGGTTTTTTCCCACCTTGAAAATATATTGTACTATAGGACAATCCAAAATCACCGTTGAACCATTCATTATAGGTATATTCTTTCATAGTAATAAATAAAGAAGTTAGAATTCAAGTTTAATTTTATCAGCCGCATCCCTTTTTGTCTTATCAATGATTTTAGCATAAATCTGTGTTGTTTTTAGTTCCCGGTGTCCGAGCATTTTTGAAACAGTATAAATATCCGTTCCCTTACTTAATTGTAAGGTAGCAAACGTATGTCTGAAACAGTGAAAGGTTATATCTTTTGAAATTCCTGCTAATCCAATCCAGTTGGCTAAATGCTTGTTTAAATAGGCCGAATAAATAAGTCCCTCAAATACTTTGTCTGTTTGCCCATTTCGTTCCCCTAGCAAACCGTAAGCCTGTTCAGAAATAGGCATCATTTCAACCCCTTTTGTTTTTTGTTGTTTGAATTTGATAAAATATCCCTGCCCATCAATGTATTCCAGTTCACTCCAAACTAGCTTTTCAATATCTGAAAACCTTAATCCTGTTAAAGCTGAAAATAGGGCTGCTCTCTTTAATAACGGGTTTTTGCAATCAATTTTTGCAAGTCTGTTCAGTTCATCAAAGGTCAAATAATTCCTATGCGTTTCAGCTTGTTTAATGGGTCCAATCCTAGTGTTAAGGTCAGTTTGTAAATATCCATCTTTGTATGCCTGTTTTAAAGTTGCCTTTAGTTTGTTAAAATATGATAAAGCCGAATTTTGGGATAGGCTTGTTTTACTGCTCTTTTTGCTTTTGACGGTTAATAGGTATTCTCGAAAATTATTGCAAAATGTTTCGTTCAGGTCTGTAAATTTCAAATTCCCTTTTGTAAATGTTTCAAGGTAATGATAAGCTGAAATCCAGTTATCATGGTTTGAGGCTTTTTGTTTATCCATTAACTTCTTAAAATACTCCACAAAGTTTTGTTCACCTCGTTCCTTAATTTTTAATTGTTCCTTTTCAAACCCAGTATAAATTTCAGGCTTGTTAATATGAATATCCCGTTTTTGTCTTATCTGTCCAGCGATTTGCAGTGTTTCTTTATTATGTTGTTTGTCAATAGATGTTTTAGGTTTATCATAAAGGTAAAGTCCTAAAAATTCCCTCCTAGTAGGTACACCTCCCTCTGCATGTAGTATTGGTGGGTAAAAGTCTAAGTATAGGCTTTGCCTATTGCCTGAAATTACCTTTTGCCTTAATTTAACTTTTGTTGCCATTTGTTCTTTAAGCTTTGGCGTTAGACAAATAATTTATCAATATCTGAACGCTTAACTCTTGTAGCTCTTTGTGCAAGATTTACAGCCCTGATATTTCCGTTTCCGATAAAGTAATAAACTGAACGGACTGAACAATTTAATAAGGTAGCTACGTCACGGACGGTTAAAAATTCCTTAGCCTTTAAATCCTCAATCCGTTTTTGTTTTATCCGCTGGGTTTCGGCTTCCGTTGTTTCAACCTTTAGAGCTCTTTGTTTTGTCTTGTAAAGCATTTTAGCACAGCTATCCGAGCAGGTTTTCGTAACTGTGGTTCGTGCTTCAAATTCCTTTCTGCAATTCTGGCAAATCTTATTTACTCTAATATTTGAACTCATTGATTGTCTTTAATGGTTTTTAGTACATTTAAATATATTTAAATGAAATTAAGTGCAATTTACTTCATTTAAAAATTGAAAATTTGTACCTTAATGGATTAAGGTACAAATAAGGTACAAATAATTACTTAATAATCTAGAACATTAGCAAACTATTTAATTATAGTTTACTTATTAAGTAATTAAATTATAATGATTTATAGCTGTTTCCTATTCGTTTACTAGCTGATTATTTTGTGTAGTTACTTTCCGATACAAAACTTTGAAAAAATAAAATCCAATTGTTCTTCATTGGTAATTTCACCGGTTATCTCCCCAATATGCATTAATACTCTCCGTATATCCACCGCCAGTAAATCCCCTGAAATATTCTTATCAATATCTTCTACCAATTCCTGAAGTATTTTAAAAACTTCCTCCAGGGAAGTTAAATGCCTTGTGCTTGAAATTACCGTATGTTCAAACTGTAAATCTCCTTTAAATATGTTATTTATCATTTCCTTCTTTAACTCCGATAAGTTGTACACAGATTTTGCTGAAACAAAAATTAAGCTGTGGATTCCTGAATATTTCTCCCGGTTAGTTTCTTCTCGCGCCAAATCAATTTTATTACCGACCATAATAAAATTAATATCATCGTGGCTGAATTGTTCTACCTGTGATCTGTATTCTTCTGGTGAAAATGTGGTTACATCAAAAACATAAATAACCAATTCTGCACTTTTAATTTTTTCCCGGGCTTTTATCATTCCCAATTCTTCAAGTTGATCACCGCTCTGATCCCTTAAACCAGCGGTATCAATCAGGCGGAATAATATTCCACCGATGTTGATTACTTCCTCTATCGTATCCCTGGTAGTCCCCGGAATTTCAGAAACTATCGCCCTGTCCTCATTTAACAAACTATTGAGCAGCGTGGACTTACCCGCATTAGGGAGTCCGGAAATAACCGCGTTTACCCCGTTTTTTATCACATTTCCCAGACGAAATGATCCGATCAATTCCTTTATTTTAATCCCAACCTTTCGGATAATATCCCGTAAAGAACCTCTATCTGCAAAACTGATATCTTCCTGGCTAAAATCCAGTTCCAGCTCAATCAAAGCCGAAAACCTAATTAGTTCTTCTCTCAATTCCATGAGTTCGTGGGAGAATCCGCCACGTATTTGTTGCATGGCTGTGTGATGGGATGCCCGTGTATTACTGGCAATAAGGTCTGCAACAGCTTCTGCCTGAGCAAGATCCATTTTTCCGTTTAAAAAAGCCCTTAAAGTGAATTCCCCTGGTCTGGCAAGCCTGGCCCCTCCCCTAATACAAAGTTGTATGATCTGCTCTGTTACGAAAGGCGAGCCATGACAGGAAATCTCCACCACATCTTCACCGGTATAGGAACGCGGTGCCCGAAACAGTCCAACAACTACTTCATCAATAACATTCTCATTATCAAATATTTGGCCCACATGCAATGTATTTGGTAATTGGATATTCAGGTCCTTCATAGGGAAAATACCATTGCATATATTCAACGCACTTTTACCACTGAGCCTAATCACTCCGATTGCACCCACTCCTGGCGGGGTCGCCAGCGCTACAATAGTATCTTCATGATTCCAGTCCATTTCTCGATTAATTTCCCTGTGATCATTAAATGTAACCTTCCCAGTCCAAAATTAAGATTTGGATACCAACAGTTGAATATGCAAATTGAATGGATTCCCGTTAAACCCAATCACACTAGGCTAACTATGGATCTAATTTTATATCATGGACTCTTGATTAGCCGGGATATTGGCTTCAAAAATTGGCTTAGCGCTGTAAATCAACCTAATGGCATTTCCAGAAAGCCTTGTCCAGTAATTAATTTGAAATCCACTTTCATTCGATAGAAAGGATTAAATACAATTTCATTACTGGTAGAAAAAAGTTTCTGCTGCCATTCCCAAGCTATTCAAGCCTGAAACGCACCGGAAGATGGAAAAACACCCGCACAACCTGGCCATTCTGACGTCCAGGTCTCCATCTCGGCATGCTCTTCACCACCCTCATCGCTTCATCCTCACATCCTCCGCCAATCGGATTACTGATCACTTTAACATTCTGGATTGAGCCATCTGCATTCACCACGAATTCCAGGAAAACTGTTCCCTGAATACCGTTCTCCTGAGCAACAGCCGGGTAGTGGGTATGATCAGATAGATATCGTAAAAGGAGGGCATCTTCCCCTCCCGGAAATTCTGGCATTTGTTCTACAGAACGGAAGATATGTGCGGAAAGAGAAGAAATCAAAATTGCTTTCCCCTTTACTTCCAGTCCGGGGTGATCATTATTCCAATTATTTCCAGTGTGGGAAAGGATACCAGGGTTCCTGATCAGGTTCATATCAGGGGCTTGTTCTCCGGGTTTCAATGCTTCCCTAAATATTTTTATCATGGAAACATATTGATTAGAAGATACCAATTTTGGCAGTTCTGGTTTGGGAGGAAGGGGCAATTTGGGAATAAGTGCAGTTCTGGGTTCCACTCTTTCAAGATTGATACCCGTGATTAATTTACCGGATGGCAGCCATACTTTTTTATCCAGTCTGGTATTCAGGACAATTCCCACAGATAGCAGGATTAATGCGATCAACATGATCATTCCGGCATTCCGCAACCGGTTGCCATATCCCCTCCTAAGGTTGTAAGCCCCGTATTCTTTATTTCTGCCGTCAAAAAGTAAATCCAGGAAATCGGCTGTTAATATTTTACATGGTTCCATAAAATTAAATGACATCCGGCTTTATTCCCCCTGAAATTCCAAAGGTCACCGCGAGGAAAATACCAAACAATGCTTTCCATGCTTTCATCTGAAGATGCCCAGCACAAAGAATTCCACAACTTGCCGAGTAAATAAGTAGGTAGGTAAGGGTTATATGGCTGGATTTAGGCAAATCAGGAAAAATCGGATGTATCATTTATGGTTTCCCCTATTCCCGAACTTCCTAATTCCCCTTTATTTGGATGGAAATCAAGGGACTGGCACAAATAAAAATTCCCTCGATGGAGAGGGAATTTTTATTTGATTATAAATATTGTCTATTCTATTCGAGCCTGAAGCGCACCGGAAGGTGGAAAAACACCCGCACAGCCTGGCCATTCTGTCGTCCAGGTCTCCATCTCGGCATGCCCTTCACCACCCTCATTGCTTCATCCTCACATCCTCCGCCAATCGGATTACTGATCACTTTCACATTCTGGATTGAGCCATCTGCATTCACCACGAATTCCAGGAAAACCGTTCCCTGAATGCCGTTTTCCCGGGCAACGGCCGGATAACGGATATGATCGGATAAATACCGTAACAGGGCATCGTCTCCTCCCGGAAATTCCGGCATCTGTTCCACGGACCGGAAGACATGATTGGCAGGTTCGGATGCAACTACTCCAGTACCCTGGTCAACCAGGTTTGGGTCAATGCCATTCGCACTGCCTGCAATATTTTTGGTGCTGATAGCCAGGTTCTTGATTTGGTCCATATTAGGCGGCTGCTCTTCCGGCTTCACCTCATTTTTTACTACAACCGGTGTGGTATACTTAATAGCCGACATCAGTTTCGGGGGTTGGGGGGGAGGCGGGGGTGGCGGAAGGGGCGGAGGTGTATTCTTAAGATTCACACTCTCCAGGTTGATATCTGCAATGGGTTTTTTAGGATGCAGCAATTCGTCCCTGTTCAGGTAGGTCCTCAGTATTATTCCAATAGCCAGGAGGATAAACGCAATCACCATGATCAGGGTAGCATTGCGAATCCTCCTATCATATTCCTTCCTTAGCTGGTAAGCTCCATATTCCTTATTCTTGCCTTCGAATAGAATATCCAGGAAATCCGCTGATAATATTTTATTGGCTTCCATATACCTGATTTCTTGGTTAAAAGAATGATGATAATTCCAAATTTATCAATGCCCCGATTCCATCTTCTTGATGAGATCATTTTCCACCGGTGAAATATCAGTCAAGGCATATTTTTGTACCCCGTCAATATTCATCTCATCCAGGATGGCCACCATATTCTGGTAGGTGGATTGGTTGGAAGGTTTGATGATCACCATCATGCTGTCTTGTCCTCCGGTGTCCTGAATGACCCTTTTCCACTTATCCAGCAATTCATCCCGGATGCCCCCATTATTGGCAAAGGTGGTTGCTTTGATATCCGCCTCAGTGAGGGTGGGCTTCAATCCCTCATAATAAAATACCTGGTTATTGCTTCCAAGCAGCACGGTTAATGCCTGTTTGTCCTGGATTTTCATCTCCAGTTTCTGATCCTGGACTTTTTTCGGCAGGTACAGGTTCATGGTTTTCGGCTTTTGCAGCGTAGTGGTCAGCATGAAAAAGGTAATCAGCAGAAAACCCAGGTCGACCATGGGGGTCAGATCAATTCGGGTGGAAAGCTTCTTACTCCGGGTCCCGGAGTGCCGGCTACTTTCCCCACCTTTTACTTCCATCTCTGCCATCGTCGTAAAGTTTTACAGGTTATTAAACATGCTGTATGTACTTCATTATTTCTTCTTTACTGGAACATTTTGCTCCTTCCAGGCTACTGTACCCGGGGGGATTTTTTCCAGGGAGGTGATCAAATGGATCTTCCGGTGATTATTTTCCTCCAGCGTATTCATGACTTCCTTAACCACCGGATACCTGGTATTATCATCTGCCTTTATGACCCAATCCAGTTCCGGATTAATATTAAATGCATATTTTACCCATTGGTCCAGTTCATTGGTCGGTACATTGATCGCAGTGTCAATAGGTATGCCAGGCTGAATAATGGACTTTTGCTGATCCACGGGAAGGTTCAGATAATTTTTGAGCTGATTGAATGGTATGCCCAAACTCCCTGCAATCGCATAATCTACCATTTCATCAGAAGTCAGCCCCAAATGGAAGCTGCCGTTCAGGGCCTGGATCAACTGCATCCTCCTTGATTTGTTATCCATGTCAAAAAATACCCTGCCATCTTTGGATATTTCGATTGTGGCAATATTCGTTTCAGGTAGAAGTTTGGTGGAAATGGATGAAGGGGTCACCACAGCAATAGGTTCGACCGGTTTGAATTTTGTAGTCAGCATGAAAAAAGTAAGCAACAGAAAGGCCACATCACACATGGCTGTCATGTCCACATGGGTGCTTTTCCTGGGCAGTTTGACTTTAGGCATTTCCGGCGTTTTTAATGTTCTAGATCAAATAAAGATGCCATAATGTTAAAATTCCATAAATAGGGCGCCCCCATGTGCATACTGGCCCTGTCACCTGGAATTTGTTTACTTATAGTTTGCTGCAAAACTCTGGGTCAGGGTATAACCCGTTTCATCAATACCATAAGTAATGCCATCTATATTGGTAGTGAAGAAGTTATACATTACAATAGCTATGGCTGAAGTGCTGATTCCCAAGGCCGTATTGACCAGGGCTTCTGCAATTCCCAGAGCAAGCTGGGTAGAATCCGTTCCGCCGGCATCGGACAGGGCCTTGAACGCCCTGATCATGCCCAGCACCGTGCCAAACAATCCCATTAAGGTGGAGATGGAAGCAATGGTGGACAAAAAAACGAGGTTCTTTTCCAGCATGGGTAATTCCAGTGTAGTGGCTTCCTCAATTTCATTTTGTATGGACAACACCTTCTGTTCAGTCGACAATTCGGAATTGCTTGTCATTTCCCGGTATTTCTTTAGGCCTGCCTTCATGACATTCCCAACAGATCCCCTTTGCTTATCGCATTCTGACAAAGCTGCATCGATATTCTTATTGGCCAGGTGATACTGTACCCGACGGACAAATTCTGTGGGTTTCATCTTTCCCTTGGCCTTGCCGATGGTCAGGAATCTTTCGACCACGAAAGTTAATACCACCAGCAGTAGTGTAATCAAAACGGGAACGATAGGACCGCCTGTATACATGGTGCCCCAATAATCCAGCGTTTTGGCACCCACACCTTCCTTGATACCACCGGCAAAATGAGAGGAGTCCCCCAGCACGAACATGTAGAACAGCAGCGCGACTACAAAGCAAATAGGTACTGCAAGCAATGCGAAGGTATTATCCATCTTTCTTCTCTGTTCCGATTTGTTGGCACCGGCAGGTGTTTTTGGGGAATTGACAGGTGCAGTCGGTTTTGTTTCAGCCATTTTGATTGTTTTTAGCGTTAAAAAATATTAGGTTGGTTTGGGTTAATTGAAATTGGTTGACTTCATGGAAAATAGGGATGCCTGCAATGTAATACGGCCTAGGGTAAAAAGCAAGAATCCAAATTAAAACCCTGCAAATCTGTTCCGTCCTATAATTAGACAACGCCGGATAAACCGGGTCCCCTAACATAGGTTTTTACAGGATAGGTGTTTCCTGGTATCCGTTCAAATTTTCAGGTATTTCAGAAACTTGGATGCACAATTTAAGGAATTTTTTAAATGTGCAAATAGAATTTTTATAGATATGATTAACCTCCAGGACGAATAATTGGCTACAACAGGGGAAATAGCCGATCCATACCTGCCAGACAGGTTCAACTGATTGAAAATCCGCTACTCGAGGACCAAAATTCCCCGGTTTGACCAATCAATCCACCGCAGGTGCAGTTCCTGGGCCTTTTTGCGAAAACCGGAAAAGCCGCAGATTAGACTTGCGGGTAAAAAAAGAGCCCCCCGGTAAAACCGGGGGGCTCAAATGAATATGGCAGCTACCTACTCTCCCGCATTGTGGTGCAGTACCATCGGCCACGGGGGGCTTAACTTCTCTGTTCGGAATGGGAAGAGGTGAACACCCTCTGTAAAACCACCATAAGATGATCAACCGGTCTTTCAACCGGCAATAAAGTCATATTGGGAAAATTGTAAACCACCAAGTTTAAAAAAAATTAAAGCTTACGGGCAATTAGTACTACTCGGCTTTGGTGTTACCACCTTTACACCTGTAGCCTATCAACGTCGTCGTCTCCAACGGCCCTTAAAAGTCAACTCATCTTGAGGAAGGTTTCACGCTTAGATGCTTTCAGCGTTTATCCTGGCCGGACATAGCTACTCTGCATTGCACCTGGCGGCACAACAGATACACCAGCGGTCCGTACGACCCGGTCCTCTCGTACTAAGGTCATCTCCTCTCAATTGACTAACGATCACCACAGATAGGGACCGAACTGTCTTGCGACGTTCTGAACCCAGTTCACGTGCCACTTTAATCGGCGAACAGCCGAACCCTTGGGACCTTCTCCAGCCCCAGGATGTGACGAACCGACATCGAGGTGCCAAACCTTACCGTCGATATGAGCTCTTGGGTAAGATCAGCCTGTTATCCCCGGAGTACCTTTTATCCTTTGAGCGATGGCCCTTCCATACAGAACCACCGGATCACTTTAGCCGTCTTTCGACCCTGCTCGGCTTGTAGGCCTCACAGTCAAGCACCCTTATACTAATACGCTCTGCGTACGATTACTAACCGTACTGAGGGTACCTTTGCAAGCCTCCGTTACTCTTTAGGAGGCGACCACCCCAGTCAAACTACCCACCATGCACTGTCCCCACAGGGGTTAGACTCTAAGCAAATGAAGGTTGGTATTTCAACGACGACTCCACTACCCCTAGCGAGGCAGCTTCAAAGTCTCCCAACTATCCTACACACCATTTACTCAAAATCAATGCAAAGTTGTAGTGAAGGTTCACGGGGTCTTTCCGTCCCGTGGCGATTAACCGGCATCTTCACCGATACTACAATTTCACCGGGCTCGTGGAGGAGACAGTGTTCAACTCATTAGACCATTCGTGCAGGTCGGAACTTACCCGACAAGGAATTTCGCTACCTTAGGACCGTTATAGTTACGGCCGCCGTTTACTGGGGCTTCAGTCAGAAGCTTTGGCTTGCGCCGGACATCCTTCCTTAACCTTCCAGCACCGGGCAGGTATCAGGCCCTATACGTCATCTTTCGATTTTGCAGAGCCCTGTGTTTTTGTTAAACAGTTGGTTGAACCATTTTACTGAGACCGCATTACTGCGGTACGCTTTTTCCCGAAGTTACAGCGTCAATTTGCCTAGTTCCTTCTCCACGGCTCACCCGAGCACCTTAGGATATTCTCCTCGACTACCTGTGTCGGATTACGGTACGGGCTGCTTTGACCACACCTTAGAGGTTTTTCTTGGAGGTTTGATTAGGGTCACTATCCACTCTGCCGAAGCTTTATGGTACTGTCACGTTCGATATCCCCGGCGGATTTGCCATCCGGAAATGTATCTACACGCTTTAACGCAGTATCCGTAACTGCGCGGACCTTTCACTACCCCGTCACCCCATCGGAATCAAAGCAGGTGCTGGAATATTAACCAGCCTGCCATCAGCTGCGCCTTTCGGCTTTGCCTAAGGACCCGACTAACCCTGATCCGATTAACGTTGATCAGGAAACCTTAGTCTTACGGTGATAAGATTTTTCATCTTATTTATCGTTACTTATGCCTACATTTTCTTTTCCAAACGCTCCAGCATACCTCACAGTACACCTTCAATGCAGTTTGGAATGCTCCCCTACCGATCGAACCCTTACGGGACGATCCTATAGCTTCGGTTGTATGTTTGATGCCCGATTATTTTCCGTGCCTGAACCCTCGACTAGTGAGCTGTTACGCACTCTTTAAATGGATGGCTGCTTCCAAGCCAACATCCTAGCTGTCATTGGATTCAAACTTCGTTTGATCAACTTAACATACGATTGGGGACCTTAGCTGATAGTCTGGGTTATTTCCCTCTTGGCCATGGACCTTAGCGCCCACAGCCTCACTCCCGGAGATATATCATAGCATTCGGAGTTTATCAGGGTTTGGCAGGCGGTGAAGCCCCCTAGCCCAATTAGTAGCTCTACCTCTATGATACGTCTTAAATCCGAGGCTGTTCCTAAAAACATTTCGGGGAGAACGAGCTATCTCTCAGTTTGATTAGCCTTTCACCCCTATCCACAAGTCATCCCATAACTTTTCAACGTTAATGAGTTCGGTCCTCCAGTTTGTGTTACCAAACCTTCAACCTGCTCATGGATAGATCACAAAGTTTCGCGTCTGCCCCCACTGACTGTTCGCCCTGTTAAGACTCGCTTTCGCTACGGCTCCGTTATATAAGAACTTAACCTTGCCAGTGAGGTGCAACTCGTAGGCTCATTATGCAAAAGGCACGCCGTCATCCCAGTATTTGCATACGGGACTCCGACCGCTTGTAGGCGCACGGTTTCAGGTACTATTTCATTCCCCTGTTTGGGGTGCTTTTCACCTTTCCCTTACGGTACTGGTTCACTATCGGTCTCTAGGTAGTATTTAGCCTTACCGGATGGTGCCGGCTGGTTCACACAGGATTTCTCCGGTCCCGCGCTACTCAGGATACTGCTCGTCCTCTGCAATTTGTGCTTACAGGGCTATCACCTGCTATGGCCATTCTTTCCAGAATGTTCAGCTTGATGCAGAATTCTAAATGCAGTCCTACAACCCCTGGAGAGCACGCTCCCCAGGTTTAGGCTGTTCCCCGTTCGCTCGCCACTACTGAGGGAATCATTAGATTATTTTCTCTTCCTCCAGGTACT
>DATLTB010000056.1:17500-165173 GCA_035533815.1 Chitinophagaceae bacterium
ATGTGATGGAACCAAAACAATGCCGGATTTTTAAAAGCGGATGGCAAAGATACATCCGCTTTGCCTACCCGCAAACTTTTTAAGGGAATATTTTACAGGTTTTACCCCCATTTCAGGGAACAGGCAATCATGGGCGCCCTGTTCCGTATTTCTACCCTGGCAAATCAGGGTCCAGGGGGGATTCCTTAAGGGATAACCTGTTTAGCAGCAAGCCTTCCGGGTATTCTACCGATTCCAGGAATAGTCCACGGCCGGGCACGCTAAAGTCTGCTTTAGCCGGATGACCACTTTCCAGGATTTGACGGAATGCTGCCAGACTGATCTTTCCGGTTCCTGCCTTCAGCATGGTCCCGACCAGGCCACGGACCATGCCCCGCAGGAACCGGTCAGCTGTCACCTTGAATATCAGGGCGTTATCTTCAGAGCACGACCAGCCTGCCTCCCGAATATGGCATATGGAATGACTGGTCTGAGCCGGCCGTTTGGAAAAAGCCTGAAAATCCAGCTGACTCCGGACCATCCCCGCTGCTCCCTGCAGGACCTGCATATCCAGCGGAAATGGGAAATAATACCCGAATTCCTGCCGGAAGGGATCTTTGACTGGATAGACAAAATAACGATAGGTCCTTGATAACGCATCAAAACGCACATGCGCATGCGGTGGGACGGCAAAAACCGCCCTGATCAGGATTTTCTTTCCCAGAATGGCATTGAGGCTGTACAGAAAATGAACAGGGGGATCGGAATCAAAATCGAAATGAACAAAATTCTGCCTGGCATGTACCCCGCTGTCTGTACGGCTGGATCCTGTAGTTTTAATTCCTGTTTTAAACAGGATGCTTAGCCCCCTGTTGATCTCTCCCTGGACGGTAAGGGCATTATTTTGCACCTGAAAACCGGCAAAACCCTCTCCTCGGTACGCTACTTCCAAAAAATACCTGGGCATAATTGATCAAGCTCCCCCGGGATACCCCACCAAGGTGATCCCTATTTTTTAAGCATGGCCATGAATTTTTCCCGGTAATTGACATCGGTCAGGATATGCTCAAGCCGGTAATAATGACCGCTGTCATAGGCATGGGCATAGGCCATTTCCAGCAACCTGTATCGGTATTTATCTGAATTAAACAGCAAAGCCAGGCTTTGGATCTGGTCAACGGAATAACAATCCTCATTAAAAAATTTACTGGCTGTGGCCATCATTTTGTCGGGCGTATTGCGTAAGGCAATCTTCAACCTAACCTTGATGAATTTTTGATCGCTGGCCTGATTATGGCAGTCAGAATTTTCCAGGGAAGCAGGGACCGGTATTTTCTGATTTCCCGAGTTCGGAGTGCTGCCTGAACCTTCCGGGTTGGCCCGGGTTTTTTCCCCAGGCTGTTTCCCGCTAACTGTGGAAGAAAAATCAATGAAATGGGGTTTGGCCGTCTGGGTGGGTTGAGGTTCACTGCTTTCCCCCAGGGAATCCGGAAAAGGCGAATTTTCCGGAATTGATGCACTGGCCTGGACCTGCTCAGATTGACCCGTATCTGCAATGAGGTTGGTCTTCGGGACGGAATGGCCGGAAATTTCCATTGCGGTCAGTTCCCGGACGGAACCATTCTGGGTGGTATCCGGTTTTACTGCTGTCAGGCTATCCACATTCGGGAGCTTCCTGGTTCCCCTTTGCTTACTGGCAGCAAGCGCACGGTCCGGAATGCTCCCTGAGGATTTTGCTGCAAGGGCAGGGTGAACAGGGGTTTCCGCTGGGAAATTGGCAGATCCTGTGTCATTGGGAGACAGATTCTGATGGGTAACTGCGGCAAGCATATCCCTGAATGGGTTCCCCCGGGAAGAGGGAAGGGTATCCTTACCGGGTCGGGATTGTTCCGGCTGTGAAGTCATCTTTTCATCCCCGGTTACTCCAATGCCGGATGGGTTTTGCGCGGCCAGTCCATCCAGTTTTTGAAAATCGGTCAGGTCATATAATACAAAACGGCGATGCCCCGATTTTTTCAACAGAAATCCTTTATCTTTTTTCCCATCCATATCCACACTGAAATGCTGTTCAGGGTATTCATTTTTGGGGAATCCAACCACCAGGAGGTTTTTCCCTGGTTTCATCCCGGGAATAATCAGGTACCCGGCCGGTGAACTGCTTAGTAGCTTTCCATTTATTTTCACATAAAACAATTGCTGGCCATCACTCTGCAGGTAAATGAAAAAATGGTTGTCCTGTGCCAGGGAAGGCAGTCGCCCTCCGATAATGAGGATTAAAATCAATATTATTCTCCGGTACGACATCATGATATATTCGCTTTCCTTCCTTATGACTATTCCAAAATGAACAATATTCCCCCCTTTTCCACCGGCTCCCCCTTTTTCACCCGTATTTCCTTCACTGTACCGTCCTGGGGTGAATTGAACTGATTTTCCATCTTCATGGCTTCCAGGATCAGCACCGGATCGCCTTTCCTGATCGCCTGACCGGGAATGATCATCAGCTTTTGGACCAGGCCAGGCATCGGAGCCAGGACCTGTTTTGTCAGGGGGACCCGGGGCCCCCTGACAGCCAGGGTATCCAGGATCTGTTCCCGGGGATCCGTTATCCGGATAGTATAATCACGTCCATTGATCCAGATGGTGAGTGTGCCGGACTGGGCATCCTGGCCAGTAACCAGCGCTATAAAACTCCGGTGTCCAAATAATATGCTATATCTGCCCGGATCCGTTTGTTCTGAAGACCAATCTACCGGATGGCCATCCAGGAATACAGGTTGCTTTTCCGCATCCACCAGGAAAGTTGAACTGTCATTTATGGTTACCTGATACATCATTGCAGGCTGCAAAAATAGGACTTTTGCCGGCTCACCCCTTATTGCTCCCCTTAATTCATGTGGTCCAAATCATGATTCTATATATTTGCAAGCTGAATGCATTCCCATATGACAAATTCCCGCTTTTTCTTTTTAAATATGCTCCTCCTTCCGGGTGTAGCCTGCATATTATCCGCTGTACCAGTCCATGGACAAACAGACCAGCGCAAAGATTCTTCCGGCATCCACCGGCCTGCCTTACTGCCCCAAGTCAGTATTGCCCCTGAACCAGCTTCTATCCTCAGGTCTTACCAGGCTGCCTATCCCCGGATCAATGACCTGGAGGACACCCGGCTGGATGTACGCTTTGATTTCGCCAAAAGATACCTGTATGGCAAAGAATGGGTGACCCTGCATCCTCATTTTTATCCGACAGATTCCCTGGAATTGGATGCCAAGGGCATGGCTATCCATGCCGTTGACCTGGTTGCCGGATCTGTCCGGATTCCCCTGAATTATACATATAACGGATGGACCATCCGGATTTCCCTGGGTCGCTATTATACCAGAAAAGAAAAATACACCCTGTTTATTGACTATACTTCCAAACCGGATAAGCTTCCGGATGTCCAGGGAAGCGCCGCCATACTCTCGAACAAGGGATTGTATTTCATTAACCCGGATGGGAAGGATCCCTATAAACCTACCGAAGCCTGGACACAGGGCGAGAGCCAGTCCAATTCGGTCTGGTTCCCAACCATCGACAGACCAGACCAGAAAACAAGGGAACAAATAGCCATGACCGTTCCAGACCGGTTCACCACCCTGTCCAACGGTTCGCTGATTTCCCAACACAAAAATACCGATGGAACCCGGACCGATACCTGGAAGATGCGGCACCCGAATTCCCCCTATCTGTTCATGATGGCCGTGGGACCATTTACCATCGTAAAAGATCATTGGAAGGGCATACCTGTAAATTACTATGTGGAAAAAGCTTATGCACCATACGCCCTGGATATTTTCGGCCATACCCCGGCCATGATCGAGTTCTATTCCCATATTCTTGGAGTTCCTTATCCGTGGTCCAAGTATGACCAGGTGGTGGTCCGGGATTATGTTTCCGGTGCCATGGAAAATACCACGGCCACCCTGCTCGGCGAATTCATGTACAAAACCCGCCGTCAACTGCTCGATGATGATTATGCCAACGAATCGGATATAGCCCATGAGTTGTTCCACCATTGGTTTGGAGACTTAGTGACCTGCAAATCCTGGAGTAATCTCACCCTGAATGAATCCTTTGCAGACTTCAGTGAAATGCTCTGGGCCGAGCATGAATACGGCAAGGATCTGGGTGAATCCCACAGCTATAATGCCATGCAGGCTTATTTCCGCTTTGCCGCTGCAGGCAATGACCATCCGCTGGTGGATTATTATTACAAAAAAAGGGAGGATGTCTTCGATGCCGTCACCTATGACAAAGGCGGCCGGATCCTGAACATGCTCCGCCATACTGTTGGCCCGGATGCTTTTTTCAAATCCCTGCATTATTATCTGGAAACCTACAAATACCACCCGGCAAGCGCAAAAGACCTGCTGCTTGCCTTTGAACATATTACCGGTAAGGACCTGAACTGGTTTTGGAACCAATGGTATTATGGCCAGGGATTCCCCAAACTGGATATCAGCTACCTGTATCCGGAGAATAAGCCTGAGGTAAGCATTGTGGTCCGGCAAACCCAGCCCGGTCCGGTATTCGAACTACCCTTCGCCATTGACCTCTATGAATCCGGGCATCCCCAACGGCACTGGGTGAATATGATGGATCGGATAGATACTTTTACCTTCGGATACCAGGTCAAACCCGACCTGGTCAATGTAGATGCGGAAAAAGCGTTGCTGGTCCAGAAAGTGGATCATAAGACCCTGGATAATTACATTTACCAATATGCCCATGCCCCGCTTTTTCTGGACCGCCGGGAAGCTATTGTGGCCTGTGCCGCCGCCCAAACCACGGATACTGGCGCCCGCAGGGTGATCCTGGATGCCCTCCATGACCGGTTTTACGGCCTGAGGGATTTGGCTGAAAAGAATCTCCGCATCACCGATCCCGAGATCCGGACCATGGCCATACCCATCCTGAAATCCCTGGCTGTCCATGACCCGAATTCAGGAGTCCGGGCCGGGGCTCTCCAATTATTGAGCCTGACCTCCGCAAACGGAGTATTTCCCGAAATGGTCAAAACCGCCCTGCAGGATTCTTCTTACCGGGTAGAATCGATGGCCCTGAACATGATGTTCCGGTATGATTCTGCAGCAGCCCTGAATCAGGCCAGATCCATGGAACAGGAAGCCCGTTCACCACTCAGCGAAACGATTTGTGCCATCCTTGGTCATCACGGGGATACTGCAGATTTTGGTTATATACAAACCAGTTTTGAAAAGCACGGAAGCTTTACCAAATTCGGTTTCCTGGTCCCCTATCTCCATATGCTGGCATCGGGGATAATAAACAAGGATGAAGTTACCCGCGGCATTGACCAGGTGCAGCGATTTGGGAAGTTCCTGGGCGCTCATTACGGAATGATTGTGGTCCGTATGCTGGAAAATTTTGTCCGCGAGAAAAAAGCGGCTGCCAGACAGGTTAGTTCCCCTGAAGGGAAAGCCAGTCTGGAAAGCCAGGCAGCCTATGGCAGTCATGCCGCCGAAACCTTGCAGAAAAGTTTTTCAGGGAGATAATGTCATTCGGTTATTTTGCAGGAGTCTGTCCTCTGGGAAAAAAAATGAAATATCCGGCTATAGCCAGGACCAGGACCAGCCCGGCAATGAGGAAATATTTAGTGGCGCTTTTGCGGTTATCCACATAATTTTTGATTACACTTGCCGGGATCAGCGAGATTTCAATGCCATTAATGGCTTTTCTTAGCCCGGTATAATAATCCGACTTTCCGAAAGCAGGAATCACGTCTTTTTTCACCATGTTCAAATTAACCGTTGGATCAAGCTGGGACTGCAACCCATCCCCTACCCCGATAAATACTTTTTTCGTGTGCATGTCCACCAGGATCAAGACTCCTTTTTCATCATCACTGTATCCTATCTGCCATTTTTTGATCATGGCCCGGCTATAGTCTCCCAGGTCATTCTGGCCGGTACTGTCCATAATGGTAACGGCGATCACCTGGTGATTTTCCCTGGCATAGGTACGCAAACTGATTTCCAGGCTATTGCGCTGGTCCTGGTTAAGCACATGGGCCATATCATTCACATACCTGTGCGGAACAGGCCGGTCCGGGATATGCAGGGTATCCCTGACGGCAGACTGGCAAAAAAAGGGGAACATAGTCCCGATCAGTATCAAAGGGAAGAAAAAACGCATATCTGCCAGCTATTTTAAACAGGATCAATGTATTTTACCAGCTTCCGCCAGCACCCCCTCCTCCAAATCCACCACCACCAAATCCTCCGAACCCGCCTCCACCAAATCCTCCTCCCCCTCCACCTCCACCACCGAATCCGCCACCGCCTCCCAGGAACCCTCCGAGAAAGGGTGCTGCCCAAAGTACCCCACCCCCGCGGCTGATCATCGTTCCTCCTCCCCGGTTAATCCGGGAAACGATGAATAGAATGATCATGACAATGAAAATCACTGGTAAGATTCCCTTCCCACTTTGCCCGGACTGGGCAGCGGGGGTTCCCTGGTACTCTCCGGCAGCCGCAGCGATAATATCACTAATTCCACTATTCAGGCCCCCATAGTAATCCCCTGTCTTGAAAGCAGGAACAATATCATTGTCAATAATTTCATTGCATGTGGCATCAGGGAGCGGTCCTTCCATCCCATAACCCGTCGCTATAAATACTTTATGGTCTTTAACCGCAACCAGGATGATTACCCCGTTATTGAACTTTTTACCCCCCACTCCCCAGGTCCGCCCCAGCTTAACGGCATAGCTCATCATATCACTGTTGCCCACAGTAGGTACTGTGACTATGGCGATCTGGGTGGATGTACTGTCATTATAAGCATCCAGTCTTTGTTCCAGGGCACCCACCTGTCCCGGCATCAGCACCCCGGCCAGGTCATTGACCAGGCGTGGGGGGCTGGGTTTGGGTGGGATCTGCTGACCATATATTCTCCCCGTGCAAAAGAGCAGGCCGAGGAATAAAGCCAGTTTCCACAAATGTTTCAGGCCATTACCGGCCATAAAGAATCTCATCGGGTTCAGGACTGTTTTGATCCAAATCATGCGGAAAATATTGTTGCAGGGCTGTGCCTATCCCCAGGATACAAACTGCGATTCCTTCGGTAATCTTGCCATCCCGGAATTGCTGCTTAAGCAGGTCAGCCTGCTTTTGCCAGAAATTGTCCCCTACTTTGGCGTGGATACCTTCATCCCCATAGATGGCAAACTGCTTGTCTGCAAGAGCAATATAAAGCAGGACTGCATTGCGGTGTATGCGCTTATGCAATTCCAGGTGGGAGAAAACTTCCATGGCCCGGTGCATCGGATCCAAATATTTACAGCGGTGCTCCACGTAAAGGCGGATCTCCCCGGAAGTCATCCGTTCAGCACCCCGGATCGCTTCCACGATAGCCGATTTCTGTTTCTCGGTGAAAAATTCTTTTTTCCGGAAAATAGCCATGAAGGAAATGCTTAAGATCCTGGGAATTTGACCTGGGGTGGATTCTGGGCCCCCGACCTGGCCTGAAAATAACCTTTTGCATGATAGTTGAACATACTGGCAAAGATATTGGTCGGGAAACTTTTCACCTGGGTGTTATATCCCTGCACTGCATTATTGAAATCCTGGCGCGCTACGGTGATCCGGTTTTCTGTTCCTTCCAGCTGAGCCTGGAGGTCCAGGAAATTCCGGTTAGCCTGCAGGACCGGATATCGTTCGGAAACCACCATGAGCCTGCCCAGCGCCATGCTTAGCTGCCCCTGGGCAGCCTGGAATTGCTGAATCTTCTGTGGGCTGAGATCATTGGCATCCACTTTGATCTGGGAAGCCGATGCCCTGGCCTGAATAACCTGGGTAAGGGTCTTGGTCTCGAAATTAGCTGCACCCTGCACCGTGGCCACCAGGTTGGGTATCAGATCTGAGCGACGTTGATATTGGTTTTCCACCTGGCCCCACATGGATTTTGTATTTTGATCCAGAGTAACCAGGTTATTATAAGTGTTTTTAATCGAACATCCGCCAATGAACAGGATTAGCAGAACGACAATTAATACGATCCATCCCTTTTTCATTTGATCTTTATTTTTAATTTTTACCTTAAAAACTGCGGTTACAAAGATAATGCTTTGGATCTTCCTTTATCTGGAAAATCTACCGGGACTTCAGGACCACCATATTATTATTCCGGTTCACATCTGCCATTCGCATGCTGGGGTCAATGTCCAGGGAATCGATATCGTGGATATTGCCGGCTACCGTGATCGTATCTGTGGGATTTGTCCAGGGCCAAGCCGGAAATATTTGCCGGGGTATTCCCGGGTTTTCATTAGGCTTGTTGCCGAACATCAGGTCCATGGGAATGTAGGCCATTTCCTGGCCCCCCCCCTTAAAATTGATCATCAGATCGATAGGCATGGGCACCTGCCCGAAATTCTGCAGGCAGACCATGGTGCTGTCTCCCTTAGCCATGACAGTATCGATCCCATAATCAATGGTCTTGGTCGTGTAAATCCAGTATTCCTCATACCAGTCCAGCTGCATACCGCTGACCTGCTCAGCCACCCGGATAAAATCATTGGCATACGGATGCTTGAACCGCCATTTCCGGTAATATGCCAGCAGGATCTGGTGCAGTACCGAATCCCCGACGATATATCCAAGCTGTTCCAAGAAGACCGCTCCTTTGGAATACGCATTTTCATCATAGGCAAAATTGGTCGTATAATGATCTGCATGGGTGGTCATCGGTTCGGCCAGACCGCTTCGGACCAGTAAAAAATATCCCTGGTAGGCATTTCCCTCTCCCAGGGGCAGGTTATGGTCCAGGTGGCTTAGGGTACTTACCCGGTCAGCGGAGTCCTTTTTGAATATAGAATCTGCAAAAGCATGATAATAATAGAAGGATATCTTTCCTTCGGCATAGGTGGTGAATCCCTCATCCATCCAGGGCACCATGGATTCATTGGTGCCCAGCATCATCTGGTACCAACTATGCATCCATTCATGAAAGGCATCCCCCAGGCTGGATGATTCCACCAGGGTGCCCATCGGATATTCCATCCCCCCGTCACCTCCCTGGATAAAGGAATACTGTTTGAACGGGTAGGGGCCAAAATGCTTTTCCATGAAGGGAAGCACCCGCCAGGCCGCAGTCAACAGGTTCTTCCAACCGGCATCTGTTTTCGGATTTTCCTTATATATCACATTTATGGTGGTGTGGGCGGCATTGTCAGCGGTGCGGGAAATATGCCGGTAATCAGGGTCTGCCGCCCACATGAAATCGATCACGCGTGGGGCATAAAAATGCCAGGTCAGGTCTTTACCGGGTGGCCGCACCACCCGGGTCCCCGGTGTCTCATAGCCATCCCCGATCTGGCTGGCATTCATCAGGTATCCCGTCCCTCCCACCAGGTAATGTCTGTCCAGGGTGATGTACACATTAAAATCACCCCAGACCCCGTAGAATTCGCGGGCTACATAGGGAGTGGGATGCCAGCCCCGGAAATCATATTCACAGATTTCCGGGTACCACTGGCTCATGGAATACCGGACTCCCTGCGCATTATCCCTGCCGCTGCGCCGGATCTGAATACTTACCTGGCTTTTGAATTTCAGGTCGAAGCGGGTTACCGAATGCGGAGGTATCGGCCGGTCCAGGTCTGCTTCCAGGATGGTTTCTTCCGTCTTGAATGACTGTGGACGGCCATTCATGCTAAAGCTGGTCACACTGTCATAGCCCATTTGATCCGGATTCAGCCGTTCAATCCGGTCCCCGATCCGCGGATCCCAGTCCGTGACTGTATCCCCTTTCGGGCTAATATATAGGATGAGTTTCCCAGCCTCCCTGCTGCGCATATCCATCATTGAACCGGGATGAAATGCATTCCAATACAGGTGATAGAACACCTTGGTCAGGGTATCGGGGGAATTATTGACATATTCCAGATGCTGGGTACCGGTAAGCTGGTTGGTGTGGACATTCAGGTTCACCCTCATGGTGTATTTCACTTGCTGCTGCCAGTAGTCCCGCTGGGCCGAAAGCATTCCCGGAATGGTAAGAAATATCAGGGCCATTAACCTGCCGGATATTCTTGACATACTAATATCGAAAGAAGTTTGGAATAAAAATCACCACCCTAAGGTAGGTAATCCCGGCAAAAATCAACAGGACGAATATTGCGCGGTCAATTTTTGCATGAGGTTGATCCTGGCTTTATAGCTGTCTGCGGGAATTGCCTGGTAATTATCCCACCATGCTTTTTCAATCTGATCTTCCAGACGCCTGTAAAACATCTGTTTATCTCCGGGGTCTTCCTCTGCGAACCGGGTTAGGCAATAGTTCCAAAACATTAAGTCGAACCGGGATTTCACATTTCCCGTGGCCAGAAAAATGCGCAGTTTGTTTTCCACAATGGCCTTAAAGATCAAAATACCCCTTCCGGCGGCTTCATTTAGTGCGGTAAGCACTTTCAGCTTAAAATTATCACTGAGCAGGTTAACCCAGCTTTCCAGGAGGACTTCATTGCCGGTGATCTTGCCGGCCATGTTCTTTTTATAAAATCCAGGCTGGTTTCGGAAAGCATCAACAATAATTTCCTCAAAATGTGGCTGATCATAATCAGGCAGCCATTTGGGCATGATGCCATTTTGCAGCAGGAACAAAAACCCCAGCAAGTTACGCTGGTGGTCCGACCTGAAATTCATAAGTTCGCTCATAAGGAATCACATAATCGGAGATCTGGTCAGGATTTCCGAATAATGTCTCATTCAATCTACATGCCAGGCAGGTGCATTTTCCTTTGAACATAGGATATGGAAAGTCAAACTAGGTGCCGGAAGCAATATTAATATTTTACTTTATAATAAACAAAAAATATATGTTGCAATTTTTTCCCGGTTATATTACCCCAAATCGGGGAATTTACAGGGCTAAAAAGTCAGGTTATCGCTGAGTAACCTGCCTTCCACACTGAAATACAAATTTTTATGCACAATCTGACTTTTTTCCACCACCAGTTTGTATTCGGTAAAATCATCCGGGATATCCACTTCATACACCTCGTCCAGTGTCCAGTCAGAAGCATATTTGCTCTTATTGAAACCGTCCCTGACCATTGGCGGTAATTGAGCAGACCGGATCCTTTTCAGGGTATTTACCCAGGCCCCTTTCATGGTATAGCGGGCATAGTAATTATAACCACTGTCCAGAAAACTGATATCCACTTCCACCAGTTTGTCAGTAAAGACCGCCCCTGTAGCCTGTGGATATTGGGCCCGGAAGGATTCCCTTACCACCTGGGGTATCTGTCCGATCTGACCAAAAGCCTGCAGGGCGGCCAGCAGGACCAGGAACGTGAACAAGGGAACTGCAAAATGCTTTTTCATATTTGTTTTTTTAGGTCTGCTGGATACAAAAACTGTGCGAGGATTATCATTCAGGATGATTCCAAGCCAGCTACTATAATTACACATTCCCCCCGGACCTTGGAGCCCCGGAAATGTTCACATACGGCTAACAGGGTTCCCCGGCGGTGCTCTTCATGAATTTTGGTGAGCTCCCTGGCCACCGAACAAGCCCTTTGAGGTCCGAAGGTAAGCACGAACTCTTCAAGTGTTCCGGCAAGCCGGAGCGGTGATTCATAAAATACCATCGTCCGCATTTCTGCAGACAGCCCGCTGAGCAGGCTTTTCCTGCCTTTCTTCAGGGGCAGGAACCCTTCAAAAACAAACCGGTTCATGGGAATACCGCTGGCCACCAGGGCAGGTAAAAAGGCCGTGGGCCCGGGAAGGCATTCCACAGGGACTCCCGCGAGTATACAGGCCCTGACCAATAAAAACCCGGGATCAGATACCCCTGGGGTACCGGCATCAGTCAGCAAGGCCATGGATTTCCCATCCTGCAACTGACGGACCAGATGGGGGGTGATCCGGTGCTCATTATTCCTGTGATAAGGGGAAATGGGTTTGGCAATATCAAAATGGCGAAGCAGTACCGATGAGGTCCGCGTATCCTCAGCCAGGATCAACCCCACTTCCCTCAAGGTTTGCAGGGCCCGCAGGGTAATGTCGCCAAGATTACCCACAGGTGTGGGAACCAGGTATAGTTTCATGATATCAGCTCAGGGAGATCTCAAAATATTCCATTACCGGATTGGACAGCAGTTTCGTACAAGCTTTTTCCGCCATTTGCATCGCCATTTCTTTGCCTGAAGCTTCAATGCTTAAGATAATATGCTTACCGATCCGGACCTCTTTCACCTGTACGATCCCCAGGTTCTGCAGGCCCCCGCCCACTGCTTTCCCCTGCGGATCCAGCAGCTCCTTTAGCGGCATGACATTGATTTGGGCGGTAAATATCATTTGATGACTGATTTGAAAGCCAAAGATAGGATAATGTAGAGGATAAAAACAGCAGGAACCACCCCGTAACCCAGCCAGGGAATACCCAATATAACACTGAGGATCAGCAGATACCGGGGTAGATTCCGGGTTAATCCAAAGCCCGAAAACTTTAAGCTCAGCATACGAAGGGGAGACACCATCAGATAGCAAAGCAGGAAGATAATGACATATAGAAACCAGGGATTGCCAAACCAGGATTCCAGGTGAAACCGGTCTTTGAGCAGGATAAGCGGAAATGAAGCGATGAGCAGGCCGACTGCAGGAGTGGGTACCCCAATGAAGTGTTGTTGCTGTTCGGGATCTATATTAAATCGGGCCAGCCGGAGGGCGGCAAAACAGGGCAGCAGCAGGGCTGGAAGCAACCAGATCATACTCACATCGAGGGCTCCCGGATACTGCATCCAGGCCGACCGTAACAGGTGATACAGGATCAGGCCCGGGGCCACCCCAAAACTGACGATATCGGCCAGGGAATCCAGTTGTTTGCCCAGGGGAGAGTGCAGCTTCAGGATCCGTGCTGCCAGCCCGTCCAAAAAATCCAACAGGGCAGCCAGTCCGATCAGGACTGAAGCCCAGCCAATCGGCTCCGGGGCAGTGACTATATAGTCCTGACCGTTATAAGCAGTGAGGTAATCAGGGGTTTGCAGGATAAAGATTATGGCCAGGACCCCGCAGAACAGGTTGCCCAGGGTCAGGATATTCGCAGTATGCTTCATGCAGGGGTGGCTGAGTTTTAGTGATCATTTACCTGGCCATCAGCCTTTCTATTTCATCGGCTTCGATGGGGATATGCTTCATCAGGTCTGTATTTCCTTTTTTGGTGACCTGAAAATTATTTTCAATCCGGACTCCCAGGCCTTCCTCCTGGATATAAATGCCTGGCTCCACCGTAAATACCATGCCTGGCAGGATTAATTTTCGCTTGGAACCCAGATCATGCACATCAAGGCCCAGATGATGGGAAATCCCATGATACATGTATCTGCGCCAGGCTGGCTGATCGGGATCCTGGTTTTTCAGGTCGGATTTGCTCAGCAGCCCGATCTGCAAAAAAGTCTTCTCCGCTTCCGCGAATACGCCGGTTTCATAGGCATTGACGGTGATTCCGGGCCTGAGGAGGCTTACGGCATGCCGGTGCAGGTGCAGACAGGCATTATACACCTGTTTTTGCCTTAGGGTGAATTTCCCGTTCACCGGAACAGTGCGTGTCAGGTCCGCACTGTAATGTCCATACTCTGCTCCGAAATCCATAAGAACCAGCTCCCCGTCCCCGCAGGGGCCATTGTTGGCAATATAATGCAGGGTTCTTGCCCTGTCCCCGCTCGCAATGATGGAGTCATAAGCCTCCCCGGTTGCCCTGCGGGATAAAAACCCCCTGAGGATCTCTGCCTGAATCTCATATTCCATCACTGCGGGACGGATGAACCCCAGCAGGTCCCGGAAAGTCTTATCCGTGATGTCAATGGCTTGCCTGATTACTTCAATCTCCCAGGGAGTTTTAATGGCCCGCAGTTGCCTGAGTATACCGGCAGCCCGTAAATAATGATGAAGGGGATAATCCCGTTGCATATCCGCGATAAACCGGTAATCCCGGGCAGGATAGTATTTGCCCCGCCGGTCATTTTCATTGGAGTTCAGGTAAACATGCTCCGCATCATGCATCCAGATCCGCAGCAGGGGATCCAGGCTATCGAGCCAGACTACAGTCTGCATGGCACAGCTGGCCCCGGCTTCCTCCTGACGTAGCCGGTGACCATCCCATTTTTCCTTCATTTCATTGGGACGGACCAACACCAGCACTTCGCGGTACAGGGGATCGGGGTTGTCAGGGTAAAGGATCACCATGGTGTCTTCCTGGTCAATTCCGCAAAGCCATAGCAGATCAGCATTTTGCCTGAACCGGTATAAGGCATCCCCGCTGGATGGCACTTCATCATTTGAATTGAAAATGGCGATTGAATCCGGCACCATTTGTTCGATAAAGCGCTTTCGGTTATTGGCGAACAATTTGGGGTTTAGGGGAAGATATCTCATATCCAGGTCTGATTTAAGACCAAACCTACTGGATTTTCAGAAAAGACCAATAGATGCAGATCAACCTGCCACACCGGACTGATCATGGGGTTAATCCCTCATACTCCTGATCAGGGAACCTGCCAAGTCAGGCAGCCTGATCCCCTAAAAATGAATATTTACGAATTTTACAGGCTATTATTTTTATTTTGCTTAAAATATACCCCGGATATGGCCCAAGAATTTGATAATTTCAAAATTTTATAGCTTTGTCTTTTAACCAATGTATGGTTTATGTTGTCAGGAACCCTTATATCTCCTCTATCCGGATGGGCTGGGCCAGGTTTGGAAGGATACACTGCCTTGCATTATCAGCTTACCCCGGAACAGTTAGTCCAGCAAACCCTTTCCCGCGGCCAGGGCCGACTGGCCGACAGCGGTGCCCTGGTGATCCGTACCGGAAAATTCACCGGACGTTCCCCGCAGGATCGTTACCTGGTGAAAGATGACCAGACCGCCTCCAGGATAAACTGGAATGAATTCAATATCCCGATTTCTGAGGACAGTTTTGACCGGCTGTTTCACCGGCTCATCCGTTATTTCCGGGGAAAGGAAATCTGGATGAGGGATGGATATGTCTGTGCTGATCCGGCCTACCGGATCAATATCCGGGTGATCACGGAGACTCCCTGGGCTAATTTATTCTGCCATCACCTGCTGCTCCGGCCAGCCGCATCAGGACCTGCTGATCCGGACTGGCTCGTTATCCAGGCCCCCGGTTACCAGGCAATCCCGGAATTGCAGGGTACCCGGAAAGAAAATTTTTCCATCATCAATCTCTCCCGGAGAATCATCATCATCGGAGGGACTGCCTATACCGGGGAAATCAAAAAAGGGATTTTTTCTATGCTCAATTACCTGCTGCCCCAAAAGATGGATGTGCTGGGCATGCATTGCAGTGCCAATATGGGCATCGGCGGGGATACGGCCTTGTTTTTCGGGCTCAGCGGAACCGGGAAGACCACCCTGAGCACGGATGAACACCGAAAACTCATTGGGGACGATGAGCATGGATGGTCTGATTCCGGGATCTTCAATTTCGAAGGCGGTTGTTATGCCAAATGCATTGACCTGCGCCCTGAAAAGGAACCCCAGATCTATAAGGCCATCCGAAAAGGGGCCATGCTGGAAAATGTACAGTTCCTCCCGGGAACCAAGCGGGTCGATTACCAGGACCGGACCATCACCGAAAACACCCGGGTTTCCTACCCCTTATATTATCTGGATCAGGTTCAGGATCCCCCCATGGGGCCCCCGCCCAGGCATATTTTTTTTCTGACCTGCGATGCCAATGGGGTGCTTCCCCCCATTTCCAGCATGGACTCCGGACAGACGATGTATCAGTACATTTCCGGATATACCGCCAAGGTAGCCGGTACCGAAATAGGGATTTCTGCACCGAAATCCACATTCAGTACCTGTTTCGGGGCGCCATTCCTGCCCCTGCACCCCATGGTCTATGCCCGGATGCTCGGGGAAAAAGTGAAAAGATACCGGACCTCCTGCTGGCTGATCAATACAGGATGGACCGGGGGGCCAATCGGGCAGGGGTACCGGATCGCCCTTTCCCAAACCAGGGCCATGATTGCAGCAGTCCTCAATGGGAAACTGGAAAAAGCTGCGTTCATTCCCCGGGGATTGTTTCGTTTATCAGTCCCTGAATATTGTCCCGGAGTACCGTCAGAGATGCTGGATCCCCGGAAAGTCTGGTCAGATGCTGTCGTGTATGATATGAAAGAGCAGGAGCTGGTGGCCGCATTCCGTAAAAACTTTGAACCGTTCGCTACAGCGGCCTGGAAGGAAATGCTGGATTCCGGTCCCCATAACCCCTGCTGATTCCCCTATTTCACCGCACCCTCCTTATCTTTGCCCCATGCAATTGCTTGATGGGAAAATGCTGTCCGGGCAGATCCGGACTGAATTAGCTGCCCGGGTGGCGGGTCTGAAGGCCAATGGTCAAAGAGCGCCCCACCTGGCCGCAGTGCTCGTGGGGCATCATGGTGCCAGTGAAACCTATGTGGCTGCCAAGGTAAAAGCCTGTGGGGAAGCTGGGTTCCAGTCCTCTCTATGGCGGTTTGATGAACGGATCAGTGAAAATGACCTCCTGGTGGAGATCAGCCGGCTTAATGAACGTCCCGATATCGATGGTATACTGATCCAGCTTCCCCTTCCCGGCGGTATTTCGCCTGACCGGGTTATCCTGAGGGTGGACCCCAGCCGGGATGTGGATGGATTTCATCCGCTGAACATCGGCAGGATGGTAGCCGGTTTGCCTGGTTTTATTCCGGCCACCCCGCACGGGATTATGCTGCTGCTGGCCCATTACCAGGTGGAAACTAGTGGTAAGCAGGCAGTCGTCCTGGGTCGCAGCGGGATTGTAGGTACCCCGGTCAGTATTTTGCTAAGCCGTAATGCTTACCCGGGCAATTGTACCGTTACCCTTTGCCATTCCCGTACGCCCCACCTGAAAGAGATATGCCGCCACGCCGATATCCTTGTGGCAGCTATGGGAAAGCCAGGAACGGTTACCCGGGAAATGGTCAAGGAAGGAGCCGTAGTGGTGGATGTGGGAACAACCCGGGTGCCGGATGATACCCGGAGTACGGGGTACCGCCTGGCAGGGGATGTCTGTTTTGATGAAGTTTCCCCGGTCTGCAGTTATATCACTCCGGTACCTGGTGGTATTGGTCCCATGACCATTGCAGCCCTGCTGAAGAACACTTTCCAGGCTGCAGTAAGCCATCATCAGCAAAAAAGCGGATTAAACATCCAATAAACACCATATGGCCCCAATCCTTAATGTCCCTGAACTGCTGCCGGTAATGGAATGTTTTTACAGCATCCAGGGGGAAGGGTACCATCAGGGAAAAGCGGCTTATTTTATCCGGCTGGCAGGATGCGATGTGGGATGTACCTGGTGTGATGTGAAAGAAAGCTGGAATGCAGAAGCCCATCCCCGGATTGATGTGCATGAAATGACCCGGGAAGCGGGCAAATTTCCATCCGGCATAGTGGTGATCACCGGCGGGGAACCCCTGATGCACAGCCTGGATGGATTGACGGCTTCCCTGCGCAAATCAGGTTCCCGCACCCACCTGGAAACTTCGGGTTCCTGGCCAATGAGTGGCACCTGGGACTGGATCTGCCTTTCTCCAAAAAAATTCAGGCCCCCGCTGCCGGGAATCTTCAATCTGGCCCATGAACTGAAGATCATCATTTATAATACCTCCGATTTTGCCTGGGCTGAAAAGCACGCCTCCCTGGTCGGTCCGGCCTGCCGGTTATACCTTCAGCCGGAATGGAGCCGGGCCGCTAAGGTGACTCCCATGCTGGTGGATTATATCCGGGATCATCCCCGCTGGGAGCTATCCCTGCAAATCCATAAATATATCCAGGTCCCCTGAATGCAGGTGGAAGTTATTTTCCTGCACGCAAAAATTCCAGCCCTTTATCTCCGTTGGCCCTGCTGAAAACAGGCGGAATACGTTAATTTCATGTCCGGGCGGGACCCTTTAAATCAAATGCAGGGTTTACAATATTTATGAAACGGATTTTTTTTATCCTCCCTGGTATGCTTTACTGGCTGGTTTCTTCTGCCCAAACCTATCAGGTAACTATGATCAGCAAAAAAGCCAGGTACCTATACCAGCAGGCCCAGGATGCGATTACGCAGGATAATTATACGCTTGCAGCTGGCTTTCTGGAACGTGCGGTAAAGGATGATTCCGGCTATCTGGATGCCTATGCCCAGCTAGGCAGCATTTATCTCAGCACGCACCGATACAGTATTGCTGCCTACAATTTCACCAGGGCCCTGGATATAGATTCTGTCTATGCAAGATCCTTGCTTTATTCCTGTGCCAAAGCCCTGGCAGGGGAAGGGCATTTTGAAAAAGCAGTACTAGAAATTGACCGCTATTTGCAATCTTCCGGACTGGACAGCCCGGAGCGACGCAATGCCCTCGTCTGGCTGCAGCATTATCAGTTTGCCCTGCATACTTTAAACAGGGCCACGGGGTTTAACCCGGTCAATCTTGGAGACAGTATCAATACTGATATGCCGGAATATGCGCCAAGCCTCACCATTGATCAGAAAACCCTGATCTTTACCCGGCTTCTCGGCGGTCACAATGAAGATTTTTATATCAGTCATTTGGACAGCGACGGCAAATGGAGCCTTGCCGCCAATATTGGCCCCCCGGTAAATACCCCATACAACGAAGGTTCCGGGCATATCTCCCAGGATGGACAATTCCTGCTCTATGCAGGTTGCAATTTCCCAGGCGGCTTTGGAAGCTGTGATATCTATTATTCCATGCATGCCCAAGGGAGGTGGACCACCCCCAAAAATATCGGCGAACCGGTCAATTCACCGTATTGGGATACGCAGCCCTGCTTGTCTGCAGATAACAAAGACCTGTATTTTGTCAGCAACCGGCCCGGGGGTTACGGAGGAAGTGATATCTATGTCAGCCACCTGCTTGCAGATGGCCATTGGGGCCAGCCGGAGAACCTTGGCCCGAATATCAATTCTGCAGGAGATGAAAGCAGTCCATTCATTCATGCAGATAATCAGACCCTGTTTTTTGCTTCTGACGGCTGGCCGGGTATCGGGGATGTGGATATATTCTATTCCCGAAGGAACCCTGATGGCAGCTGGGGTAAACCGGTCAATCTGGGCTATCCCATCAATACCATTGATCATGACGGAAGCCTGTTTGTCGCTGCCGATGGGAAAACTGCCTATTTCGCTTCAGACCGAACCGATGGTTACGGACAACTGGACCTATATTCCTTCACGCTGTATCCCAAAGCCAGGCCGTTGAGGACTTTGTTCGTGAAAGGATATGTATTTGATGCCGTCACCGGACAGCGGCTTGCTTCTGCGATTGATTTGATCAACCTGGAAAATGGCAGGACCGTGACCCGTATCTACTGTGATCAGCAGGGCAATTACCTGGTAGCGCTGCCGGTGGGCAAAAACTACGCCTTCCATGTCACCCGTCCGGGATACCTGTTTTATTCGGATAATTTTTCCCTGAAAGGGAAGTCCCCGGATAAACCTTATTATATCAATATTGGCTTGCAACCCATAGCAGTGAATGACAGCATGGTGCTGAAGAATATCTTTTTCGATGTGGACCGGTACGACCTAAAGCCCCAGTCCCTGACTGAGCTGGATCAGATCGTGCTGCTGATGCAGCAGAATCCGGGAGTCACCATACAGATCAATGGATATACGGATAATGCAGGAACTGTTCCGCATAACCTGGCATTATCCCGGAACAGGGCTCAATCTGTGGTCAGTTACCTGGTATCCCGGGGAATTCCTCCCGCCAGGCTGAAGGCAAAGGGTTTCGGGGATACCCATCCTGTCGCTTCCAATGACACGGACCAGGGACGGGCACAAAACCGAAGGACCGAGCTGGTCATTACAGGCAAATAAAAGGGAAACTAAAATTGATACGATGAACCTTTCAGGAAATACCATACTGATCACCGGAGGGACTTCGGGCATCGGACTGGGCTTTGCAGAACAGCTTATCCTTTCAGGCAATACGGTGATCATCTGTGGCAGGCGGGCGGACAGGCTGCAGGAAATCAGTCATCAGTATCCGGCGATAATCACCCGGAAATCGGACCTTCAGTCCGCCACCGAGCGAATCACCCTTTGTGACTGGGTATTGTCCAGACACCCCGCTCTCAATATGCTGATCAACAATGCGGGAATCCAGCTCATGGGAGACCTCACCAGACCCCTGGATTCCGGCAGGATTTCCTCCGAGGTGGAAACCAATCTGGTGGCCCCTATCCACCTGGTCTCTCTGCTGGCTCCCACTCTATCCGCAAAAGAATCTGCAGCGATCATCAATATATCATCCGGCCTGGCATTCGTACCAATCTCCTTCATGCCTGTATACTGTGCAACTAAGGCAGCTATCCATTCCCTGACTTTGTCCCTCCGTTATCAGTTACGCAATACTCCGGTAAAGGTCTTTGAAGTTATTCCTCCCTCAGTGGATACCGAACTTGGGCATGACCGAAGGCCGGATAAATCCAGCTCACATGGGGGGATGCCGGTTAATGAATTTATCCGGGAAGCTATGCAGGCCATTAAACTCGATTTGCTGGAAGCACCCATCGGGGATGCTAAAAACCTGCGCGACCAGGGGGAACAATGGTTTGGCAGACTGAACCGTTGAATACTTTAGTGATCCTTTCAGTATGGATTCAAATATGAAACATATTTTCTCCTGCCTCCGGGATTCCCTCCCATTTAATTAACTGCTTTCAATCCGGAAAATAAACTATACTGGACAGTTCAAGTATATCATCTGGGATATAACCCAATTTGCCGATATGGGAATACCTCCCCAATCCACAACAATGCTGGCATGAAAATCCTGGCAACATTACGTTCATTGCCGCACTTGATTCAGATCTGCTGCACGTATTCGTTTTTCTGTTCCTGGTTTTTGAGGCTGAACACCTGTTGGCCAGTAAGCCAGAGTTGCTTATAATGCCCACGAGATTCTCATTTATATAGCCATCCCCACCATTAAATTTATACCCAATTTCCGCATGATTATAAATGGCCAATCTGTTCCGCTGAATTAAATGGTTGATAAAATCCTTTCGTATTTATGTGAGTAAGGTACTCTTTATTGCTTTTGCAAGATCATCCGGCACCTTTTGTTTGTCTGCATATACCATCCATTTTCCTATAATTTTAATGACCTTTTCTATGAGTAACGATGCATTTTTAACATTCATTTGTTTCGCTACTTCCAGCAAGTCCTTGGTGCTAATATCCTGGCGTTTCCCATTTACGCTTAATGACTGACGGCTTACCCAGGGACTTCCAGGCCTATACGCATGGCAAAGATTATAAGCCGGAGATAATTTCCACGCACCTGTTTTATCCATTATAAATGCAAAGTTCTTTGTATGATCGTCACAATTACGTGCCATCACATTGAATACCATCCTAATAAATAATTGTTCTGACTGAGGATATGGGAAATGAAGCATCCGCATTGTTTGAAACAGTTGCTCATAACTAAAGGAATTTATTTGGGCAAAATCATAATGCTGCATTGCACAAAAACTTTGAACATGTAATTTTTCTTTACCTGAAATCCTGTCAAAACGTTTTGTCATAAAATGGGCTCTTCCATTTTCTTCCAATAATCGGCTCTCCGTCATTTCTATCCCGCAATCCACGGCCATAAGATGGTAAGCCATTTCTACCCGTCCATATCCGCTTGAAGTACTTAATGGGCCACTACCAGCACTTAATTGATCATCTTTCACCCCATCAAATTTGATCAGCCAATGAGTAAACCCCTTGGGAGCGACAGCCTGTCCAGATTTCACTTCTCCAGTGTTAATATTATAAGCAATAAAAGCCTTAGCTCTTGCACCACCAGCCGATGATCCAATCTTCAAAATGTCAAATAGTGCTTTTTTCTCGTTAGCCAAATCGGTATGAAAATCCTGCCTTCCTGTAAGTATTTCCTGAGTTATTTGAACAAGGCTGTCTATTTCAACCTTTGTTGCTCTATGATTAACCTTTGGCTCTTCTGGTTCAAACTCTAGCGCCCCAATACCGCGCTTACCAATGAAACACAGCATTTCCACAGGATTCAGGCTATCCGCTGGACGACCATGTTGTGCAAGCCAAGCATTGATCAAAGTGTTCCCATATTTATCTGGCAATACATCTGCAAGAAGTCCAGGCAATCCTTTAAAAGTTTTATAAGCCCTGAGTTCCGGAAACGAGAATATTCTTTCTGCCTCAGCAAGGGGCATTTTAATCGGCGCAATATCCCAATTATGTTTTACAAATGATGGTTCAAACTGAAAACTACCAACCTGATCATCTATATCCCATGCGATGGCGCCGACGCGTTTTTGCCATAGATTGATATATGCTGTTGTACCCATTACAAGTCACTTTCCTTTTTTTGATTATTATTTTTTTTTCGACGAGCTCTTTGGCGTTTTGCCTTTTCCATTTTAGCTAGCTCAAGTGGGCTGATTTGTTTTTTAATTTCGAAATAACCGAAAAGATGCAATTGTTCCAGTGAGCGCATAATCTGGATAAAGGATAAAAGTGTACTACCCCCTCCTTTTTCTGTTTGCACTAATGTAGATCTGGCAATACCTGAAGTGGCAGCTAATTCCTGTTGCGTTTTATTCCTTTGTAATCGGGTTTCTTTAATGAATTGTCCAATCATTTCTAATAAAGCTTTATCACTCATAGCATACCAATTTATGTTTGTATTATCAATCACTAATGTGTATTTATTATGTTAATGATTAAATAGTCAGACAAAGATAGTTATTATTTATGATTGAATTTACGATCATTACTTATCAAATTATAAATTAATGATTGCTTTTTCAATCAAATCGGAAAAAATATGATTCTTCTAGATCATCATTTTAGCTTGTCTTTCCCCATTTTTTATACATCGGTGACAAGCCTATCCACCAGGACTAATATATACATATGAAAATCAATATATTACAACTATTCAGACGGGGCTGAATCATGTGCAGTATTTATGAAGCTATGCAATCGTTTTCTACTTGCTGGGGTAAGATTTCCCACAAATTCCTTTTTTCACTTCTTATTCAAAGTCATCGGGTTATTTCAATTAGGGAGGTTGTTGGTATGGCCTAAAGAGTACTTGATGAATTCGGTCCTTCCCCCTGACTCCCGGTGTGAGTCAGGTCCAGCGTGTTTCTACCGATTCAAAATTATACCACCTTTAGCGCAAATTAATCCTTCCCTTGGCAATCAATAAAGGGGATTCATCATCACGGTTAAATCGGAGAAAATCCATTGGCCCATTTTTCCTGTTTGCAAACCTGTTCATCATCATAGATATTGGAAACAATCTCCTGTGAATGCAATTTTTTAAATTTTGCAGAAAATCGAAATCTGGTATCTGCACCAGTCGAAAAGAAATTTTCCGGTTTAATGATACTGTATTCATTGGCAATCTTAAAAATAGTTCTTTCTGAATGCATATAGATCCCAATTTTGGTTATTACATATTCTTGTTTTAGCTCCAGTTTTCAAAGTCGTTCAGATAATCAATGATAAATTCTGTATAGACCGCTCATTCCCCAATGAACCCCTTCAAAGCCTAAAAGAGTAAGTACTGCATATCAAAGGTTCCCTGGTCCAAATTCCATATGGAAGCATGCCACAGGCCATGAATGGGATAATAATCCACATTTTAATCAAGTGAATTGCGAACCCAATTCAACGCAAAATGCAATATTGATTTGACTCTGCCACATCGGATGGCTGAAAAACTTTCAAACCTCCGTTTTGAATCCCGGGCTGATCCTTGGGCTCATATCCATTAAATTTAATAAATGAGCTAAATTCCTGTTTTCAGTGAATTAACCTTAGTTTTGTATGCAATTATTTCCTATCCGCAAAATAATTGCCCATGCCTTCTCCCATTGCAAAATCAAAGTTTTTCCCTGATGGCCTGACCTTCGATGATGTGCTGCTGGTGCCAGCCTATTCCGAAGTTTTGCCCCGGCAGGTGAACACCTCTACCTGGCTGACCCGGGAAATCGGGCTCAACATCCCACTAATGAGTGCCGCCATGGATACGGTGACAGAGGCTACGCTAGCCATTGCCCTGGCCAGGGAAGGCGGTATTGGTATCCTTCACAAGAACATGAGCATAGATAAGCAGGCGGAACAGGTCAGGAAGGTAAAAAGATCCGAGAGCGGGATGATCCTGGACCCGGTCACCCTGCCGGAAAATGCCACGATCGGGGAAGCGGTTCGTTTAATGAGGGATAACCGTATCGGGGGCATTCCTATCGTTAGTCCAGACAGGAAATTAGTGGGAATACTCACCAACCGGGATCTCCGGTTTGAAAAGAACAATAAGCGTTCCGTCAGTGAGGTAATGACCAGGGAACACCTGATCACCGCCCCGGAAGGCACGGACCTGAAAAAAGCAGAAAAGATCCTCCAGCAGTATAAAATCGAAAAGCTTCCAGTCGTGGATAAGCAGGGCAGATTGATCGGGCTGATTACTTACCGGGACATCCTGCAGCTGAAAAGTTTTCCCCTTGGGGTGAAGGATAATTTCGGACGATTACTGGTGGGTGCGGCAATAGGCATCACGGAGGATATCCTGGACCGGGTCAGCGCATTGGTAAGCGTTGGAGTGGATATCATCTGCCTGGACAGTGCACATGGCCATCATACCGGGGTGATCAGCGCCCTGAAAAAAGTGAAAAAAGCATTTCCTGGCTTGCAGGTCATTGCAGGCAATGTAGCCACCGGCAGCGGGGCCAAGGCCCTGGCCGATGCCGGAGCCGATGCCGTTAAAGTGGGTGTAGGCCCTGGTTCAATCTGCACTACCCGGGTCGTGACCGGGGTAGGCATGCCACAGCTTACGGCCATCATGGAGGCTTCAGCCGCCCTCGGCAAAACGGGTATCCCGGTGATTGCAGATGGAGGCATCCGGTATACTGGCGATTTGGTGAAGGCTATTGCTGCAGGCGCCAGCTGTGTCATGGCAGGTTCCATTTTTGCGGGCGTGGAGGAAAGTCCCGGAGAGACCATCATATTCGAAGGCCGGAAATTCAAATCATACCGGGGCATGGGTTCCATTGAAGCCATGACCGAGGGCAGCCGGGATCGCTATTTCCAGGATGTGGAAGAAGATATCCGCAAGCTGGTGCCGGAAGGTATCGTGGGTCGTGTGCCTTATAAGGGGATGCTTTCCGAAGTGATCCAGATGTTCACCGGCGGACTTCGGGCTGGCATGGGATATTGCGGAGCCAGGGATATCAAATCCTTGCAGATGGCCCAGCTGATCCGGATCACTGCGGCCACTGTAAAGGAAAACCATCCCCATGATGTCATCATCACCAAGGAAGCGCCCAACTACAGCCGTTGAACCATTTGCGTCCCATTAACCGTAAACTGATTTCCCTGAAGTGTTTTTTCCTCTGGATGATGCTGGGCTTGCTTTTGGCATATCATCAAGGGAATGCCCAGCAAAGCAGGTGTGGGCTGCGGATCAGCCTGCTGACATCGGGACCCGGCGATGCATTGTATGCGACCTGGGGCCATAGTGCCATCCGCATCATCGACTCCGCCCGTTATATGGACCTGGTGTTCAATTACGGCACGTTTGACTACGATACCCCCCATTTCTACCTCAAATTATTGCGGGGGAATTTGATGTACTATTTATCCTATGAACCTTACGATTATTTCAGGGAAGACGATCGGGAGGAAAACAGGCAGCTTAGCGAGCAGGTGCTTGATCTGAACTGCGCGGATAAGGAAAGGATTTATCAGTACCTGATCAATAATTATATGCCGGACAAGCGATACTACCGGTATGATTTCCTTTACGACAATTGTTCCACCCGGATCCTGGGTTTACTATACCAGCTGTTAGGTAACCGGTTGAAATTCAGGGGAAAGATATTATCTCAGCCCGGCATGACCTATCGGAATGCCTGTAATCTTTACCTGAAAGATAAGCCCTGGACTTCCCTGGGCATCAACCTCATGATCGGCATGACCACGGATACCCCTGCCGGTAACCGGGGGATCACCTTTCTGCCTGATTTCCTTGAAAAAGCAGTAAGCCTGGCCACGCTCGACGGGCATCCCCTGGATACTACTAACCAGGTCCTGCTGCAGGCCGGAACGGAAAATAATCAACCTACCCCATTCACTCCCCTGCTGATATTTACTGCATTGTTGATCTTCATCGTAACGATAAGTTCCGGGAAACTGCCCTTTTCCGCCGGATTTCAGCATTGGACAGATGTGATCCTTTTTTTTCTCACCGGATTGCTGGGGTGGTTACTCCTGCTGCTATGGCTGGCCACCGAGCATACACAGTTCGCCTGGAATTTGAACCTTTTATGGGCGCTGCCCTCCCATTGCCTGTTCAGTGTCTTCCTGGACCGTCGGAATAACCGGGTAAAATGGTATGCGGCAATCACCGCTTTAATTGGTATTTTACTGATTGCCGGATGGTTCTGGATCCCACAGCAACTCCCTGTTGCCATCATCCCCCTTATACTGGCCCTGGTGATCAGGAGTTCGCGGATATTTATCCTGAACCACCGGCCGGCAGTAAAACCCCTTTAACCCATGGCTAGGGAACACCGGATATTACAAGGCCCATACCAGGGCGGATATTACCAGGTAAGTGGCCATGGATCCCCGGTTTTGCTGGTGCATGGTTTCCCCCTGGATGGTTCCGTATGGGACATTCAAAGCAGGGCACTGGAAAGCGGATTTCAGGTGATCGTACCCGACCTGCCGGGCAGCGGTAGGTCACTCTCACCGACAGGTTCCGGCTCGTTCGAAGCCATGGCCGGTTTTCTTCATGACATCCTGGGGGACCTGCAGGTGACAAGCTGTGTGATCATCGGGCATTCCATGGGAGGCTACATCAGCCTGGCTTTGATGGATAAATACCCTGAAATGGTACGGGGATTGGGTCTTCTTCATGCAGGTTCATGGCCGGATAATGCCGAAAAGATCTCCTCCCGCCTGGAAGCAATCGCTGATATGGAGAAAAATGGCTCAGCTCCCTTCCTTGGACGCATTCTCCCCGGCCTGTTTACGGAAAAGTACCGGAAAGAAAATCCGGCTATCATGGCATCCCTCCTGGATCATGCCGCAGATCTGGAACCTCAAACCCTGGTCAATTATTACCAGGCCATGATGGATCGGCCGGACCGGACCTTAATGCTTCAGCAGTCTCCTGTCCCCGTGTTGTTCATAGCCGGGAGAAAGGATATGATCAGTCCCCCTGATCAACTGGAGGCATTGGCACAACTTCCCCGGGTTTCCAGTTTTTATATCCTGGAAGAGACAGCTCATATGGGAATGCTGGAAGCGCCGCAGGAACTCAGCCAGGTGATTGCCGATTTTGCCGGTTTTTGCTTTAATCACCTCATTACCTGAAATACATTCAGGATCCGGATTTTGTGCATGAATTCCTCAGCGGGGATCAATTCCGGTGTCCGTCCGGGGCAGGTTCCGGATATTTCCGATTCAACCTGCTTCAACCAATTTCTTGATTTCCATCAAAATGGAAGCCCACCCTCCACTGGCAATGGCTTCCAGATACCTTTTTTCCCCGTTCCCCACAATGGCATAATCTCCCTGGGTAACCACAAATACAGTTTGTCCGTTTTCAGCATTTAAGTCATAGGTTACGGTGAGATAGTTCTCCGGTATATCTTCCATGGCTGCATTTGGATCAATCGTGGTATACGCCAGATGTTTCCCGGGTATGATATCCACGACTTTACCTTTTACTGCAATCATTTCCCTGCCTTCATGAATAAGTTTCCACAGTAATGGACTGCCCGGTTTCCAGTCGGAAACAGTTTCACAGCCAAACATATATTTTTTGGTCATCAAGGGGTTTGTCAGTGCATCCCAGACCCGGGAAGCAGGAGCCTGAATGGTGATGTTGTTTTTCACAAATAATGGGTTACTCATATCGCAGATTTGATTTTACCAGGTAAAGTACAGTTAGCTTTTCGGATGAAATTCGGCATTTGAAGTTGCAAAAATAAACGTTCTGAAAATGTTATCCCTGTTTTTTGGATTTTTTTAAACCTAGTTGGCCAATTTCCCTTTGACCGGGTAGAACCTTGATCTTTCCCCCCTTCCAGACTCCAGGATCTGAATGGATCCTTTTTATTGATCCTGGGCCTTCGCATTATTATTTTGGGTGGAATCAAGGTACAATGCTGTTTTTGAACCTTAAGCCCAGATCAAGTCCAGGATTTCTAAAGGAACTTTTTGCTCCCCATTGTAATAGACTGTCATCAAGTGGCCCATTCAAAAAAAGGGTCATTGACTACGGAATATGCTTTCAAAACGCAACTCTTTGATTTTTAATGGCGTTATTACTTAAAATGAGCCTGCCTCCTGATTTAAAAATTAATCCCAATTCATAGGGGTAATAATGATCTGTTTTAAAGTGAAATTAATCCAGCCGGAGGTATATTCTGGTGAAATTCCCCGTTTATCTGGTCTAGCTTATCCAGTCACGGATCATCCGGTAGGTAGTTTTACCGCAAATTGATCACAAAGCGTTTAAATTTATACAGTGAAAAGGTTATTTCTCCTGATTTGCCTGATTCCGGTTTTTATCATTCAGGCGTCAGCCCATCATATTATTGGCGGGGAAATGTCCTATAAATATTCCGGACCGGATGGTTCAGGCGGTCAGAAATACATCATCGTCCTTAAGCTATACCGGGGTTGTGAGCCAGTGGATAATAACCATGCTGACTTTGACCCTTCTGTTTATTTTACCATTTATGATAATACCCATTCTGAATTATTCAACAATCCGGTAATGGTCAATATGAATAGCCGGACCACGATCAGTGCCTCCAGCAATGATCCCTGTATCATTAATCCCCCGCAATCCTGCTATGAAATGGCCCTGTATCAGGCTACGGTTGACCTTCCTGCCAACATGGCGGGTTATACCATTACCTACCAGCGCTGTTGCCGCACCGACCTGCTCACCAACGCTAACACCACCTACAATATCGGGGCAACCTATACCACCACTATTCCAGGGGCAGCAACGGGAATCCCCTTACAGGATGGTCCCTATTTCAGTCATGAACAAGCGGTACTGATCTGTGCAGGCTCCCGGTTTTCCTACGATTATTCCGCAACCGTTCCTGCCGGGGATTCGGCATCCTATTCTTTTTGTGAAGCTTATGCCGGAGGGTCAGCCAATAATGATGTTCCTGTTCCCGCTGATCCTCCACCTTATCCTTCCTTGGACTATGTGCCTCCATACAGTTCCGCCTCCCCCATGGGTTCCCAGGTAACCATCAATCCCAATACCGGCCTGATTTCCGGAATTGCTCCGGTTCAGGGTATCTATGTGATCACCGTTTGCGTCATTGAGTTCAGCCATGGAGTGCCGGTGGGATCCGACCGGAAAGATTTCCATATTACCGTGACAGACTGTAACCGGGAATCGGTAGCCTCCATCCCGCCACAGTTCAATACCTGCACCAGCTTCACTATTCCATTCACCAATGGCAGCACGCCTACCAAGGTCAATCTATGGCATTTCGGGGACGGGGATACTTCTACAGACTACACTCCGGTGCATACTTACCGGGATACCGGTACTTATTTGGTCAGTCTGGCCGTGGATCCAGGCTCCAGCTGTGGGGACAGTGCCACCACCACCGTGTTGGTTTATCCTGTACTTCAGGATACTTTTTCTGTGACCGGAGCTTGCTATACCCGACCGGTGCTGTTTCAGGACGGGTCTAATTCCACTTCAGGAGTAATTGATTACTGGCATTGGAATTTCGGAGATCCTTCCAACATATCCGCTGATACGGCAAATGTGCGGGATACCACCTATAAATACCCACAATCCGGCAATTACCCGGTTATACTGACCATCGGAAATTCCAAAGGCTGCGTGCGATCGGATACCCAGCAGGTGAATGTCTATTCATCCCCTCCCCTCATGGCATCAAATGACACCGATATGTGTATCCGGGATAGCCTGATCATCTCTGCGTCAAGTCTGGTAACAGGCAATTTTGCCTGGGGCCCGCCTTATAATATCCTGGGGAGTAATACGGCTGATCCCACGGTATTTCCCCGCCAGGACACCACTTATAATGTATCTTTCACTGATATCAGCGGTTGCACCAATATAGATTCAGTGGGTATTACAGTCAAATCTGTCCTGGAAGTCAATGCAGGAACAGATACCACGATTTGTCTCGGGGATATGATGCACCTGCATGCCACCAGTGATGGTGAATATGGATATAGCTGGTATAATTCCAGCAGCGCCCTGGTGGGTTCCGGACAGGATATCCTGCTCAATCCGGTAAAAACTGACACTTACACTGTCATAGCCAGCCTGGGCAGTTGCAGTGCATCTTCAACCGTTCAGGTGCGGGTAGTTCCTCCGCCCCAGGTGATGGTCAATCCGGATACCTCTATTTGCTACGGAGACACTATTGCTTTACTGGCATCAGGCGGATCAATATATTCCTGGTCTCCTGCAATTGGCCTGAGCAATACTGCCACAGCAAACCCGGAAGCATTTCCCCGGAAAAGTACTTCCTATCTGGTGACCGTGACTGATACCCTGGGCTGCCCTAAACCCATGGAAGATTCGGTTATGGTCGGGGTTTACCCACCCGTCCTTGCTTTTGCCGGGAATGATACCATTATCTCCAGGGGTCAAAACTTTCAATTGCATGCCAGCGGGGGAACACAGTATGCGTGGTCCCCTGCCCAGGGGCTCAGCAATCCGGCCATTGCCGATCCAGTAGTGAACATGGATCAGGATATTTCCTACCTATTGACCGTGCAAACTCCTGCAGGATGTATCGGGTATGATACCCTCAAAATCCGGTATGTAGATGGACCCAATATTTATGTACCTGATGCCTTTACCCCGAACGGTGATGGCAAAAATGATATCTTCCGCCCCATACCGGTTGGTATCCTTCGGATGAACTTTTTCCGGGTATTTAATCGATGGGGCCAGCTAGTTTACCAGGGTAGGGGCTATATGCAGGGATGGGATGGAATGTATGGAGGCAAAAAAGCCGATATGGGAACCTATGTCTGGGAAGCTGAAGGTGTGGATTATACCGGGAAAACCATTTTCAAGAAAGGGACGGTGATACTGATCCGATAAAACATTTTTTGTGGAAAATATCGTATTCATTACAGGAGCCAGTTCCGGAATCGGCAAAGCCTGTGCGGAAAAATTTGCTGCAGCCGGCTTTCCCCTGATCCTGCTGGCCCGCAGAAAGGACCGGCTGACCTTGATAAAGGACAGGCTGGAAAAAACTTACCCGATCCAGGTCACCATACTGACCTGTGATGTCCGGGACCGGGAAGCCGTATCCCGGTCAATCGGCAGTTTGCCGGACCAATGGCAGGGTATTTCCGTGCTTTTGAATAATGCCGGACTTGCCATGGGGTTTTCCACGATCGGGGAAGGAGATCCCGATGACTGGGATACCATGATTGATACCAATGTCAAGGGATTACTCTATGTTTCCCGTGCGGTCATCCCTTTCATGCGGACCAGGAAGACCGGGCACATCATCAACATCGGATCTACGGCAGGTAAAAATGTTTACCCCAAGGGAAATGTCTATTGCGCGACCAAACAGGCCGTGGATGCATTGTCCAAAGCCATGCGCATTGACCTGCTCAGCGACCGGATCCGGGTGACGGCGATTCATCCAGGTGCAGCAGAAACGGAATTTGCTCTCGTTCGATTCAGGGGAAATGAACAGCAGGCAAAAGAGGTATATAAGGGGTATGAACCCCTGAAACCGGAAGACTTAGCGGAGATCATCTTTTTCTGTGCTTCCCGTCCCGGGAATGTATGTATCAATGACCTAGTGGTTACCCCACTCAGCCAGGCCGATGCCAATTATTTTTACAAACAATGAACCGGGGGAAAAACCGGACAGGGTAAACAATCTTGTAGAATCCCCCAATAGTCCAAATTAAAACGGGCTTTTTTCCAGCCACCCCCCGGAAAATCCTGCCAAACGAAGTCCTTTAATAATATACGGGCATTGCCGCATTAATTTCCAGATTAATCCCGAGTGATAATTCTCAATCATAATCACTATTGGGCCCTGGTTCAATCCGAACCTCCACGGAGAGACCCACCCATTTGGGTTAGTCCCTTTTTCCGGATAAGTCGGATTAAAACTGGCATCAAATCCATATAATCTGTGATCCTTTAAATTAAGCCTTTCAATAGCATGGCGAATAGTATCCAGGACTATTTCAGGCGCAAAGGGAAGCGAAGCCACCACAGCCCAGGGTGAAACGGTGCCATCATCCGGTCCAAAAGGGGCACCCCTGGCGATATAATCATAAAATTCCCTTGGCTCTCCCTGGACATTCAGGAAACAATTCCCTGGGCCGTCACTGGCAGTCAGCCCCCAGCAAAACGTCCCGTAATGGGCAAATTTGCCGGGATTTTCAATGGCATATTGCCGATGTACATAAGTAGCCCGTTTACTATTTTCAAAATAATCAAACCCTATCGATTGATTAAACGCATCCAGAATACCCCGAAAATCTATCCACATATGGGAAAACTGATGTATAAACAGGGGCCCTGCATATAAATAGGAGAAATTGTACTCCTTGGTTAACTTAAATGTGGAAGCCCATTTTAAATAGCCTTCCGTTGAAATAGGAAAAGTGGGTGAACCAAGGGCCAGGGTGTACATCAAATGAGCCTCGCTGTAATCATCCTCCCATCTGTAAGGCAAAAAGCCGGATTCAGGCTTCCATCCATGGGTGATGGTTATTCCCCCGTTTAAAGCCCAAACCCAATCTACACGGTGGTAAAGTTCATCCCCCAGTTGCCTGATCTCCCGTTCACCTTCATCATTTCCTGTAAAAAAAGACGAAGCAGTTAAGACTCCGGCGATAAAAAAAGTGGTATCAATGGTGGATAATTCACATTCCCAGGCTCTTTTGCCTGTATTCATGGTTAAAAAGTGATAATAAAATCCTTTAAATCCGGTGGCATCTAATTCCGTGCCCTGATGGGAATGATAAAAAAATCTCAGGATCTGAAGTATCCTCTTCATCGCCTTATGGCGGGAAATGAATCTTTTTTCCAGGCCAATAATATAGGTGCAAATTCCCATGCCGACCACGGCAATGCTTGAAGGAAATCCGGGTTGGGTCTTATCCGCAATCAAACCGGTCTCCGGGTCCACTTCCTTGAGGAAATAATCAAAGGTTTCCCGCTGCAAACTATTGAGCATTTCTGTATCAGTGCCCTGAGGGTTTACTACAGGAAGTCCCTTATCTTTTTGCGGGGTCATTCGGTTACTAATGTTACTAATGCAGTGCCCTGGGGAGGCAATTCAAGGGCAAAAACAACTGAATGATCCTCAAAGGAGCAAAAAATCGGTTCCTTGATAAGCCCGGAAGCTGATTCCAGCGCGTTCACCTGCATGGAAGAAAGACTTTCCGGCCTACCCATTGCTGCCCAGATTGCGGTAGCATTGGCATGCGTGTCATCAATTCTTTCTATATACGCCTTCTTTACCTGAGCAAGGTGGATTAAGCGGATCTTTATTAATTCAGTTTTTACCGGATGAGTGGGTAGGGCGGAATTAGTCAGGACCACCTGAATAATTCCCGGCTTGCGAATAACCCACAAATCAACAGTAGGATGAGTTCCCTTTACAGGAAATATTTCCTTGCCCAGTCGATGTAATATTTCATAGGCACGATAAGCGGGCTTGGGTATGCCATAAATAGTTAAAAGGCCAAAACCACCGTGAAAGGGAATCGATGAAAAATAATTCTCCTCAAAAATATCCGAAAAAGTCCAGTAGCTATACCCCTGAATCAGGCCGCGGGCTTCCAGGATTGTTTTAACTATGTAAGCTGCAGCGTAAGGAAGATCATGCAATTCATCAAAAGGATTTGAGGAAGTGCTCCATTCCGTATAATACACCGGTTTGTCACCCGAGTTTTTCCTGGTTGATTCCACTTGTTCCCTGAGTATGCTTCTTTGGCTGTCCGCAAGTTGTGTGATCGTATCGTCCCCTGGCTTACCGAAGGCATCTGTCGGATAATGATGGGTGGAAATGAAATCATAAGGCACCTGATTTTCTTCACAAAAATCCCTGAAATTGGTTATCCATGCATTTGCGGCAGTTGCAGGACCTCCTACCTGTAACACCGGATTTACCGCTTTAATGGCTTTTGCTGCATGCTTATATAAAAGGAAATAATCTTGCTGGGTGCCTGTCCAGAATGAAGTTAAATTAGGTTCATTCCAAATCTCAAAAAACCATTGGCTTACCTTTTCGATTCCATACCGGGATACCCAATGGCCAACCAGTTTATAGATTAGGGTTTCCCAGGCAGAATAATCCTTCGGAGGGGTTATATTTCCTTTATAATGAAATACTATATCAGCCCCTGAGGAAATAGTTAAAGGCATAAATGAAAACTCTACAAATGGACTCATTCCAATGGAAAGCAGGAAATCGCAGATCTGATCCGCATTGAAAAAGGAATAGATCAGCTGTTCATTTTCACAAACCAGTGTCCCCATGTCATCTGACAGTATTCCATGAAAACGAACATGCCTGAACCCTAATTCAATATGACATTTCAATAATTGCTTTTGCCAGTCAGCTCTTAAAGCTAAAGTGGCATGGCCACTCCCAATGGTATGTTCCCAAAAATGCAGGAGCGGAGCAGGTTGATCGTTTAAATCACAGATAAATTCATCAGACATACGATAACGGTGTGTTTACCAAAACTGAAGTTACTCCAAATATAGTTGCTGAATGCAATACCTGCAGGTGGATATTTGCCCTTGAATCTCAACAAAATCTGGACACCCGAAGTAATCCGAAGGGCTGATCACTGCCCCAGCAGGAACCGAAGGGTCACTCCTCCCTGTGTATTGGAGATCGGGTAGCTGGTGGAAATCGCGGGTATAGTCTGCTGCCGGGTATAAAAGAAATGCAGGTTCAGCTTGTTATTCACCACATAATCTATTGAAGGGGAGATCAGGATCACTTCCTCCCCACTGGTTGGAATCACAAGGTTGGCATCCAATTGATTATTTACCGTTTTGTTATTGGCAAAACTGAGATCCAGCCGGCAGTTCAGGTCATTATGCTGCTTCTTACCACTTCCCAGATTAAACGGCAAACCTACATTCTTCACCCGAAACCCTCCACCCACCGTAATTTCTGAAGATCTCAGTTCGGTCAGCTGGTAATCGATCAGGCTCAGGCTCAAGGTCCTGCTGAGGTTGTATTCCAACTTGAAGTTGATATTGTTTTTGAAAGTGGCATCAATGCCCAGCAAAGGTTCTAGTTGTTCTGATACCGTGATATTGGGGATCAGGAAATAAGGGATATAATCTCCCGACAAGGTATCAATGAAGGAAGGGAACCCGGTATGCAACGGATCTGTATAAAGCAGGTTGGAGGAAAAACTATTCATACTCAGGGTACCTGAATAGGCATCCGTTATGGTGAGGTTGGTCACAAAATTCTTAAAAAAAGGCAATTGGCTGAGCCCAGTATAGGTAAACCTCCAGTTGGGCCTGGGAATATAATTGCTGAAAGGATCGGACCGGGGATTACTGTTGGCTGTTTTGAGCAACCCGACCTGGCCGGGAGATGTACCGGTATAGGCTGCCACAAAGGCCGGGATGAGTACGTCCTGCGCAAAACGTCCATATCCCTGGTAGTAATTGGGATCCTTCGAGTCCCGCTGCCCATTGGTATAGGGATTCAGGTATCCGAGCCTGGCTGAAATAGCCTGCCGGTCATTTTCAAAATTCAGGAAAGTCTGGGAGAGTCCGGTTTGGGCATCCGTTTTTTCAAAAAGGGTCTTCAGGGCTATAAAGCTGATATTGAATCCTCCGGCATCCGATGGATTCAGGTGGGCGAAAGGGGTACCACTGGCCGTATCGAGGAAAAGTTCAGTATGGGTCTTGGAAAAGGATTTATTGAGGCTGATGTCTATCCGCATGTTCGGGAAAGGCTCCAGGGCTGCCTGTATGCTGAGTTGCTGGTTAAAAGTCTGAAGTAATTGGGAGTTGAAGGTGCTGTCCGCGGATAAAAGACCCCTGCGAGCCAGGTTGTTTAACCAGAGGGAATCCGGCTGGTATCCGGAAATGAACCGCAGACCCGGGGACATCATCTTCCAGTCCTCACCCAGGAACTTGGTACTGTCCATATAGCCGGGGATAATGGTTTGCCCGTTTTCACTATAGTTGACCGTCACCTGCTTGAGCATCAGTACCGGCCGGATAATCGCTTTCAATAAAGGGGAAACCGGTAGGCTGGATTTCTGGTCTTTCTTCTGTCCGGGCCTTCCCCGGGAATTGGGCCCCCCAGCCCCGGTGATCCTGCGCAGGAACCCTGATTTGTTATACAGGCCGATGAAATTAAACTCCGCATTGATCTGATCCTGGTAGGTGTTTTGCAGGGTATTTCCCAGGTACATGGCCAGCTGCGAAGCGGTCTGCCAGGAATAGGTGACAGAATACCCTGCTCTTGCTGTAATCCAGTCCAGCAGGGGAAAATGATTTAAGGGCAGGTTATAGTTCAGGTCAGCAGTCTGGTTGTACAATGTGGTCCGCCCCAGGTGCAGCAGGTTATTGATGACCGTATCTTTCTTGGATGGGGTATTGATATAACCAAAGGGTTCATCCACAGTCGCATTCGCATTGGCGTTAAAATCAAAGATCAGGGACCTGGTGAAATCCCACTTCAATGCGTAGAACCTGCCAACGGTAAAGTACTTGTTAAAAGTCGGTGGTATGGTGAATGGGCCTCCGCCCACATTGCGCACCGTAGTGGCTTCAAAAAGCCGGCTGAAATCACCCCGGATGGAGATCGAGGAAGGGATGAAATTGATGTTGAAATCCCGGATCAGGTCAAAATAATGGGATTTTGACCTGATCAGCTTGCTGAATGGGGTGATAAATTTACTTTGCCCGATAAAATTATAGCCGATGACCAGCTCATGATGGGTCAATAGGTCATTTTGCAACAGGGGGTTATGCACCAGGGTCTGCGAAAAGGCATAGCTCAGGTTAAAGTTGGAAATATCCCAGAGATGGTGCGTGGTCCTACCAGGCCGCATGATCCGCACATTCGTGAAGTTCAGGCTTTTAATGGATTGGAAAGTGACGGCCTGCGCGCGGATGGAATCCCGCTGAGCCCTGGTCTTTGCCAGGGCCAGCTCAGCATTCAGCTCCACATCCTGATTATAGGGATCATACTGCGGAGTGCTTGCATTTTGGGTATATCCGGCATACAGGGGTAGGGAAAGTCCCAGGGACCGGGGCAACAGCTTCCCCAATTGCAGGCTGGCTGCAGCGTTATACTGCAGGTAATTATCCAGGAATCGCTGATTTACGCTTTGATCCACACTCCCGAATCCCTGGGTATGCATGGCAGCCGAGGCAGACAAAGTGCCCAGATCAGCCAGTTGCATATTCACTGATCCCACGGCCGCCGAACCGCCCTGCTCATTGATCCCCGTCAGCCTGAGCTCATCAAACCAAACCTCCGTGCTTTTAGGCAGCCCATCATCGTTCGGATTGGTGATGCTGTCTTTTTTAGGGTTGAGAATGCCCAGCATGGCAGTGGAGACATCCCCAAGGTTCGGGTTACCCACCACGGTGATGGTATTGCCATACTGATCCTTTTCTGAATAAGGAACCGTGATGGGTATGCCCTGGATATTGCGGTCCACCTTGAGCTTGGGCAGCAGGGCAAGGTTGATGTCCAAATTGTTCAGTGCCGGCCAGATACTGTCTGCCAGGGTTGCCCCGAAAGCAGTGACGTGCAGCGGGATACGGTATTCATAATAATTGTTGACGAAATCGCTGCCCAGGCGGATGAAGGCCTGCACATCGCCATCCTTCAGCGAACTGGGATCAGTGACCGCTTCCGCATGAATGAACATCTGCAATTGTCCGTACTGCCTGAGGTCCATGCCCAATGACTTGAATACAGCCCGGGAATCCCCGTCCTGGAGATCGGTCACTTTCAGGGAAAGGGATTGTTCATTGAGCTGCAGGTTGACATTGTTCGCACTGGTCTGGGTCTGACGCAGGATACCTGGCGGGCTCAGATAAGGAACGGGATACCTGGTGGCATTTTCTTCAATGTTCACTGCGGAAACATCCACATGCGTAGGACTGTTTGGATCGATGGGAACATACTGCCCCGGTGTCTCCAGCGAATAATTATAGCTTCTCCATTGATCCCGGACGAGGTCAAGCTTGGCGAAACGGATATCCACACTGTCAGTGAACCCCGTCAGAAACATCCGGATGAACCGGATCGACCGGAAATCCGGAATGCCTCCGACATTGGCAGTATAGCTTTGAATGGGTATCTTGAACTGATACCAGGTCTCATCCAGGGGTTGCCCGTTGGCAAGGACGACCCGGGAATGCTGTTCATCGACGATGAAGTTGGTTCCCACCTGCATATTGGGTTTGATGTCCACCTGGTATTGGAAATAGGCTTCATTTTCATTTAGGGTATTGTCGTGGTTGATGTCTTCCGTTTCCGGGGAATTGGTGGCTGCCGTGGAATATTGCGATGAGGGTCCCGAAATCGGGGAATCCCCCTCGGGGTTATTGAAATTCTTGTACCGTTCCCGGACAGACAGTTTTTCTGCATCATAATCTGCGCCCCGGTAATAATGGTAATCATCATTGTCAGGGTCATTTAGGGCCTGCTGGTATGCCACCGATCCGGCCCCAAAATTGGCCATCAGCTGTTGAAGGTACTGTGCCCGGTAAACCCTTTCCTGGACATCGCTCATCCCGTCATAGCCTACATCCTGATATGGCCTGGCTGCCGGATCATTATCAAAGGCATAGGTAATTTCCTGCTGGAATTTAGGCACATATCCCCAGACCGAAGAATCCAGGGCTGCTGCATTTGGAGGGTAAGGAAGGCCATTTTCAAAAGACTGGAGGCCGTCCCGGAGAATATCTTCGGAAACATCCCCGAGGTCAATATACATTTCTCCGCCCGGATCAGTCGGGTTGTTGATATAGGGATCCAGAATCCAGAATTCAATATACGCCACATTGGCCGCCTCGAAATCAGTCACATCCAGGGCGCGCATGATGCCGCCCCAGCGTTGCTGGGGATTGAGCAAATGACCACTGGCATCCATTTCGCCCGGCCTGTATTCCAAGTTGTAGGGACCTTTTTCTGTGGGATAAAAGGCCAGGTCAAAAGTGCTCAGGTAGCTTTGTCCAAAATCCACGCTGATATTGGGAAACACTTCAGTCTGTAAAATGGACCGGGTATAGGGATCTGAAAGCAGATTTTTATTGGCAGTCAGGTATGCCGGAGTGCCGGGTCCGCCGTCCACCAGGGACTGGTCAATGGTATACCAGGCCAGCTTGGCCCGGTTGTATCCATAAGGCAGGGAATCCGTGAGCGTGGCCTCCGGGAACAGGACATTGCCCTGCCTGTCTGTCGCCCCGGCCGGAGTGGAGGCTAGCGCCCATATGGTAGTGGGGAACATCAGGTCATAGTCATTCTGGGTACCCTCAAAATCATCAATATAAACCGCCCCGTTGTTGCCGTTCCCAATCAGGTTGGAATGACCCGGATAAAGCCTGGCCACTTCGGCTGTGGCCATGATACTGCTCATGGTATTGGTGGTATAATTGGGTAACCTGTTGAGCCAGTTGGTCACCCCCGGGAGTTCCGACCGGTAATCGGCATCAAATCCCAGGATGGTGTTCTTGATCGGATCCTGTCCATAATTCACTGTGGTGAAATAGGGCTTTTCACTCATCCGGACAACGGTGGATCCCAGGGTCAGGTGTTTGTTGACGGAATATTCCAACCGGTTACCAAAATAATTCCGGGTCTGCAACCCGTATGAGGCATTATTCTCAAACTGCACACTGATAGGAAGTCCGGAATTGAGGATGCCTGCATTGATGATGGTCAGTCTCCCCAGGGAATAATCAATAGTATAGTCTATATTTTCAGTCAACCGCTGACCTCCTGCAGTCACAGTCACCGAACCCGGCGGGATATTGTAGCCTCCTAAAAAAATACTGGATCCTGAATTTGATTTATAGGTCCCCTGGATGAGGTACCGGTCCAGCTGGGGAAACTGCTGGGCTATCGTCTTTGTGGAATCATAAAGGACCTGATATACATATTTGGATGCCGTGGCACTGTCACCCTGGAATGCCTTAGCCAGGTCTGCACCGAATGGTTCCAATTCAGGGAACATAATCCTGCCTGTCGGGGACTTAATGGTATACCCTTCTATATAATCGAACTGGCCATCCGGTTGGGGGTCATTATTGCTGTTCAACCGGTCCAGGTTCAGCAAGGTGAGCAGGGGAATGCCTTCCGATGCGCCTACCGGGAGATACCTGAGTTGGGCACCGGCAGGATCCTGGTAAAATATATTCAGCTGGAATCCATCCCGGCTGACCTGGTAACCTCCGAGGGAATAGATGTTCTTCATCATCAGCTTCCAGATGGGCAGTTTGGGGCGGGCTGCCGTAGCTTTCAGCAGTTTGAGGAACAGGATCTGGGGATTGGATCCCGAAGAATCTGGGGGTACATCGGTGGAAAATTCCCCCACCTGGTATACCCTGCCGTTAAAGGTATACTGGTAAGCAACGGCAAGCACCTGGTCCGGTTGCAGTTGCTGGTTCAGCGAAATATAGCCGAGCTGGGGATCAAAAGTATACTCCGTGGAATCCAGTTTACGCGCAAAGGTTTTTTCAAAATCCTGCACAGGCTGAAGGCCCATGGACGTCAGTTCACTGATCACCGTCGCCGAATTCCGGGATGCGGAATTGGAGATGATATTGGAATATTCATCATTGGCTCCGTTCTGGGGCAGTGGGGAACTGGTCCGGGAATGAATAATCGGATTATAGGGATTGCTTTCTCCCAGATCCATCAGGCCCACGACATTCCGCACATTGACGGTAGCTCCAGTCTGGTTAGTGACCCATACCTCAATGCGTTTGATATACACTTTGGACTGGATTATGGGTAACTTACTTACCGCATTGTCAAAATTATCATGGAAATACTGGGCCAACAGGAAATGCCGGTTATCCTCATATTGGTCTACCGGAATGGAAAACTGCTGCTGCTGGGCACCTCCCTGAATCGTCATGTTCTGCTGCTGGGATTTTTGGTTGGAAACCACACTGGTCATGGTCAGGCGGCCGAACTGAAGCACTGTCTTGACCCCGAATAAAGACTGTATCCCGGTGATCAGGGAACTATGTAGCGGAAAGCTGACATTGCCTGCCTCGATCTTCCGGATGATCTCATCGGGATCTCCGGTATATACCAGCTTGATCTGCTTTTCAAAATCAAACACAGACTGGGTGTTATAATCTGTGATCAGTTTCAGCTTTGTGCCGATCTTACCGATCACGTTCATGTTGATGTTCATGTTGAAATTAAAGCCTCCCGTCCTTCGGGCTGCTTCAGGCAGTGTAGGGTTGTCATAATTCTGACCCTGATAACCAAAGGTCAGATCCAGATTGCCCTGGGGCTGAATCACGGACTGCGTGCCTCCGAAAATACGGTTATAGAGCTCGGGCCCCCGGTACATCAGCGGTCCGCTGGTTTTACGGTTAAGCAGGTCCATGGTGGAGCCCCTTTGTTCAAAATACTGGTCTTCGTCCTGGCGGGATTGCAGCTGGAGGTACTGGCCCATGGTCAGAAACTGGGGATCCCGGTAATTTATGCTATCCAGCCGCTGCCTCACATCATACAGGCCGGTAACCGGATCAAACCGCACTGATTTTTGGATATTCGGAGGATCTGCCAGATCGATGGTGCTCCTTTCTTTATTACTGATGAAATCGCCCCGCCGGTCCTGGATCGGGAAGATCAGGGTGTCCCCTGATCCGGTACCCGTAGTATCCCGGACGGGCAGGATCGCTTTAGGGGTTTTCCCTTGCAGATGTAACACAGGTCCGGTCAAATGCTGACCGGAAAATTCAGGTTTATGCCATGGATCTTCGGGGATTGTCCGGTTCGCCCTGGGGGGGCTCGGTGGTGAGGGTTTTCTTCCGCTGGCTAAGGAACTGGTGAAAAAGATCCAGGCAAGCAAAAGCACGGAAAGCAAGCTGAAAATGATCTTCCTAGCCAAAATGAATTCAGGTTTTAGGAGTTAAATGCATGCCATCCGGGACGGGCCAGTATCCCGGAGGAAATGATTGCTTCTCCAAAGGAAACCGGCAGTTGTCCAAAACTTAAAATTCCCTCATGCTACAAATTTTTCAATGATTTTTTGATCAGTTCTTCCAGGCCGGGGATGGGAGTTTCGGTTTTGATCACCTGCTGCACGGCAGCTTCTGCCGCGCTCCGGGAAATACCGAGAGCTATTAGTGCATTTAACGCATCGGATTGGATTGTATTGTTTGTGAAGGCAGATATTTGATTATCATCTCTTTGTCTGAATATTTTATCCTTTAATTCCAGGATTAGCCGCTTAGCCGTTTTGGCCCCGATGCCTTTAATGCTTTCCAGGACCTTTTCATTCTCCATTAATATCGCCCTTCGGATTTCATCCGGCTGCAGGGAGGATAGCATCATCCTGGCTGTGGCTGCCCCCACGCCGGCCACGGAAATGAGGAGAAGAAACACAGCTTTTTCCCCTTCATCAAAGAAACCATAAAGGGTATGCGCATCTTCCTTGATATGCAGGTAAGTCTGAAGCTTGCAGGATTCCAAGTTCCGGATCCGGGAATAGGTGTTCAGGCTGATCTGGACTTCATAGCCAAGACCCTGCACATCCAGGTGCACGAGGGCAGGAGATTTATAAGTAAGTTTCCCTTCAATGTAAGCGATCATAAGCTGCTGTTCATCCAGGCCGCAAAATAATAATAAAAAAGGCGATATCCCACAGTTCGGGGGTCCATACCTTATATGCCCTGATTGATGTATTTTGCGTTATTTTAAAATCTGACTGAATGAACAACATTAAGGCTGCAGTTACCGCGGTGGGTGCATTTGTACCGGATTATATCCTGACGAACCACGAATTGGAGATGATGGTGGACACCACCGATGAATGGATCCGGACCCGCACCGGAGTGGAGGAACGCAGGATATTGAAAGGAGAAGGTCTGGGTACCTCTGATCTGGGAGCTCCTGCCGTAGTTGACCTATGCAGGAAAAGAGGCATTGACCCGATGGAAATAGACTTGCTGATCTGCTGTACAACGACACCGGATTTTGTTTTTCCGGCAACTGCCAATATTATCTGTGACAAGGCAGGAGCGCGCAATGCCTGGAGTTTTGACCTGCAGGCTGCCTGTTCAGGATTTCTGTTCGGCCTGACCACCGGGGCACAGTTCATCGCCTCAGGCATGCATAAAAAGGTCGTCGTGGTGGGGGCAGATAAAATGAGTTCCATAGTGGATTATACAGACCGGTCCACCTGCATTCTTTTCGGAGATGCAGCAGGAGCTGTACTGTTGGAACCCAGCACCGAGGGCTTTGGGGTGCTGGATAGTCTGCTGAAGACCGATGGTTCGGGAAGGGAATATCTGTATATGAAGGCGGGTGGTTCAGTAAGGCCGGCATCTGTGGAAACTGTGGCCGCCAAGGAGCATTATGTGTACCAGGAAGGCAAGACGGTTTTCAAATTTGCCGTGTCCAGCATGGCAGATGCTGCATTTGAGATCATGAAACGCAATCACCTGTCCCCGGAGGATGTGGCCTGGCTGGTTCCCCATCAGGCCAACAAGCGGATCATTGATGCCACTGCGCACCGTATGGGACTGCCCCAGGAAAAAGTGATGGTGAATATCCAGCGCTATGGCAACACGACGGCAGCCACCGTACCCCTTTGCTTTATGGAATGGGAAGATCAGCTCAAAAAAGGAGATAACCTTGTAATCGCTTCATTCGGCGGAGGCTTCACCTGGGGAGCCATTTATCTTAAATGGGCATATACGGGTAAAAGATAATGCCAGGCATCACCCGGAATGTTCCTGGTCTGCCCCGCTTTCGGTTGCCTCATTGTCCTGGGCGATAGTGAGTTCTCCCTCCCGGGAAATTTCCAGCAGTTCCCCCTCCCGGCCCTGTTGTGGAATGATCGGGGTAGGCATGACCAGATCGGCAGAGAAGATCTCTCTAATGTCCGGCATATCATCTGTGGAATTGATGCCAAAATAATCCATGAAAGTCCTGGACACGGTATACAGCAATGGTTTCCCTGGAGATTCTTCATTTCTTCCGGAAATAATGATCAGTTCCTTTTCCAGCAGTTTCTGGACCGAATACTCCGAATTTACCCCCCGGATATGATCAATGTCTGCCCGCGTCGCGGGCTGCCTGTAGGCAATAATGGCCAGGGTCTCCAGGGCAGCAGTAGACAACCGTTTGCGGAATTTATCTCCATTTAGCTGGGCCACTGTAGGATGGTACTCCTTCTTAGTCAGGAACTGATATCCTCCACCGCTTTCCACGATGGAAAATGCATAAAAGGCAGAGTCATATTTTTCCCGGATGGCCTCCAGGGCAGTAGCCACCTGTTCCATATGCACCTTATCTTCCATAAACCCCAACGCCTGGTTGACCAGATCCGTGATCTCCATTAATGTGAGGGGGCGGTCCGTGGCAAAGATCAGGGCTTCAATATGGGGGATGATCTGGGTTATTTCCATAGCAAATATTAAAAGACAGGGAAATTGTAGGCGCATCCGAAAGTACAGCCTTTGCCATTGATCCGGAAGAAAATGTTTTAAGGCTGTGGATTAATTGTGCATTACTACCCGCCCTGGGCTGCTGCCCCACTGACAATTTCCGTCAGCTCTGTGGTGATGGCTGCCTGGCGGGCCCTGTTGTAGGAAATTTTCAAGTTGCGTAAAAACTCATTGGCGTTTTCCGTTGCCTTGTCCATGGCTGTCATGCGGGCGCCATGCTCTGAAGCATGGGCATCGAGCACGGTTTTATAAAACTGGGTATTCAGGATCCTGGGCAGCAGTACAGTAAGTATCTCCGGTTTGCCTGGTTCATAAATAAAATCCGCCCGATGCTTCACCCCGTTTCCTTTGTGGGAGGCCCTTGGCAAGGGCAGAAAAACCTCATGGCGGAACTGTTGCAAGCCAGCATTTCGGAATTCGCTGTAGACAATCTCCACCACATCATATTCCCTGCTGAGGAAGCCCCGGACCACCAATTCCGCCGCTTCCCGCACATGCACAAAACTAAGGCCGGAGAAAAGCTGCCGGAATTTTCCGTTGACGGGATACCCGGACTTCACAAAATATTCATACCCTTTTTTGCCGATGGGCATGATCTCCACCTGACCTCTGGAAAATAAGTCAGCATATTTGTCCCGGATAACCTGACGGGCCAGCTTGATGAGGTTGGAATTATATCCTCCGCAAAGTCCCCGGTCCGAAGTGATGACCACCATCAGCACCTTTTTCACCGGACGGTTTTCACCCAGCCCTGTTTCCAGGTCATTATCCCCAGAAGCTGCGATCCCCTGAAGCATTTCCTGTAACTTTAAGGCATAGGGTCGCATCTGCAGGATGGCATCCTGGGCCCGGCGAAGCTCAGCAGCACTCACCATTTTCATGGCCTTGGTGGTCTTTTGAATGGACTGCACGGTACTGATCCGGTTGCGAACCTCCTTAAGTTGTCCTGACATGGAACTTAATTAAATTTCAATGTTTTATGATACTTTTGTCAGACTACATCCCCCTGAGCGGAGTACAAAGGTAAATAATTCATCGGGCTTCCGCCGGATTAGGCCCCCGAAATTCGGGTTCTTCAAAATCATTTCTTGGGAAATTTCCACCATATCAGGCAATACATAGGTTGGATTCTGCTGACTATTTATCCTGTGCTGACCCGGGCCCAGGATAGTCCTTCAGTTAGTGTATGGCTGACCAACCCGGACCGGTCAGCCCTGTTCAGGCTGCAAAAACAGCATCCGGTATTCACTGATTCCCTGGGCCCGGGTCCTATCATCGCCATAAATGACCACCAGGTTTACCAAACCATGGACGGATTCGGATTCGCGCTGACCGATGGAAGTGCAATGTTGATCCACCGGATGAGTTCTCCTGCCAGGAATGCATTATTGAATGAATTGTTTGGCACGGGGGAAAATGATATCGGCATCAGTTACCTGCGTATCAGCATCGGAGCTTCGGACCTGAGTGACCGGGTATTTTCCTATGATGACCTGCCTGACGGAGAAACAGACCCATATATGCAGAAGTTCAGCCTGGGACCTGACACAGTGGATCTGGTCCCGGTACTGAAGGAGATCCTGAGGATTGACCCGGGGATGAAGATATTGGGTTCCCCCTGGTCTGCTCCTCTGTGGATGAAGGACAATCATCGATCCGTCGGTGGAAGTTTGAAAAGAAATTTTTATGGCGCGTATGCCCGGTATTTCATTCATTATATCCGGTCCATGCAGCAGGAAGGAATCCCCATTAGCGCAGTGACCATACAGAACGAACCCCTGAATCCCGGCAACAATCCCAGCATGGTGATGCTCCCCGGCCAGCAGGATACTTTTATCCGAAATGACCTGGGACCTGCTTTTCAGGCAGCCCGTATCCGAACCAAAATCATCCTCTATGACCATAATGCAGACCGGGTGGATTATCCCATCCGCATACTCAATGATCCGCAGGCCAGGAAATACATAGATGGGTCAGCCTTTCATCTTTATGGAGGTTCCATCAATGCATTGACTGCAGTCCATGATGCGTGGCCGGATAAAAACCTCTATTTTACGGAACAGTGGGTAGGTTATCCTGCTAATTTCGGCCAGGAACTGGGATGGCATGTGAAAAACCTGATCATCGGGGCCCCCCGCAACTGGTGCAAAAATGTCCTGGAATGGAACCTGGCCTCAGATTCCAGCCAGGAACCCCATACTCCCGGAGGCTGTAATCGCTGCCTGGGTGGGATAACCATCCAGGGGGATTCTATTACCCGGAACCCGGGATATTATATCATTGCCCACGGGTCCAAATTTGTCCGGCCAGGTTCAGTCCGGATTGCTTCCAATATGCCTGATTCCCTATATAATGTGGCTTTCCGGACACCCTCAGACCAGATAGTACTGATTGTGGAAAACTCCGGAGTGACAACCCAGTCATTCAATATTCTGTTCCATGGAAAAACGGTCATCAGTTCATTGGAACAGGGAGCAGTGGCAACCTATATCTGGAAAAATGAGGGTATGTCTCGTCCACAAAAAAGAAGTTCAATCCTAAAATAAAATGTGCAAATATCATATAAAACAACTCCAGTCAGGGGTTTTCCCCATTTATATAAATATTCCCTTCGCATTACCCCCCTATAAAATATCATCAATCCATAGATGAATACCTGATTCCCGTCTTAAAGGATAATGTTAATCCGGTTAATGATTGCTTTTTCTTAATTCTACAGGAACCTTGCTGCTGAATCAAAAATAAACTTGATTAATCGCCGGTTTATCCGTTGTAATTAAAGATTCCCCATTCAAAGACGAAACGTTGAATGCATGATAAGGTTATTGAACAAATAAAAAAACAGAGATTCCGCCAACATAAATTTGACGAACTTGTTGGATTCGGGTAAAAAAAGAGATTCCGCCAATTTAGTCTTTTGTAAATTGGGGGAAAATATCTATTATTGATATGTTTCCGCCAATTTAGCGTTTAATCATTTGGCGGAATCCTATTTATTAATTGGCTTTTTCTTGGTAACTAAGCAATCCCTTAGTCAATTTCTGCGAAAAATGTTTCGCTTTGAGAAGGAAATAAAATTGTCTCTATCATGAATTGCAAATGGATGAAAGAAAAGAGCTCTGTATAAAATTGGGTTAGAACTGAAAGGAAAAAAGGATTAACAGATTGGTGATCTTTCTATAAAAAAGAGTAAAAGAGTAAAATATAAAATCCTCAAACTCTTGCGTAATCTATCCCAATTCCCCTTTTGCTATTTCACCCAAAAGTTTTGAATCCGGCAAAGACACTTATTTTGGTCCAGATACCTAAATCTAACTCATGAAAATATCCTGGCACGCTACGGAAATAAACAACAGCAATGATCTCAAACTGTCCGACTTTAAAACCAGGTCCGGACTTAAGGAGCCAGATAAAAAAACATTAATAAAGCTGCTTGAGGCAGATACATCAGCCATTTCAGTATTACAATACCGGATGTATGCGGAAAACAGGCAATCTCTGCTAATTATCCTTCAGGGAATGGACAGCGCTGGCAAGGATGGTACGATCAAGCATATTATGAGCGGTGTTAACCCTCAGGGAGTGGGAGTTTGCAGTTTCAAGCATCCGTCTTCCGAAGAACTTGAACATGATTATTTATGGCGGCATTATCAGAAACTACCGAGGCGGGGGCAGATTATGATTTTTAACCGATCTCATTATGAGAATGTACTCATTTCCCGGGTTCATCCTGAACTTGTCCTGGCAGAACGGCTTCCTGGTATTCTCTCTACAAATGATATTAATCATGATTTTTGGATAACCCGGTACCGCCAGATTAATGATTTTGAAAAGACTATTATTGAAAATGGCACTTGTGTATTGAAATTCTTTTTACATCTTTCCAGAAAGGAACAACGCAGCCGTTTCCTGGAAAGGATTAAGAATAAGGAAAAACATTGGAAATTTTCCAGTAATGATATTCGGGAAAGAACCTTCTGGGAAAAATATATTCATGCCTACCAGACTGCCATCAGACATACCAGTTCGCACTCATCTCCCTGGTATATTATTCCCGCAGATGATAAATGGTATGCCCACTTAATGGTAGGAAAAATCATCCTCGAAACACTGAAAAAAATGCATCCTGATTTTCCTAAAATGGATAAACAGGAAGAACAACTGATCAACAAAGGAAAAATTCAGCTGATGAATGAGGAGAAAACCAGTAAATGATCATAAGCCTTTAATCAGGAATCAAATTGGTAAAGACCGCTATGGTGAGACTAAACAGATTGAGGATAAAATGAACACCCCTAACAAAACATGCAGCCTTGCTGAACTCGGTATATAAGGATTTTGGACTCAATTAAGGATTGCCAAAGCAAAGTCTAGCCTATTTTACTTTAGAATATTTTTTTATTTAATATGCTGTATATTAATAATAAATTCATCATAAATATTTTATATTATATATTTTAATATAAAATTATATTACACATGAATATTTTGCAGGAATTAGTCGATTAGTAACAGGCATATCTTCATTGTTATCAACCATTTAAGTCTTGCCTATCTGCAAAACCCTCATAAAATTTCTGCCTCAATCAGGAAACTCTTCTAATTTGGCTGTAAGTGGTTAAAAATATAATCATGCAGCCAATTTTATTTTTATATTTCGCTGTATCTATGTTTTAATTTATATTTACAGCCAAATTAAGAATTATAATGAAAGATAAAATTATCGGTCGAAAGGAAGAGCTTGAACTGCTTCAAAATACAAAATCCAGTCCTTCATCCGAATTTATTGCAGTCTACGGAAGAAGAAGGGTTGGGAAAACATTCCTGATCAGACATGCCTTTGATAATAAGTTCGATTTTTATGTAACCGGTATCGCCAATGTCAGCCTATCCCAGCAATTGATAAATTTCAATCTTGAACTACGAAAGTCCGATACTTCTGGCATGGAGAGAACACCTGCTGACAATTGGTTTGAGGCCTTTTTACAGCTTATAAATATACTGGAAGCCAACAATAATCATAATAAAAAAGTGATTCTACTGGATGAACTTCCCTGGATGGATACAGCAAGATCTGGATTTCTGAGCGCATTAGAACATTTTTGGAATTCCTGGGCTAGTGCAAGAAATGATGTGATATTGATTGTATGCGGCTCGGCTGCCTCCTGGATGATTACTAAAGTTATTAACAACACGGGTGGGTTATATAATCGTTTAACAAATAGGATTAAACTGGAACCCTTTACATTGAGTGAATGTGAAGCATATTTCCTTAGTAAATTTGCGACATTTGAAAGATATCAGATCATTCAATTATATATGGCAATTGGAGGCATCCCTTATTATCTGGATAAGATCGATGTAGGGAAGAGTGCCGCACAAAATATAAATAAATTGTGCTTTGAAACCAACGGATTATTACATAATGAATTTGACCTCTTATACAGGTCATTGTTTACTAATTGGGAGAAACATATTGCCATAATTGAAGCTTTGGGAAGTAAGGAAAAAGGAATGACGCGGGAAGAAATACTTCTTTTCAGTAAAATGCCGGATGGTGGAGGTACTACGAGAATCCTGAAGGAATTAGAGGAAAGCGGATTTATAAGAAAATACCTCTCCTTTGGCAAAAAAGAGAAACAGAGTCTGTATCAACTGACGGATTTTTATTCATTGTTTTATTTACATTGGATTAAGGACAACAGCCCCCTGGATGAGAATAGCTGGATCAATGAACTTGATAGTCCACGGCAAAGAGCCTGGAGCGGTTATGCTTATGAACAGGTCTGTTTAATGCATACCAGGCAAATTAAGGCAGGCCTTGGAATCTCCGGGGTTCAAACCCGGACTTCTTCATGGTTCAGCACTGATAAGAAAAATCGGGCGCAAATAGATCTCGTTATCGACCGCAGAGACCAGGTAATCAATATTTGCGAAATGAAATTTTCAATCAATAAATTCACCATTGATAAGAAATATGCCGAAGTACTTAGAAATAAAATTGCTGTTTTTAAAGAACAAACTGGTACGCGAAAAGCAATTTTCCTAACCATGATCACCACATTTGGTCTGAACATCAATCAATATTCCAATTCTCTGGTTCAAAATGATCTTACTATGGACATCCTATTCTTAAATTAACCGCGACAATTCAATGAACACTGTATCTGTCAAATCCATGCTATATAAACTACTTTAAAAGCGCAATAACCCTTCTGTTTGGGGTCAGAAAAAATAAGGGAAATAATACATGAAATGGAAACATATCATCAATCAAATGACGATTTAATTACTGGCATATAACCATCCGTATCAAAGCCAGGAATAAAAGATCAAAAACTGGGAAATGAAATGGTTTTGGGATTACTAAAATATGCCCGGAATTCAATTCTGGACGGATATCACAATCCCGAAAAAATCGGATATTGGGTTTGAAAAAAATCAATAAATTACCTTATCACAAATACTTTTCCCTCAGACTTTGGGTAAAATCATACATATTGACATGGATGCTTTTTATGCATCTGTGGAACAGCGGGATAACCCGGCATACCAGGGCAAACCTATTGCCGTAGGCGGATTACCGGAAGGGCGTGGCGGAGTCATAGCCACTGCCAGCTATGAAGCGCGTGCGTTCGGGGTTCATTCTGCCATGCCTTCTAAAATGGCATTGCTGCTTTGTCCCGACCTGATCATTATCCGGCCCAGGTTTGGGGTTTACCAGGAAATCTCCGGCCAGATCCGGGAAATATTTGCCCGGTATACCGACCTGATCGAACCCCTTTCCCTGGATGAAGCATATCTTGATGTGACAGCAGACAAAAAGGGAATTGGTTCTGCAATTGAAATTGCCAGACAAATCAAAAAAGCGATCAGTACTGAACTGCATTTAACCGCATCAGCCGGGATCTCGGTCAATAAATTTGTGGCTAAAACCGCTTCTTCCCTGAATAAACCCGATGGACTGACATTTATCGCTCCTTCCCGGGTTGAGGCATTCATGGAAGGACTCCCAGTTGAACAGTTTTTTGGGGTAGGAAAAGTTACTGCCGGCAAAATGAAAGGGCTGAACCTGCATACCGGAGCTGACCTCAAGAAATTATCGGAAGAAGCCCTGGTGTATCATTTCGGAAAAGCAGGAAGATTCTATTACCGGATCGCCCGGGGTATTGATGACCGGAAAGTGGAAAATGACCGGCCGGTTAAATCATTGAGCGCGGAGGATACTTTCCCTCATGACCTGACCTCCATTGGGGAAATGGACGACGCACTGGAAAAAATTGCCGGAATCCTTTTTCGCCGCATGCAAAACCAAGGGCTGAATGGAAGAACAGTTACTTTAAAAATAAGGTACAGCGATTTCAGGCAGGTTACCCGGTCCCGTTCTGCCATTCAACCGCTGCAGGATCTGCATTCCATAGTTACTACTGCCAGGCAATTACTCCTGTCCTCGGAACCCGAAAACAAAAAAATACGCTTGCTGGGAATCACCGTATCTCAGTTCATGGAGCATTCTTCAGCCAAAAAAAACACCCCGCTGACCGGGCAGCTGAAGCTGTTTTGAGGCCCTGCCTGCTTGTCTTTCCCCGAATCCTCATGGTTGAAGGGTAATATGCCTGCTTTTGCCCTCAAAATCATAAATATCCACGGAACTGATCAGGGGACTGATCCGCAGAAACCGCCCGGACTCGGAAAGGAATGAACTCCCATAGTAAAACTCCTCTTTCCGGGTTTTCCCGTTCCGGTAATGGATCAGGGCATAGGCATCCATCGGCTGCAGCCGGATCACTCCGCAGGGGTCGTTATCCCGGAAAACCTTAACCGGTCCCTGGTTCTGTCCGGCAGCCAGCAGATAGGTGTTCCTGGGGCCCAGCAGTTTCACCAGGGACTTGCCATCGCCTGGGATATAGATTCCGCTCTGCGCTATGGACTCCGGCGTAAAATGGCCCTTCCCGTCTCCTTTCAGCACCAGCCCGTTCAGGGCATCGTAGCGGCCGGTGAATACTTCGGTACCGAAATCATTGCCATTGCAAACCAGGTCCAGATTGCCATCTCCATCCACATCATCTACCACCATCCCATAGATCGGGGCAAATTGGGCCTTCATAGGCAGCGGGGACATCCTGAACTTTCCATTCCCCATGTTCTCAATATAGCAGGATTGCATATTATTGGCCCGATAAATTAGCGCTCCATGTAATTGCTGGGGGGACAGGATATCATGGATTGTAGCCACTGCATAGGAATGATAGTCCGGGAATTGCCGCCGGATGCTGTTCATCTGTTTGATCATATCATCCCTGCCAAAAGCCGGATATTCCCGGAGGACCCCTTCGGAATCTGGGAAATACAATGTGGGTATGGCATCATAATATCCATCCCCATCAAAATCCTTGGCATAAATGCTCACCGGGTATTTGTCGGAACCCCGGTATAGGGAATTCAGACCCAGGTTACCGACGATATAATCGATTTTCCCGTCATTGTTGAAATCGCCTCCAACAATACTATTCCACCAACCGACCTGATTTTCAATCCCGGTGCTGTCCGTGACATTAATGAACTTCTTACCATGGTCATTTTCCAGGAATGTCACCGGCATCCATTCTCCCACCAGGATCAAATCCGGCCATCCGTCATTGTTGAAATCGGTCCATATGGCATCGGTAACCATGCCGATATGATGCAGGAATGGAGCCACCTGATCAGTGACATCAGTGAATTTAACCTGACCATCCCTGGAATCATTTCGCAGGATCCTGCTCGATACCGGCATTGGATAGCTTCCCGGGTTAACCCTGCCCCCGACAAACAGGTCCAAATCCCCATCCCGGTCATAATCGGCAGCCTTCACACAGGAACCACTGATATGGCAAACGGGCAGGGCAGCAGAGTCCTCCTCAAATTTCCCATGCCCCTTATTCAGATAAAACCGGTCCTGGTAATTCGGGCTGCCGGGAGGGTTTTCCACACTTCCGCTGACGATATAGAGATCCGGCAGCCCATCCCCATTGGCATCAAATAGCAGGGCCCCTTCATCCTCCTGCATCTTGGCCTGCCCTCCCTGGCCGGGAAGGAGATCCTTTTCCTTGAATTGGCCATCCTTGCCCTGAAGCAGGAATTTTCCCTTATGATTAAAGGAACCCCCGATGAAAATATCATCCGTCCCGTTACCATCCACATCCCCCACGGCGAGGGCAGGTCCATACTGGGATAATTTATGGGGTAATAATTTCTGAATGGCAAAATCGACAAAATCCAATTCCTGCTGAACATAATGTACATGCAAGGCGTCCGTGACATCAGTAAATAAATGAGGAACCACCATTGGGGTAGCATAGGAATAAGGGATAAGGGCGTTGCGGATATCCACGGTGATATCCCGGTCAGTTTTCAACCGGTAAAGCACCTGCATGCTGTCATTGGGCCAGATCACCCGCATGGAATCGATTAAAGAGACCTTGCCCAATCCAAAATGTGCCATATTCTCAATGGAGGAGAGATAGCCCCGGTAAGGCGTATTCTCATAGACCTGTTTTTTGTTTCCGCTGTAATAAATTTCTACCCGGGTGCCCAGTCCCATTCCATTGTAATGGCTGCCCCTGAACATGACCTGTATCCAGTGGGGGTGGATTTTCTTCGGGTCCTCATTCAGGGTATTGCGGAAAATATAGGCTGGCCCATTGATATTATTGACCACCAGGTCAAGCGCCCCATCGTTGTTCAGGTCAGCGTAGGCGGCCCCGTTGGAAAATCCCCGCACATTCACTCCCCATTGGGCCGAACGGTTTGTAAAGGTAAGGTTGCCATTGTTCCGGAATGCGTATTTGGGTAGCCGGACCGCGGGTATCTCAGGTAGTAAAGAATGGATGGAAGCCACCTCACTGGAGACGGCTCGGTATGCCATAAAATCATGGTCCGTGATGTCTTTGGGAAATCCATTGGTGATGATGATATCCCGGTAACCATCATTGTTGAAATCCGCGACCATGGGTGTCCAGCTCCAATCTGTGGCGGCAATTCCCGCCAGAAATCCAATTTCGCTGAATATCGGGTGGCCTACCGTGTCGTCCCCCTTTACAGTCGGTCCGTCATTGAGTTGCAGGGTATTGCGCGAATATTGATACTGGTACCCATATTTAATGTTGTTCAGGTAACTCTGATAATTATCCGGGTTCATCATCATTTTCTTGCGCAGGTTATTGGCCGGGAACATATCCAGCGCTACCACATCAGGCAGACCGTCATTATTGATGTCCTCAATATCATTACCCATCGCTGAAGCGCTGGTGTGCTTGAAATATTTCGCGGATTCATCCGTGAAAGTGCCATCATGATTATTGATCCAAAGCAGGTCATTGGACAGAAAATCATCCGTCACATAAATATCCGGCCAGCCGTCATGGTTAATGTCACAGACATTCACGCCCAAGCCGAATCCCTCTTTGATAATTCCGGCTTTCTTAGTCACATCGGTAAATACAATATGGTGCAGGGAATCGCTCCAGCTCCCGTGATACAGCCGGTCATTGGTCTGTGAGGTACCGTCATTGATGGGCTTACGGTAGGCGCTGGCTTCCCTATCCCCCTCCATTTTGTCCACTACAAGGTACATGTCCAGCAAGCCATCCCTGTCATAATCGAAAAATGCCGCTTGAGTGGAAAATGTCGTGTCATCCAGCCCATATTCAGCAGCCTCGTCCTTGAATACGGGTACCCCATTTTTATCCAGGCCCTGATTGACATACAGAATATTTTTCCGCATATTGGCGTTCTTCGCTTCCGATACACAGACATAAATATCCGGCCAGCCATCATTATTGATATCCACGACCGCCACTCCCGTACACCATTTACCCTCTCCCCCTGTATTGGATTCCTTCGTGACATCCTTAAAATGATAATTGCCTTCATTGAGGTATAACCGGTTGGATACCATATTGCCGGTGAAATAAATGTCCTGTTTCCCATCCCGGTTGAAATCACCTATGGCCACGCCCCCGCCATTATAGAGGTACTGGTAGTTCAGGATATTCAGGCTGTCCGTATTATGGATCACATTATCGAAATTGATTCCGGTACGGGAGGGGGGAAGCAACTGGAACAGGGTTTGGGGAGGACGGTGACAAGCAGATTGAAACAGGATAAAAGGCAAGAAAATCAGGATGATGATCCAACCGGATGAAATACCGGATCTCATAGCATTCAGGTTAATGTCTGGGCGGAAAATTGGGGCGAATGTAAAAAAAAAAGAGGTAGGGTGACCTACCTCTTTGAAATTAATCTTATGCTGATGATGATCAGTAACCAGGATTTTGCTTCAAGGTACCGTTACTCAGGTCAATTTCCTCCTGAGGAAGCGGAAGATATCCGCCGGTAGCCGGCTTGAATGTGGCTCCGGTAACATCCATAGTTGGAGCTAAGGTGCTTTCATATGCGAAATAGGCATTCATTGCGGAATCTGCCACGCCCCAGCGGACCAGGTCGAAGAAACGGTGTCCTTCCATAGCAAGTTCCAGCTTTCTTTCCATCCGGACAGCGGTGCGGCCGATGGCCTGGTCAGCAAATGGAGTAGGATAAATCCCGATCATGTAATGCGGAATATTATATTCCTGCCAGCTGCTCAGGCTGCTGGCCGGCCCAGAACCCAGGAATACCCAGGTATTGTTCAGGTCCGTCCTGACCACCCATTGGTTGGCGGATGGTTTTAATGCCAGCATGGCTGCCTGACTGCCCACGGTAGCAAATGCGTAAGCCACATTCTGGGAATTGGAAACAAAGTCTGCCGGATTAGCGGCCCTGGAGCGGATTTCATTGACCAGGTTAGTGGCAGCCGTCAGTTCATTATTCTCCACCTTGCATTCTGCATCCCAGAGGATGACATCGGCAAAGCGGATCAGGTCATAATTGATCGCATCCAGCCCGGGCGTCCAGGAAGAATGGTCAGAAAACTGGGAAGCTTCTGACTGGCGAAAGACGGCTTTAATCGGCACATAGGGTCCTGCAGTTTCTGTCGGATAATCCCTGACCCAGTTTGATCCAGGCATGGGACCCCAGTCCAGATAGGGTACTCCGCGGCGGCCGACGGTCCAGTCCAGTCTGGGATCAACCGTCCCCTGATCAGGGGTGAACTGAGTAGAAGATGGGACAAACTGGTCGTTCTTGATGGCCTTGATCTGCGGGATCGTGGTGCTGGGCTGATCCCAGGACCCATCCAGCAGGGGAAGACCGGTGGTAGAATCCACCCGGTAAGAGTTTACCAGTTCCTGGCTAGGAGCGAAGAACCCGCAGCAGCCTCCCGGTCCGTTATAAGGCCAGTTCAGGATATTGCCATAATTGGCCTGTGCCCCACTGGTGCTGGTATTGACCGTGGCCTGGTAGGCAAAAACAGATTCAGATCCATTGTTTGTAGCTGCATCGAAATTATCGGAGAACTTAGGCAGCAGCGCATAAGGTAGCCCATTGGAGGTTACCCCATTAGCTATAATATTATCCAGCAGGGTCTCGGCTGCCGTAAACTTACTTTCGAACATATAGGTTTTAGCCAGGTATGCAGCAGCGGCCCAACTGTTGGCCCGTCCAACCAGGGATTGAGTGGCTGGCAGGCTATCCATGGCAAAAGTGAAATCTGCTTCGATCTCGGCCCAGGTGAGTGCTCCTGCCCCTGTGTTGGGCACATGGTAATTACTCTTGGAATAATCTATGCTTTCATCGATATAAGGCACATTGTTCCAGAGGATCTTGGCTTCAAAATCATAATGCCCCCGGAGAAACCGGGCTTCCCCTTTAATCTCGCTGGCCTGGGCTGGAGTAATATCCGTGGCCTGCGGCAGCAGTTTCAGCACGTTATCACAACGTACGATGGCATCAAAGATTACCTCAAAAGAATTCTGGAGATAGCTATCTGTAGATAGCGTTTCGAAACGGGCGATTGGATAAGCATCCGCCTGGTCTCCCAGGTTGGATCCCTTATGGGCATCCCCGCCACAGACACTGCCGTAAAGCCAGTTATCCACAGGGGTATCCCATCCCAATCCGGCTGTCTGGCCATCCAGGGCTCCATAGCATCCGGTTAGCAACTCTTCTATCCCGGCATAACTGGCCAGTTCCGCATTGGAGAGTGCTCCGATGGGCTGATTGACCAGAAAACTCTGTTTGCACCCGAAAGCCACGAAACTGAGCACGGCAATCAGGGAACCCAGGATATATATGCGTTTAAAATTAATTTTCTTCATTGCTTTAAGTTTTTATAATTAACAGGTCAGTTAAAAGCCAAGATCAATACCACCCATGAATTGCCTTACGGTAGGATAATTGCCGTAATCCACTCCAAAGTTGGTATCGTAAGTACTACCACCAGTGATTCCAGAAATCATCGGATCGAGGCCGCTGTACTTAGTGATCGTGAATAGATTGATGGCCTGCACATAAAGCCGCAGGTGGTCAATACCCGCTTTGGAAAGAGCGCCTTTTTTGAAGGTATAGCCCAGTTCCAGGGTACGTAATCTCAGATAAGACCCATTTTCAATATAATAGGAATTGTTGACCCCGTTGGTGCTTAAATTACTCCTATTCTCAAATATGGGCACAGTAGTATTGGTATTGGAGGGAGTCCAGGATTTCAGGACATCTGCTCCAACTGCTGCTCCGGGAAAAGAGGAATAAAAGTCGGTCCACCATTTGGTATAGTTATAAATCTGGTTGCCTTGTGAACCATAGAAAAAGGCGGTCAGGTCCCAGGTCTTATAGGAGATATTCAGGTTGACCCCATAAGTGAACTTGGGGTTGGGATTGCCGATAAAGGTACGGCTGACATCGCTGATATATCCCTGGTTGGTGACATCCGCATACCGGAACTCACCCACATGTTCTCCACCCGCCTGATAGGTGGCGGTGGCATTGCCCAGGACTTTCTGCGCCTGTGCATCTGCCGCATTGATCTCGGCCTGGTTCTGCCAGAGTCCAATGACCTTATATCCGAAAAAGGAAGATATCGGATGACCCACCTCGTTGCGGGTTACCGTATTTCCTATCCTGCCAGATCCATAGCTATAGCCGTCGAAATAATTAATACCGGGCGCAATGGAAGTGATGTTGTTTTGATAGGTGGTTAGGTTCACGGTGACATCATAATTCCAGTTACTGGAGATCCTGCCTCTTTTATCCAACTGAATATCCAGTCCCTTGTTTTCCATACCGGCAATATTGATAAAGGGATAGCTGGTCAGATAGCCCACGGTGCCTTCCACAGTGGGGTTGTAGAGCAAGCCCTTGGATATTTTGTCATAATAGTCAAAGACTATGTTGAACGTGTTGTTGAATAAGGTAGCATCAAATCCGATATTGGCGGATTGATCAGTCTCCCAGTGACCATTGGGGTTGGCCAGATTAGTCCGGATGATCCCTTCCATGAGGGAATTACCGGATCCGGAAAGATCATAGGAAGCTGTCTGCGAATTGGGTGCATACAGACTGAACTGATTCAGGTAATTAATTCCATTCTGATTTCCCATTTGCCCCCAGGAACCCCGGATCTTCAGGTCATTGATCCAGCTAATTCCCTTCATGAAATTCTCCTGGGAAATCCTCCAGCCTGCGCTGACTGCAGGGAATATCCCGTAACGGTCATTGGCGCCGAAATTGCTGGATCCATCCCTGCGGATGGTGAAGGTGACCAGGTATTTTTCTGCATAGTTATAATCCAGATTGGCAAATTCGGAATACAGGTAGTACCCCGCCAGCGGATTATCATAAACCACCCGGCCTCCGGATTGCGTAGTATTGAGGGTGCGGTAACTAAGCTGCCAGCTGAACGGATTGAGACCGGATCCGTTGATCTGGTCGCCGATCCCATTGGCAATGGCTTCCGTACCGATGAAGGCATTAATATGGTGCTGGCCGAACTTATGGTCAAAGGTCAGGGTGTTGGTCCAGTTCCAGGTATGGGAATACCCGGCACCTTCATACACCGTATTGCCCAGGGTGTTTTCTGCGTCTTCATACTGACCGGTGGTGTAGCTGTTGTAATAATAGCTGCTATAGTCTCCACCAAAGGTGGTCTTGGCCGTCAAATAGAAAGGCAGCCTCACTTCGGCATATACATCTCCGAAAATATCATCATTGATGCCGAAATTTTGTGCGGCCCTGGTTTGATCAGCCACCGGATTCTGGGGATTGTTGAATCCCTTGGCGGCCGTGCCTGCAAAATTACCCTTGATATCATATACCGGGATCAGGGGATTTTCCCGGTAGGACCATGAAATGGCATTACCCTCACTGCCATTGGTGATCATCGGGTTCTGTCCCAGCAATATCTGCATGTTCTCCCCGATCTTCACCCGGTTATGGATATTGAATTCTGTATTGGCCCGAAGGGTATAGCGTTTCAGGTAAGTGGCCAGCACAACTCCCTGTTGGTCAAAATAACCCAGGGCAATATTATAGGTGGCGTTGGGAGTACCTCCTGAAAGGGAAAGAGAATGGTTCATGATTGGAGCTACCCGGGTCACTGCCTCATACCAGTTGGTCCCTGCCTTATTGGCTTTGACGATCTGATAGTTCAGGTCACCGGTGCTTGCAGCATATAAGTTAGTGCCCCCATCATATAAGGCGGGATTAACCAGGGGGCTGCTGGCAGATAATCCGTAATTACCTACGCCTGCCAGGATATAATCCGGCAGCACGGGCGTTGCCCCTGATCCATATTGTACATCAGAAGGGGTCGATCCGGCATTGATCTGGGCTGCCCAGGTCCACTGGGCGGTCTGGGTGGGGTTCAGTATTTTGTATCCAGTGCCCGGATATTGGTTCCCGAAAGAAACATCATAATTCACCCGCATCCTGCCTGGTACCCCTTTCTTGGTGGTCACCACGACTACCCCGTTGGCTGCGCGGGATCCGTAAATGGAGGCAGAACCTGCATCTTTCAGCACGGAAATGCTTTCTATATCATTGGGGTCAATACTATTGATATCCCCAGGTATCCCATCGATAATGTATAACGGGTCATTGTTGGTAAAAGAGCCGAAACCCCGGATCCTCACCTGAACATTTTCGCCAGGTTGTCCGGATGATAATATGGTTACCCCGGAAACCCTGCCCTGGAGCTGATCAGCCGCATTGCCCTGCGGAATGGCATTCAGGTCCTTGGAGTCCACAGTGGCCACAGCCCCGGTGATATCGGCCTTTCTTTGAGACTGATACCCAGTGACGACAATTTCGTTCAGGCTGCCGGAACTTTCGCTCAGGCTCACATTGACCACAGATTTTCCGTTAACCGGTATTGCCTGGCTGGCATAACCGATAAAACTGATAATCAGTTCATCATTTCCCTTCCCGGGAACCGTAAGGGTAAATTCCCCATTCGGTCCGGTTGAGGTGCCCTGATCGGTGCCATTCAACTGGACTGTCGCGCCTACAATCGGAGTGTGGTCGCTGGCAGTCACCACTTTACCCTTTATGGTACGCTGGGCCATTGCTGAGTGGCAGAAAAGCATCAAGCCCAGACTGAAAGCCATAAAGAGAATTGGTGTAATTTTCTTTTTCATGTGGTTGGCTTTGTTTTAATAGTTAATAAATGATTGAATTAGTTTTGACACATGCCCAACTCCGCCTCCCGGTCATGATTTATCTATGAAACCGGTTTGCTGTTGAATTAGCCGTTAAAAAATGAGAAGGATTATTGAATGGTCTTCATTTTCACGGGCTGGTTGGGTTCAGGAATTGAAAATCGGCGGAAAAGGCTATCTATATAATTAAGATAAAACAGACAGCAAGCCCTGCCTTATACTGAACTGATGCCGCGGAAAGGATAAGTGTAAGCATTTTTTTCCATGTGGTTGGATTTAAGGTTAAAATATAAATAATTATATGGGTAAGCAGGGTGTGGGGAAGTAAATCCTATGACCACTTAATCGATCTGACGATTTTTTGATGGTATTCAAGGAAACTGATAAATGCGCCATCCGAGGTATCTTTATCTTCATGCGATGTTTTGCTAAGCGTTAAAGTTAATGTTATATTTTAAAAAAATGTTAAATTTTTGAGGGTATTCGCAACATACTATAAATCAGTGTCATAGGATTTGACGTTGTGAATTTATAAACAAACTTTGATATTTCAAAGCCATTTCTATAAAAAAATCCCCTTTATATGTTTTTTTATTTACTTTTCACAGGAGTTTAGTGGAAATCTCTTAAGCATATATTTACCCAATCACCTAAAATCTTCATAACCATGCAATCCAGAAGACACTTCCTGAAACAGACTTCCCTGCTTTCTGCAGGAGCCCTGATTTCACCGGCTCTTTTAGGTCATTCAGACCTGTTTGACAAAAAGAAGATCGGCCTGCAATTATATACCGTCCGGGATGCCATGCAAAAGGATCCCGCCGGCACCCTGGCCAAGGTTGCCCAGATCGGATATAATGAAGTAGAAGGAGCGACCTATTCCGGTACAGAACTGTACTATGGGATGGATGTAAAAACCTTCTCCGGGGTTTTGAAAACCAACGGGCTGAACATGCCGAGTTCCCATTATGCCCTGGGCGATGGCCCCAACCCAGCTAAAGGCACTATCCTCAATGACTGGAATAAAGCCGTGGATGACGCAGCGGCCATGGGCCAAAGTTACATGGTCTGCGCCTGGCTGCCGGAGGATGTCCGCAAGAACCTGGATGGCTACCGCAAAGTTGCAGAACAATTAAACAAGGCGGGTGAAACCTGCAAAAAGTCCGGCATTCAGCTATGTTACCACAACCATAACTTCGAATTTCCGGAAATGGACGGCAAAGTCCCTTATGAAGTCCTGCTCAGCAGCACCGACCGTAATCTGGTGAAAATGGAGATGGACATGTATTGGATCGTCAAAGCCGGTTTTAACCCGATCAAGATGTTCAAAGAGCATCCTGGGCGATTTGTACTCTGGCACATCAAGGACATGGATAACACGCCCAGAAAATTCTTTACCGAAGTGGGCAGCGGGATCATCGATTTTAAAAAGATCTTTGCTCATGCCAGGGAGGCAGGGATGAAATACTTCTTCGTGGAACAGGATATCTGTCCCGGTTCACCCTTCGTAAGCATTGCCAAGAGTATCGCCTACCTGAAATCTCATATCCTGAACAGTTAGGCGGAATGATCATTTTCAATATTATCTGTTCGCTGGCATTTTGCTATTTTGCCTACCTGAACCTCAATGATCCCGATGCCTGGCTTTGGGTATCCATTTACCTCTACGCAGCCGGGATTTGCGGATTATCGGTATTCGGAAAACATGTTGTCCTGCTGGACCTGATCGGAATAACCGGATATCTGCTCTATGCCCTGATCCTTTTTTTCATCCGGGACGGAGTTTGGGACTGGATCGTCCGTTACCATATGGGCAATATCATGGAAACCATGAAAGCAGATAAACGCTGGATCGAGCAGACCCGGGAATTTTTCGGGCTGCTCATCATTACCGCAGCCCTGGCCATCAATTTTTTTGTTTACCGGTGAAAACTTTCCGGTGGGCCCAGGTAACTGGATTTAACACCCCCCAGGTCTACCACCAGTTTCTGGAGTACCACACCCGGGTCAACCATCCAATACCTAAGAATATGCACACCCGGTTTCCGGATATGGAATGCAGAGACCAATATTTTAATATTATTACTGACCGACTGCGCCCAGGCCCGATCTGACTGATCGGCATTCATGTCCATGATTACCGGGGGATCCTGGTCGATGGAAAGGGCATACCTCAGGCCCTGTTTGGGATTATAATCAAGGGTCGGGGAAAGGTAGGCACTGACCCTTACGTTTCCGGTATCAAACAGATACATCCGGAAATCCAGCTGAGGGCAATTCCCCCCGGGTGTCTGGCTGGCCGCAGTTACCGGCATCGGGGTCATGGCTGATAATGTCCTGCCCAGTCCAGGTATGAGTTGCCACCTGACACCAGGTGAACCCAGTTCCCGGGTAAAATGTGCGGCTTCCATCGACACATAGCCCTGGCTTTCCACGAAGCCTTTCCATGTAGCGGGAACAGGATATACCGGATTTAGGATCCTTACTAATACAATAACCGGATTTCCTGCAGAACTGCTGATGGTTATGGGGATACTATGGGAACCATGCGGGGCTTTCGGCCAGTCGATGTTCACCCAGATTCGGCTTTGCTGATCTACTTTTCCATTTTCCGCAGAAACCCTGACCCAGGGAGCACCAACGCGAATATGGAAATTGAAAGGGATCTTCCCCCGGTTGAATATATCCAGGTATTCCTTTGGCTTCAGGTAGGGATCAAAGACCGGGAGGGTCGCCCTTGTCGTATCCTGCGGCCACCAGGATCCTGAACCCTCCACAGACACCCCCATGCTGGCTTTATCCGGAAGTTGGATCCTGACCAGTTTTGGCATATTGTTTTTCCAGGGTTCCTGCCATCCCATGTATCCGATATGGGTCTGATCCATCATATGATCCCACCTGCCGTTTTCCATGCCTTTGTTAAAATAATGGGATAATGCAGCATCCCGGGCAAACATGTTCCCGACACTATCCGCCAGCGTATTGGTCATGGCGCGACCCTGACTGGCGTAGAGATTATTTTTACCCGCAGTGACATAAAGATCATTCAGGTTGGCACAGGCTGCCGTAGGATAGAGGACAAGTTGGTAGAATGCCGCTTTATACCCCTGCGGCAATTCCTGATATATCTGCTTCGCCTGGAGGGCTATCCGGTTATACTCCTTAACTACCCGTCCAGCTTCCCGGTAATGGGTCAGGCTGTAAGTAGCCGGAGATAATAACTCCGGCTTGCGCCTGCCGTTATATTGGGTATAGCGGTTAAGGATATCCGCTATTTGTCCGGCATATTTTTTCCCGAATTGTTCCCTGGCCCAATCCCTGGTATAGGCCGGCAACAGGCTTGCCGGCCATTTGGCAGGATCCCAGGCATAATCCATGAAAAAGCTGATGGGGAATTCCATTGGTTTTATATCTCCGACATTGACCACCCAGATCCGGCGGACATGATATGCATAAGCCAGGTGCATCTGCTCCCATACCCTGGGTATCGGATTTGTGTTCAGCCATTTATAGTTTCGCGGGCCACCTACATAATCAAAATGATAATAAATGCCGTAACCTCCTGCACGCAGGCTGTCCCTGAGTGCAGGAAGCCGCCGGATATTACCCCAGTTATCATCTGAAAAAAGCAGGGTCACATCATCGGGAACCCGCATCCCCTTGTCATAATAATCCTGCACCTCTTTATACAAGGCCCAATCCTGAGGAGTTTCAGAAGCAGGTTTACCGGTAACCCGGGAAATAATCCTGCGCTGATCACGGACGATTTTTTCCAGTAAGGAGATATTGCTGCCTTCCGTCATCGGCTTATCTCCGTTTCCCCGCATCCCGATGGTGACGATCGTTTCCCGGTGATCCATCCGGACGATACCACGGGTCCAGTAGGCCCGCAGCGTACTGTCATTGGTCTGATAGTTCCAGGCCCCCGCATGGAGCCGCCTCCATTCCTCGGTAGCGCGGTTCATGGGTTCCTGGTGGGATGTTCCCATCACGATACCATATTTGCTGGCCATAACGGGGTTAAGGGTGTCATCTGTATTAAATGCACTTCCCCACATGGCCGGCCACAGGTAATTAGCCTTCAGCCGCAGGAGGAGTTCAAAAACCTTATCATAGAAGCGATGATTGAATCCGCCATATTTTTCATGGACCCATCCGGACAAAGCCGGGGCTTCGTCATTGATGAAAATCCCCCGGTATTTTATTGCCGGCGGCCCAAAATAATATTCCCCATCCCTGACAAACACGTCCTTCTTTTTCTTCACAGGCACATCAGCCCACCAATACCAGGGGGAAACTCCCATTTGTTTCGACAGTTCGAAAACCCCATAAGCCGTGCCTCTGCGGTCACTCCCTGCAATCACCAGGGCATTATTTATCCCCGGAAAAGGATGGTGGACCACCTGTAGGGTATATGCTTCCCATTTCCCGGTCAGGTTTCCCACCTGTATCTTTTTATTCTTTATCAATTGCCCGATCAATGCCGAGCGGTCAAGCGAACCAATGATGATCACATTTTTCCCGGATCCGGAGAAAGCATGCTTCAGCTCCGGTTTTATGCCCGTCACCCTCCCGATATCCTGCCTGAGCATGTCAGCCGCTTTACGGACCAGAAAATAGTCGCTGTCATCTACACAAACCGCAGCAGCGATCCTTCCTGAAACCACCGGGAAATTATCCTTCCCCCTGGCGGTCGAGATAAAATCCTGGGCATGAATTTTTGTTGCGATGATCACCATCATCAATAAAGCCATCCCGGCCAGTTTCGTTTTCATCTGTTCAGTATTAAATAGTTAGAAATCTTCATCCTTTGGGTTTTGGGAGAAACTGACCTATTTATTTTTTGAAAAAACGGGCGGCATAATCCAAAAAGGCCGGCCAGTTAGGCCCATCAGTATGACCCCCATGATGCTGACGGAAAGCCAGGGCTCCTTGAACAAGGGCTGTGCCTATCGGAGGCATGGTATCTGTACCAAGCCCTTTTTTGCCGAGCAGCCGGTACACCGGTCCTGCGGCCACTTCTGCCATGAACTGTCCCCGGTCATCTTCCCAGTGTCCTTCCAGTTTCGGAGAGCCGCAGCTGATGAAGACAGGACAGGGTGCGCAGAGGGCAATCAACTCGTGGGAATCCACAGGGAGATCACCCGGATTCAGGGGCCCGTCGTACTGAAGAAAATTACCGCAGAACCAGTGATACTCCCCAGCTGAGGCCAGGGTACCCACGGTCTCTCCCAGGTTACGGCGGAATAACGCAGCACCCCCGCGTCCGGAGGAACCCACCAGGGTGATGGCGAAACGGGGATCATAGGCCATCGTGATCAGGGCTGCCTTGCCATTGCGGGAAACCCCTTCAATGCCCACTTCGCGGCCATTCACATTTTTATCCGTGCGGAGAAAGTCCAGTGCACGACTGGCTCCCCAGGCCCAGGCCCTTAACGCTCCCCAGTCATCCAGCTTACGGGGCTGACCCCTGTTGACCAGGCCGATGATCCCTTCGGTCAGCCCGGCACCGTTATCCGGTTGAATGCTGTTCGGGATGAGTACGGCATACCCCCAGCCCTTATCCAGGACCAGTTCCTTCCAGTCAGGTCCAACCGGTCTTTTGAAGTTCGGCGGGAATTTAAATTTAAACCCCTTCGGGAATACGAACCCGAAATCCATCATGACTGGAACGGGGCCTTTGGCCAGGGAAGGGGTGGTCACCGTTAACTGGATATCGACTTTGATCAGCGGATATGCGGAATTATCCACCCGGCCCACCACCTCTTTGACGATGACAGGAATACTGTCCTTAATTTCATGCTTTGAGCTGATCACCTTCCAATGCACTGCAGGCACATTTCGGGGAACCCTTCCATAGATATCCTTGTCGAATGCTTCCAGGATCTGCGGACGCCTTTTTTTCCACCATTGTCTGGCTGATGTGACCCTGGTTCCATTGTTCATTCTTAGCGGATCCGGCAACACCGGATACGGATTGGCCAATGCTTCCCGGATATTATCCGCATTGGGGGATTTCGGATTGGTGGAGGGTCCCGGACGCAGCGAATCGATATGTAGCAGGTCCATGATCCGCTGATGGTCCTGAATGGCAGTCAGGTGAACGACCGGTGGAATGCTGTCTGTCAAAAGCCTGTCTGTGGCTGGACCGCCAAAAGAAATATGAGCCAATTTCAGCAGGGAGCAGATAAGGATTATTTTCATGGCATTTTTTTATGATGAATTCAGGAAATTCATTGCTGGAACCTATCTGTCCAGTCATCCGTGCGGAATGGTGATGCCGGCAAACCTTCTTTGTTAATCAGGTTTGCTCCGGCAGGATTATCCGCCCAGCCGTAGCGAACGGCTTCAGGATGAGCTACCAGGCTGCTCCAAACGATGACTTTCTGACCAGATATTTTTGCTTCGGCCGGGAAAAAAGTTCCATCCTTTCCGGCAATGGTGAAACATTTCAGGGATTTCCCTCCTTTAGCCTCCAATCCGCCCCCTTCATGGGAAAACCGGATGATGATCCGGTTCCCGGCCCGCTGCATGCCCTGGTAAATGGGTCCGGAAAAAACCAGCCCCTTATCTCCGTAGGATAATCTTTCAGCGGCAAGTGCCAGCCTCCTGCCCACATCTTCTTTATCCAGCGGATGGATATCGTTCCATTCCCCGATGTCAATGGTCACGGCCATACCGGTGTTTGGCAGCGATAATGTCCGAAGCTGCGCTTCCCTTACGCGGGCCCATCCGCTTGCTACAGGCTTCGTGACCGCCTTCCCGTAATTGGGCAACTGGACAAAGAGGAAGGGAATATTTCCTTCCTTCCATTTTTTCCGCCACTCCCCGATCAAAGAAGTAAATAACTTATGGTAATCCCCTGGTTGTTCCGTATTGGATTCTCCCTGGTACCAAACAATACCTCGGATGGTATAAGGGAGCAACGGGGATATCATGCCATTGAACAGTCCCAGGGGCTCATACTGAATGAAGGTGGGAGCTGCCAGCGGCCCCATGACGGCTCCAATCTTGTACCTCCACATTCCTTTCAGGTCCTTAGTCAGGCCACCGGCTTGCAGCAGATAAGGCTTGTCCTTGATAAAACCTCCCAGACCCGAATAATTGATTACCCTGACCACAATAATATTTTTACCAGGCCGGAGCATGCCCGGCGGCAGGTGATATCTGCGCGGTGGATATTTATATCCGGTAGTTCCTGCAAATTTTCCATTTACATATACGGAATCCCTGTCCACGATCCTGCCCAGCAATAGCATCGCCGGTATCCCGGTCATGGCAGGGGGCAGGTAGACCGTTTTGCGGAACCAGGTAACTCCGTGTATAGCTCCGGGCCCCCCTGCATTCCAGTAACCCGGAAGGTTCATCCTGGGCCATGCTGAAGCGTCATAGCTGGTATCATACCAGGGCTTCGGCCCATGCATCCCCCGGTCCAGTTTCCATAAACTCCGGTACCATGCCCCGGAAACCTGCCTATTCTCCTGCCTGATACTGTCCAGATAATGGGGGTTGTTGAAAAGTTCCGCTGTCTTCAGATAATCCGGAAATTGCTGCAAGGCATCCTGGCCCAGCCAGGACTGGATAGGTGTTCCACCAACCGCAGCAACGATCAAGCCAATGGGCACATGGTATTTCTTAAACAATTGCCTGGCGAAAAAATAACCTGCAGCAGAAAACTGAAGCACCTGTTCGGAATCAGCTGCTTTCCAGCTTCCTGAATACAAATTATCCCTGGGGCCATTGAAATCATAAGCATCCGGCACATGGAACTCCCGGATTTCCGGATTGGAGGCCTCAGCGATGACTTTCCTGTACCGGGGAGCCACCCTTTGCATGGGTAACACCATATTGGACTGTCCTGAACAAACCCAGACATCTCCAATGAGGATATTGCTCAGCAGGATCCGGTTGGATGATTCAATATCCATTTGGTAAGGTCCCCCCGCTTTCATTGGGGGAAGCAGGAGTTGCCATGTACCGCCGGAATTGGTTAAAATCCTATAGTGTCGGCCTCGAAAGCCAAGGCTCAGTTTCTCTCCCGGAGAGGCCCATCCCCAGATCTTTACCGGAGCATCCCGCTGCAACACCATGCCATCGCTTTCCAGTCTGGGCAACCGGACCTGCCCACTAATGCCCTGCGCACTGAGCAGCAGACAGGCTGCAAAAACTATTCCTGTCCAGGGATGCAGTTTTACCCTCCTGGTGAAAAAAATTACTTTCCGCATGTTACCGGAGATTCCATCCGCGGGCCATTCGGAAATGCCTTTTTTATCTGTTTTCATGCTTGCTTCCTTCTTTTCTGAAATACCGGTGTGCAAAATGCAGGAAGACCGGCCAGTCCGGTACATCCATATGTCCTCCGGCATGTTCCCTGAATGCGAGGTTCCCGCTGACCAGGGAAACATTGGGTGCAGGCATAATAGTGGTGCCCAGTCCTTTTACCCCGAGTAGCCGGTAGACCGGGTCCGCACCCACGCAGGCCAGAAATTCCCCATGAGGATCGGACCACTGATCCTGGGTGCCCCCGGTGATAAAGACCGGACGGGGGGCCACCAGGGCAATCAGTTCGTGGGCATCCACCGGCATGTCCTTCCAGTGTCCCGCATAGCGGAGGAAATTACCAGCCATCCAGTGATATTCCTGGGTCCCCGCTACATTGTCAATGGTTTCCCCCCAGCTTCGTTTTTCCAAGGAAGTACCCATGGCCCCGGCACAGCTGGAAAATACCATCGCCCAGCGCCTGTCCATGGCACCGGCCAGGATTGCCGCCTTCCCCCACCGCGAGTGCCCCTGAATGCCGATTTCCTTTGGATTGATGGATTTATCCTTTTCAAAATAATCGAGTGTCCTGCTCAACCCCCAACTCCAGGCAGCCAGTACTCCCCAGTCATCCGGCTTTCGGGATTTCCCTTTATTGACCAAACCGATAATCCCTGCGTCCAGTCCTGATCCGTTGTCTTGCTGTATGGCCCCAGTATTCACAATGGCAACCGCCCAGCCTGTGTCCAGGATCTCCCGGATCGTGCCTAAAGGAGCAGGAAACCCTCCCCAAACAATCACCATCAGGGGAACAGGTTTCCGGGCTGCGGCAGGTATATAGAGGGTAAACGGAATGCTGGGTCTGGCAGCAGGAAAACCGGAATTGTCGATATGTCCTACCACGTTTCTTTGAATGGCCAGCCCTCCCAGGGCCTGGCTATCGGTATGGATAACCTGGAAATTTACTTTTGGGGGGTGTCGCGGAATCTGGCCATATACATCAATCTGGAAATCATGCAATATTTCTGGCCTTCTATACTTCCGCCAGTCGGCAGCCCGGGTAACCATCCTGCCATTATTGAGCTTCAGGGGATCAGGCAGAATATACCCTCCCGCTTTTGATTCTGTATAGTTGGACCAGTTTCCCCATTCAGACCTCACATAAATATTACCGGTGTCATCATACCAGTTACTGGAACCAGGACGCTGGGTAAGGTGATTTGGCCGGTTCGGGTCAGTCGAATCAGGTGGAAGGTTATCGGGTACCTTAATATGGAGTTCCGCCATCATCTTTTCCCTGTCCTTACGGGCGCCTGCAAACATCTTTGCAAAAAAGGCACTCCGTTGTATTGGGGTCATTTTCCGGAAATCCGCCATTTGCGCAAATGCGTTATTGTAAACCAGGGCTATGACCACCAGGGCAGCAAGACAGGTTCCCAATACCCGTAATAAAATCGCTTTCATTGTTCAGGTGGTTTTAATTTTTTGAATACCCCTTTTGCTGGGGTCCCATGCCGGACAGTCCAGGTATACCTGATCGGAAGTCATCGGATTTATTCCACATATCCGGTATTTTCATCGTTCAGCCAGGGGTTTTTTCTTCCAGAATCCTTCTATCTCCTCCAGGGTCTTCCCCCTGGTTTCAGGAACTGCCTTCCAGATGAAAAGGGCAGATAATATTCCCATTACCCCATATATCCAGTAAGAAAATCCATGATGGAATGTCCCGATCAGCCAGCGGTTATCATTCAGCATCGGGAAAGTCAGCGACACCACCCAATTAGCGATCCACTGGGCTGCCACGGCGATGGAAAGTGCTCCCCTTATGCTGTTGGGGAATATTTCAGCCAGGAGTACCCAGCAGACCGGACCCCAGCTCATGGCGAATGATGCAGTATACAGGAGCATGAACACCAGGGCTCCCGCACCCAGCTTACCCAGGTAAAAGGCAAAACCCAGCGCAAACATGCTCAGGGCCATCCCAGTTGAACCTATAATCATCAGGGGCTTGCGCCCGAATTTGTCCACAGTTAAAATGGCGACGACGGTGAACAGGAGATTGACAATTCCTACGATGATGGTTAATAGCAGGGATGAATCGGTGGAAGACCCCATATTCCGGAAAATATTACCTGCATAATAAAGGACCACATTGATTCCGACGAACTGCTGGAATACCGAAAGCAGTATCCCGATTAAGATGACGGGGAACCCATAGGATAGCCAGGGAGCACGCTTTTCGTGAATGGTGCTTTTGATCTCAGTCAAAATCAATGGTGCCTTTTCCGTTCCCGCAATCTTACCCAATACGTTCAGGGCCAGATCATCCCTGCCTTTCATGGCCAGGTACCGGGGAGTCTCCGGAACAAAAAATAAGAGTAAAAAGAATATTATGGCAGGGATGGATCCCGAAAAGAACATCCAGCGCCAACCCTCCGTGACCAACCATTGTTCGTTTCCCTGACGGGCAATGAAATAATTAACAAAGTATATCACCAGCATGCCGAAAATGATGGCAAACTGATTAAATGAAACCAGTTTGCCCCGGACACCAGCAGGCGCAATTTCAGCAATGTACATGGGAGAAATCATGGATGCAATGCCCACCCCGATCCCGCCGATGATCCGGTATACCACGAAAGAATAAGCGTCCAGGGTGCCAAAAAAATTGAATGCTTCCGGTTTCCACGCACCGATCGCTGAAATGAAAAAAGCAATGGCTGCGATAAAAAGTCCATTCTTCCTGCCCAGGGACCGGGAAATGAACCCTGCTGAAGCCCCCCCGATGATGCACCCGATCAGTGCACTGGCAATCAGAAAACCCTTGATGGCATTTGCCGTATCCTGCAAAGCCCCGCTATTTTCAGGCATGGGCCTGCGGGCAAACCCCAGGGCCCAAAAGGTCAATAAGGTGAGGAGCAAAACAACAAAGATCCCCCCCCTTTTAAAACCCAGTAAGCGGATGATCTGCCCGCAAATAACCAGGGTAACCGCGTAAAGCACAATGATCATCAATCCGGTGTACTGGGAAATCATGGCAGCCGCATAATGGGCATGGCCAGACCCCATCATGGGGGAAATGAAAAAATCCACCAGGGATTTTTCCGCCCCGTTCACGACGGCCGTGTCATACCCGAATAATAACCCACCCAGGGCAGCCACCATGGTAAGCAGGGTGATATAATACGGATTACCCTTACGGTACCCGGAATTGTTTGAATCCACTAATGCGTTCACGACTGACATATCCTGGCTGTTGTATAATGGAATGAAAAAGTAGGCTAATGGATTATCTCAGATGAATCTGCTGATCACCAGTTCGAATAATTCCTGTTGACCACTTTTAATATCAGGTTCACCGTGTTTGATCGCATATTCCCGGAGATCTTCCAGGGACAACCTGCCCTGTTCGAAGGCTTTGCCGCTGCCCTGATCAAAGGAGGCATATCTTTCTCTGCGCAGCTGGGAGTACTTACCCTCTTTCAGTACATCCTCGGCTATGACCAGGGCCCGGGCAATGGCATCCATGCCCCCGATATGGGCATAAAATAGATCTGCGGGGTCAGTGGAGTTCCTGCGGATCTTCGCGTCAAAATTGATCCCACCTCCCTTGAATCCCCCTGCTCCCAGAATCACAAGCATTGCTTCCACCAGTTCGTTGATGTTCCAGGGGAACTGATCCGTATCCCATCCATTCTGGTAATCTCCCCGGTTGGCGTCCATGCTTCCAAGAAGTCCTGCGTCAGCGGCCGTCTGCAACTCATGAGGGAAAGTATGCCCGGCCAGGGTGGCATGGTTCACTTCAATATTCAGTTTGAAATCACCGATCAGGTCATATTCCCGCAAAAACCCGATCACTGTGGCAGCATCATAATCATACTGATGCTTGGTCGGCTCACAGGGTTTAGGTTCTACGAAGAAATTTCCCCTGAACCCCTGCTTTCTGGCATAATCCCTGGATTTTTGGAGGAACATGGCCAGGTGATCCCGCTCCCTTTTCATATGGGTATTCAGCAGGCTCATATACCCTTCCCTCCCCCCCCAGAATACATAGTTTTCCCCTTCCAAGGCAATGGTGGCATCCAGGGCGGCCCTGACCTGGGCTGCCCCATGGGCAAGCACATGGAAATCCGGATTGGTGGCTGCCCCGTTCATATATCTTCCATTGGAAAACAGGTTGGCGGTGCCCCAGAGCAGTTTTACCCCGCTGGCGGCCTGTTTCTGCTTCGCATACCTGGTAATGGCTTCCAGGCGTTTTTCATTTTCGGGCACATCCCGGGTGAAATCCACCACGTCCATATCATGAAAACAATAAAACGGAATCCCCATTTTGGTGATGAATTCAAAGGCGGCGTCCATTTTTTCCCTTGCTTTGGCTAAGGGATCCTGGATCCGGTTCCAGGTAAATACATGGGTGGGTTCTCCGAAAGGATCCGAACCGTTGCCGCAGAAAGAATGCCAGTATGCACAGGAAAACCGCAGATGCTCCTGCATGGTTTTGCCGGCGATAATCCTGTTTGCATCATACCAGTGAAAGGCCAGCGGGTTGTCACTCTGCGGACCTTCGTAACTGATGGTTCCGATACCCGGGAAATAGGTGGTTTCTCCTGTTAATATTGGCATAATATCTTTTGTATTTAAAGGTGATCTGTATTAAAATGTCATCAATACAAATATAACCATCCCATAGGGTTTGTTCCCCTTTCCCCGCAACTCCCCTGGGTTAAACTGGCCATGAACCGGCTCAGTTTGCTGTCCCAGATGCAACTTTTTCAGCTGCCCTTTTATAAAAAGAAAACCAGTGCAGCAGCAGCCAGGTGGCGCTCCAAGGTCTATTATCCTGATTCACCCGGATTGATCATCCGTGACCGGGTAAACAGCAATAAGTGTTTTGGGTTCAGGTGCGGATTTTTGCAGAAATTCCACATATTTAGGGCGGAATATAAATTGGTTATGGTATATGAATTCCCCGAATCCGGGATGTTCATCAGCGTTCAAGCCCAGGCCCGGCGCCTGCCCGGATAACCATTGATTCCCCATGAATGAAGAAAAGAAGAATGGTTTGACCCATTCTTCTTTTCATTTATTCAACCAGAAAATCCATGTCTATGGCTTAATATCCCGGATTCTGGGGGAATGGAGGCCCGGAAGTGACCAGGTCAATTTCAGTCTGGGGAACCGGCCTGAGCACATAATCTGTAGGTTCCTTGCTAAAACCGGGATATGCTTCCAGGGGATTAAATCTCTGGAGCCTTTCAGCCAATGAGTTGGTCCTCACCAGATCCCACCACCTTTGATATTCCCCATACAACTCCCGGGTGCGTTCGTCCAGAATGAAATCCAGGGTTACCTGGGAAGGTACGATGGTCATCGCTGTCACTGCAGCTGCATTCTGCGCAGCCGTATTTGTACTCCGGTAAGCTGCCCGCTGTCTGAGCACATTAAGCATGGCAGCTGCATCTACCAGATCCCCCTGTTTATAATAAGCCTCTGCGGCAATCAGGTACACTTCGGAAAATTTGAAAATGATGAAGGGCCTGGTGGATGCATCGTTGATCTGCACCTTGTTGGGATCATCATACTTTTTCATGGATGGGAACATGTTGGGTGACCAGCTGCTGTCCTTGTCTCCCTCTCCGTCGGGGGTGAAAATGATCCCGGGGAAAGAAGCCCTTTCGGCGGCAGACACTTCATAAGGCGGGGTCCAGATGGCCGTATCCACTCCGGGGATCAGGGTTCCCCTCGGGGTAACCACGGCCGGCGTAGTATTGGCAATCCAGACCGTCTGAAAGGTATTGTCCCAGCGGGAATCATTGATCCGATCGGCAAAAGCTTCATTCAGCAGGTAGGGTCCATTGGGTCTTACCCGGATGAATGGGCGCCCGTTGGTGATATCCCTGGTCATCACCCCGGCTCCGCCCCCGGCCGGATAATTCGCATTGACTGCAGGATAGTTTGGCCGGAAATAAAAGCAGGATTTGTTTTCCTTGGGACCGCTGGCATAAGTGCCGATGGTATAATCTCCATAAGTCAGGCTATTTTGATGGTCAATGACCATCAGGGACTCTTCCCCATATTCATTACCGGGTTTATTCACATTGGCATAATCCTGCCAGAGGCCCAGGCCATAGATGGATGCATTGGCGATCAGGTTACTGGCAATAGTGGATGCACTATCAAAATCCGATGCCTGTGCTGCACTGGACCATCCCCTGGTCAGGTAAGCCTTGGCCAGCAGGTAAAGGGCAGTAGGTTGTGTGGCCGGTTTACCCAGGAAAGGTGCTGTGGGTACGGGGGCCAGTTCAGTGGAAGCCTGGGTCAGATCCTGGATGATCTGGTTATATATATCTGCGATAGGTGCCCGGGAATCTGCGGTGGAGGGCACAGTGATGAATTTCAGGTGGAGGGGGACCGGTCCATAAGTCTGTACCAGGTAAAAATAATAAAAAGCGCGCAGGAACTTAGCCTGTCCGAGATATTGGTTCTTGGTGGTAGAATCCAGGTTGGCGCTTGCCCCATACTGTAATACTCCATTCAGGGTATTGATATCCTGGTAGGCAATATTCCATAAACCCACAATATCGCTGTTCACGATGCTATAGGTAAAGAAATTGGGATTGCCGCTTCCTCCGACCAAATCTTCATCCGTGCCTCCCACACACATGTTGAGAAAGCCTTCCGTGCCCCAGAGATTGCGCATATCGGAATAGACTCCTGCAATGCCCCCCAGGATACCACCCGGGGTGGAGAAAAACTGGGGAGTGATCTGTGACCGAGGTTGTTCAACTAATAATTTGGAACAGCTGGAAAAGGTCAGCAAGACCGCAACCGAGGATATGAAGTATATTTTTGTTTTCAGTTTCATGACTAGCTATTTTAATTCCGTTAGAATTGCAGGTTTACCCCGATGTTGAACTGGCGGGTCGGTGGTGTATTCAGATTGACAGTAATGGCCCTTCCGGGAACCGGGGTTCCTCCGACTGTTGAAGTACTTACTCCTCCGTATCCGTTCCCTTCAGGATCCGGCCCGTAGCCTTGCTTCACAAAGGGGGAATAGAGTATGAAAGGATTAGCGACGGTCAGGTATACCCGCAGTGAACTGATCCCTGCTTTTTCCAGGACCTTAGGGGGAATGGTGTAACCCAGATCAATACTCCTGACTTTAATGAAGGATCCATCCACGTAACCTAAGGTAGAGGAATAGTTTGTATAGTCCGTAGCGGCGTTTGGCTGAGGAAATGCATTGGTCGGATTGTTTGGGGTCCAGTAATTCCTTTTCAGGCTGTTATTCCGGCTGTTGTTGAAGAAGTCAAAGCCCTGGGCACCCCCATCGGACATGACATAAGGAACCACCACCATCATGCCCATCCTGGCAAACATGACCACGGTAAGGTCAATACCCTTATAAGAAAAGGTGTTGGTCAGGCCGCCGGTCCATCTCGGCTCAAAGTTGCCGATGATCTGCCGGTCAGCTGCATTGATCTTGCCATCTGGTCCGCCACTCGGATTACCTTTTGCATCTGTAGTCGTACCTACATCCTGCACCCTGATCATACCCGGTTTCTCTCCGTAACTTGCTGCCTGCGTAGAATCCGCAGTCTGCCAGATGCCGATTTTCTTGACATCGTAAATGACCGACAGGGGCTGACCGACAAACCAGCCATTTCCGATATCTGCTAATAGGGTGGGATTCTGAAGAGCCACCACTTCATTTCTGTTTACAGAAACATTGACATCCGTCCTCCAGGTAAACCCGCTGTGGGTACGGATATTCAGGGAACTTACGCTGATTTCAAAACCATGTCCTTTTGTTTTTCCAGCATTGACAATGGTACTCCCCGCTCCATTGCTGGGGGGCAGACTCTCGGATAGCAGAATATTATTGGTATTCTGATTGTATACATCTATAGAACCTGTAATGCGGTTATTGAATAGCCCGAAATCTGCACCCAGGTTTAATTCTGCCGTGGACTGCCATTTCAGGTTTTTATTTCCCAGGGTCTGCACCAGGTAACCGGTGTTCTGACCTGCCGTACCGGGGCCGAAATTGTAGTAATCAACCCCCAAAGCACCCAAAGTGGAGTAAGGATTGATGCTCTGGCTGGAAGTGATGCCCCAACCAGCCCTTAATTTAAGGTAAGAGATGGCTTTGATGTGCTGCATGAACCTTTCATTGGTCATGTTCCATCCTGCGGCAAAGGCAGGGTAGGTGTAATACTGGTTGCCTACCGAAAGTACGGAAGAACCGTCTGTCCTTAAGGTAGCGGTCAGCAGGAATCGGTTCTCAAAGGAATAATTTACCCTGGCCATATAGGAAATCAGACCCCGGTCTGCATAATTCCAGGGATTTGATGACGAATTTGATGCATTGACCGTATTAGCCAGGCTGAGGTTATAGTTCTGAATATAATCTGCAGGAATACCCGTACCGAAGATGCCACTGCTCTGGGTATGATCCTTCTCCACACTATACAAACCGGTAAATGTGAGGCGGTGCTTCCCAGCGAAGGTCTTATCGAATATCAGCAGGTTTTCCACAGTGGCGGAATAGGACTCAGAATTCCCCACGGATTCATTGGCCTGGGATAAGGCGGTGGCATTGCCATTCGCAAAAGTATTGGGTCCGAAATAGGTCCCGGACTGATCCTGACTGTAATTCAGACCCACATTGATCCGGTATTTCAGGTTCGGAATGATCTGCCATACTCCGTACAAGCTATTAAAAGTGTTCAGCCTCCGGTCATTGTTCACGATGGCCTGCTGATCCGTAATAAGGGTTAGGGGATTGACTACGTTAGCATCTAAAGCCCCGATCTGGGGATACAAATTAATGGACCCATCTGCATTATAGGGCGCAGTCAGGGGGCTGAGCCTGACCAGTCCGCCTACCGGATCCCCTCCTCCGAAATTGGTATATTCCATGGAATTGATGCCTGTATAGCCGATCTTGATATGCCGGTTGACCTGATCATCAATGGTCGAATGAATGGAATACCTGGTGAAGTTCTGGCCTGGAACGACACCCTGCACCTTGTAGTATCCTGCACCCATGGAATATTGGATGGCCTGATTGCCTCCGGCCACACTGATCTCCTGATCATCTGTATACCCTTGCCTGAAGATCAGTTTCTGCCAGTCCGTGGATACCCCCTTGGCCAGTCCGGCTGCCTCCGCCGTGGTCAGTCCGTAGGCATTGGTCCCGGGATTTACATTATTGCCGGCAGCTGCAGCCGTCTTATAGGCAGCATACTGCGGTCCGTTGAATACCGGATATTCCCCCGTGATATTATCTACTCCATAATAGGCATTATAAGTGAATACCTGCCTGCCCGGTGTCCCTCTCTTGGTAGTGATGATGATCACCCCGCCTGACCCCCTGGATCCATAGATGGCCGTAGCCGAAGCATCCTTCAATATGCTGACATTCGCTATATCATCCGGGTTGATGTCATTGATATTGCCGCTGTATGGTATCCCATCCACCACCACCAGGGGTCCATTCTGTGCATCGTCAGCACTGGCTGTGGTTGTCAGGGTGCGATCACCCCGGATCCTGATTTGGGGAATAGCCCCCGGATTGGAACTATTGGAAACGATATCCACACCCGAAGCCCTACCCTGAAGTCCGGCGATCAGGTTTGGGGAGGGTACCTGCAGTATGGTGCTGCCTTTAAGGGTGACAATGGAACCGGTAACATCGCTTTTCTGCTGGGTGCCGTAACCAACCACCACGACTTCATTGAGGCTTTGACGGGTAGCACTCAAGCCCACATTGATGAACCGGCGCCCCCGGACGGCAAAATCTCTTTTAAGGTATCCCAGAAAACTAAACTCCAAAGTGTCCCCTGAATTAGGGATTGACAGATGATAAGAACCGTTAACATTGGTAAATGTCCCAGTCTGCGTACCTTTGAGTGACACGGTTACTCCAATCAGCGGGTTATTGGTTGCCACATCGAATACCTTTCCAGAAATCACTGGTCGCTGGGCATACAAACTTATCGGAATCAGTGTCTGTAAAATGCAAAAGCACCCCGTAAGCTGCTTTATCAATCGTAAATTTTTGGGCATGTGCTTGTGGTTTTATATGGTTAGAAAAGATTGGTACGAAGTCCAAGATAATCCATTAAATACCGGAAAATCAAGGCGGAACACGGCCTAATGGCATTTTTCAGCTACTACAACGTTTGAAATGTTTTGCTACAACGTTATTTTTTTTTTATCTTTCATAAGTGAAACGGAAAAAGGGGGAAAAATGAAAAAAGGAGTTACTATAAAAGATATGGCTCAGAAGTTGAACATGTCTTTTTCCACCATTTCCAAAGCGCTGCATGATGACCCCAGTATTGGACAATTCACCACTGAACGGGTTAAAAAACTGGCTCTGGAATGGGATTATATTCCCAACGAGGCTGCCCGGAACTTCAAGCAAAGCAAGAGTTTCACCATTGGGCTGATCATACCCAGCCTGCTGGACCAGTTCTACGTACTGGCCATCAATGGGGTAGAAAAAGTAGCCCTGGAGGAGAAATACAATGTGATCATTTCTCAGTCCTATGAAGACCCTGAACTCGAAAAGAAGATCATCAATATGATGATCAGCAACCGGGTAGATGGACTTATCGTCACGGTCACTAAAAATACAAAGGATACTTCTCCTTTCCTGAAACTGAAATCCCTCGGTATTCCGGTAGTGTATGTAGCCCGTATTTTAAAAGATCCGGCCTGTGTATCAGTAAGCACCAATAACAAGGTAGGAGCCATAAAGGCGACGGAATTCCTGTTAGGGAAAGGACATAAAAGGATTGCCCATATCAAGGGCCCTGATAATATGGGTGCCAGCGAATCCAGGCATGCCGGCTATAAAGAAGCCCTCAGGAAAAACGGGATTCCCTATGACAAAGAGCTGGTCATGCAGTCCGATCTGACCCGCGATTCCACGGAAATCATCATGCAGAAGTTCACCAGCATGGACAATGCCCCGACTGCGATCCTGGCCTTTAAAAATTATATCTCTCTGGAAGCGATTGCCTTCCTCAAAAAAAACCATCCTGAATTGCTGGATAAGATTGATTTTGTGGGATTCGGGAACCTGCCCCTCCTGGAATACCTGGATCATATGCCCATAGCTTCAGTGGATGAGAATTCCTACCAGATTGGCATTGAAGCCATTAAGCTGCTGTTGAAAAATATCCTTCAGCCTGATGCTGAATTGCTGAAGCCGATACACCTTCAGGTGCCCGGAAAACTGGTGATCCACAAGTGAATTCACCAACCCATGGACCTCAGTATACCGGTCTGCATTCCCCTGAGTTCTGCGAGTCCGCGCATCCGGCCAATACAGGAATAACCCGGATTTGTGGAAACTGAAAGGTCGCTCAGCATCTGGTGTCCATGATCTGGACGGAAAGGAATGGGGACATTCACCTGCTGGCGCATATCCAGGATTTCTTTCATAACAGCATATAAGTCAGTATCGCCTCCCAGATGGTCGGCTTCCACAAAGTTTCCATATGGATCCCTTTTGGTATTCCTAAAATGCACAAAATGAATCCTGGTCCCCAGGGCCCGGATCATTTCCACCAGATCATTATCGGGAGAAACTCCCAGGGATCCGGTACAAAAACAAATACCGTTGCTGGGATGGGGAACTGCATTGGTGATAAATTCCAGGTCTTCCCCGTCACTGACTATCCGCGGAAGGCCGAAAATGTCAAAAGGAGGGTCATCCGGATGGATGGCCATCCTGATGCCGAGTTCACCAGCCACAGGGACGACCTGGCTTAAAAAATATTTCAGATTTTCCCGAAGGGACTGATGATCCATTCCGTGATAGGCAGCCAGCTTATACCGCATTTTATCCAGGGTCATTTTTACCTCCCCCGGTATGCCGAACATGATGACTGATGCCAGTTGATCAAGCTGACCGGGAGAATAACTGCTGTATTTTTTCTCCGCCTCCCGGATAACCGCATCGGTATAATCCGCCGAAGCATCCTTCCTTTTCAAAAGGAAAATATCGAATACGGCCAGATCCACCCTATTGAAATATAAAGCCTTGGAGCCATCCGGCATCCGGTAATCGAGGCTGGTCCTTGTCCAGTCATTGACCGGCATGAAATTATAGGTGACAATTCCGATCCCACAGGCAGAAATATTTTCCAGGGAGCGCTTGTATTTTTCTATATAAACTAAATAATCGCCAGAACGTGTTTTAATATCCTCATGGACGGTCAGGCTTTCCACCACTGTCCAGGGAAACCCATGGGCAGAAAGCAATTCCTTCCTTTTCAGGATTTCATTAACCGGCCAAATCTCCCCGTGGGGAATATGGTGCAAGGCGGTGACAATACCTTCAGCACCAGTTTGCCGGATATCCGCCAGGCTCACCGGGTCATCAGGTCCGAACCATCTCCAGGTTTCAATCAGTTTCATAGTTAAATTAATCGGGTCAGTAATAAAAAAAACATAATTTAAATCCCCAGCTTGTTCTGCATCACGATAAAAAAGCCCTGTCGTTTTTTGCTAAAATATTGATTTGCATATAAATTTTAATCAGACAACTAATAATTTTAATTCGTTAATGTAAAATTGTTCTTTTTGTTCAGTTAAAGGAGAAAGGACAATTAAAATATTTAAAATCGGACTTCCTCTTCTCATTTGAGACTAAATCATATTATTGATTTAAAAGTATAATACGAACTAATATTTCCAAGAACAATATGCTGGGAATAAAGGTATAATTATTAAAATCATTAAGATTAATTACCGACTCCTGCTAAAACAAAATCAAGCACATCGTTTCTGTTTTCCGCATTTGCCCGAAATTAAACATGGCTCCCTATTGACTAATAAAAGGAAAGCGAAATAATTTTATATTAAAAAGAAGGATATCCGGAGAAGCGATTATTCGCTGCCCCCCCGGCTGAAAACCGAGTTCCCGCTTTTTTCAGGTTCCTTGATTCACAAAGAAGCTATAGCTAGCGCCATAGCGGCCCGGGTTCAGGTCAGTAAAATTGATTGTACAGTTAAACAGGGTGATAGAAAAAAGGTAGTAACCGCTTATGAAATAAAGAAAATCATCGTTGATACTCCCATTATTTCCCCCGGTTTGCTAAAGACCCAAAGCGATATCTCAGGCTTAATTTTCCATTCAGGTGCTGGCTTAAGGGTATACAGCAATGATTACTTCCGATCGATATCTGCTTGCATTGGAAGAAGCTCAAAAAAAATCCAACGCTTACGGACAAATAACCGGGAACTGCCTGTAACAAATAGTTATTCAGGTTGACCTTGATCCGCAAAAGGCTTATCCCTGCTGAAATAAGGGAAATGACGGAAAAATAAGGTTCAGGCTTTGATAAGGCTCTTTTAATGACACAGTAGCTTTGGCAAATTTTATAAAAAGCTCCGGGGAACCGTTTCGGCTTTGTATTAAACCCGCAGATTTGTTGACCCATTGCAGCAGACAAGCCAAATATCCGAAGTAAATTCAACATGTTTGTGCTGAAGGAGGAGCTATGAATGCCTCATAAAAAAATACCCCGCTGAAATCAGCGGGGTATCCATTTAACCTTAATATAACCCGCCAGGGACGGGCATTAGACCCACATAGATAATTAAACCCCTGAAAAGACATGAAATCCTCCATCTACGCAGATGATCTCCCCACTGACAAAAGAGGATGCATCTGAAAGCAACCAGAGTAATGTGCCGACCAGTTCCTCCGGCTGTCCAAAGCGGCGGAAGGGCGTATTCCGAATAACGGTTTCACCCCTTTCCGTGAAGGATCCATCCCCGTTAGTCAACAGGGATTTATTCTGCTTGGTAATGAAAAATCCTGGAGCAATCGCATTGATCCGTATCCTGTCCCCATACCGGTTTGCCAGTTCCACCGCCATCCACCGGGTGAAATTATCTACACCCGCCTTAGCCATGGAATAGCCAAGCACCCTGGTGATGGCCATCCGTGCAGCCATCGAAGAAATATTAATAATACTGGCTTTTTGCCCGGCAATATGCTGAATAAAGATCAGGGAAGGCAGGATGGTACCAAACAGATTCAGATCAAAAGCCTCCCGCATGGCTGAAGTCTTAATCCCGAAAACATCTTCATGAGGCTCCAGTACTGCCGCTGGGATATTACCGCCGGCTGCATTGACGAGTCCATCAATATGCCCGGTTTTCTCCAGTATGATCCCGCAGGCTTTTTTTAAGTCCTCTTCAACCAGTACATCCGCCCGGACAAAAAATGCATTTTGTCCCCCTTGCTGCAGCTTCCCTGCCTGCTCAGTACCCGCACATTCATTTCTGCCAATAATTACAGCCGTACCTCCGGCTTTACAAATACCGTTTACAAAAGCATTCCCCAATATACCTGTACCTCCGGTAACTATAATTACCTTGTCCTGCAATGATAATAGGTCCACTTTAAGCATTTTAATTATCGCGTGCAAACACAGCCACTAACTCGTTTCAGAAACGATAAGTCAATATAATCAATCAAAATAAATACATTAAGGGAACAAATAAAAACACAAATGCACCGATTAAAGACATTGAATGAACTACAACGTTTGAAGTTAAATAATATATGGGGACAAACGGTAAGAACAGTTGATTTGGCTGAAAACATCAGCCATTTCGGGCTAAAGCCGTTCCCTTAGCGACGCTAATTCACTTTTCGCTGAATGCGGCCAATGCAGCAAAAAAATCCGGTTTCTTATTGTATGCGGAATCAAATAAGGTAGGACTATCATTATTTCCCATTTTATCGATCCAGCTGTCCAGGGTACCCACGTTCCAAAAAGTCACCCCGAACTGCTGGGCAGCAGGAACATTGCGCCGGAATGATTCAATGGCATATTTCACTTTTTCCGCCTGCTGTTCCAGCAGGGACGGATTTATGATAAAACCCGGTACATTGGAAGGGTTGACCTTGACATCCATTTCTGAAATTCTGATCAGCAATCCTGTGGCTGCAACCATTTTAAATGCATTATCAATCCCGCTGTCAGGGGTATTTATGCTGATATGCATCTGCATTCCCAGACCGTCAATGGGGATATTTGCCGCTTTCAGCCGATTGACGATGGCAATCAGTGAATCCAGTTTACGGGGATTGGTTTCCTGATTGTAATCATTCAGGAATAATTTTGCTGAACTGTCCGCGGCATGCGCATATTGGAACGCCCTGGCAATATACCCCGGTCCAAGGTATTGCCCCCAGTAAAAAAAACTATTCCCTGATAACCCGGTACGAATAAGCCCGTTGTCGTCAACAGGTTCGTTGATCACATCCCAGGCATGGACCTTATCCTTGTAATGATCAATCATTGAAGTAATAAATGTTTTCATGGCATTTTCCACCATGGAAGAATCTATTTTACCATCGGGTCCCTTCAGTGAAGTCAGATAATTGGTGTTGTCATTCTGATACCAGCAAAGGGTATGCCCATACACATTCAATCCGTCCTTTTCACATAAGGCAAGCAGCTCATCTGCCCTGCTGAAATTTAGGCTGCCGTCATTTTGCATGATGGCCCCGTTTTTCATTTCATACTCAAAGGTGACATTGCTGAACTGGGTTTTGACGATATTGGCATACACGCTGTTATCATTCATAGGGCCGTACCCAATGGCTACGCCTATTGGGAATCCTGCCGCCTGCTTTAAGGTTTCACCGGTATCCGGCGTTTGTTTCCCCAATTGAGTTGCCATCCCCGGAGGATGCGCACTGCAGCTGATAAACAGCGCGATGCCTATAAATACCGGATAATAAAAACGCTTCATATTGTTGAAATTTGATCTGTTTATCGGACTTTAAGCACAGCAGTCGCCGGCGGGGCAATCCCCAGATCCAGACTCCGCTGGATTGGTGTTGAGCCTGCAATATAGATTTTATAGTCCCCTTTCTCCACTACTGATTTACCTGCATCATTGACAACGGCCAGTTCAGCGGGACCAATGGTAAATCTCACCAGGGTGGAACCACCGGGTTCCAGACTTACCCGCTTAAACCCTTTCAATGAAAATAACGGGGTGGCAAATGAACCTGTTGGAGCGGTGATATACAGTTCAACCACATCTGCGGATCCGTATTTCCCGTCATTACCGATGGTTGCCGTGGCTGTTACCGATTGATCAGGGTTAACCGTGGAGGAGGAAAGCCGGAGCCCTGAATAAGTGAAATGGCCATAACTCAGCCCATATCCGAAAGGGAACAATGGAACCGCCTTCATGAAACGGTAGGTCCGGCCAGCCATGGAATAATCCTGAAAAGGAGGAATCTGATCCAGGGATTGCGGAAAGGTTACCGGCAGTTTTCCCGAAGGACTGACTTTCCCAAATACAATATCGGCCACAGCATGACCCCCTTCCTCGCCAGGATACCAGACCAGCAACACTGCGTCAGATAAGCTATCCACCTCAGCCAGGTTCATTGGGCTGCCCCCGGTGATGATGGTGATCACCGGCTTTTTATTCCCCTTCCTTATTTTCCGTAAAAAATCAATCTGGTTCTGAGGCAGGTTATAATCCAGCCGGTCTCCGAAGGAAGCCGAGGCTATGGATTCTCCTTCCTCCCCTTCAAGCAATCCGGAAATACCCAACACGACAAAACTGACATCGGCTCCCTGGACTCCGGAAATGGTCCAGTCCGTAGGATTCACATTAGGCCGATCCAGCAGTATGCCTTGTTTATATTGCATCTGGCTTCCCGGGGCTATGCCGGATGCAAGCCCTTCCAGGATAGTCACCATTTTATCGTTAATCCCGTAATAATTTCCCATCAGTACATCCGTATTAGAGGCATTCGGACCCGTCACATAATACGTAGAAAGATTGTTTTTCAATGGCAGTACTCCGTCATTCTTTAAAAGGACAATGGATTCATCTGCGGCTTTCCTCGCCAGGGCCCGGTGGGCTGGACTGTTTATGGCATCTGTGCCAATGGTGTCATAGGGATCTGTCCCAGCCGGATCCAGGATGCCCAGCCGGAAACGGATCCTCAGCAGGGTCGCCAGCGAACTGTCCACGAGCTGTTCAGTGACCAGGCCGTCTTTCACAGCCTTGTCCAGTTGCATATAGGTGTTTCCGCAGTTCAGGTTCACATCATGCTTTAAGGCAGCTGCGGCTGCCTCCTCCCCGGTATTCACATAATGATGGGTCTGGTACATATCGGCGATGGCATCGCAGTCTGAAGTGACATATCCAGTAAATCCCCATCTGTGGCGGAGGACATCCTGGAGCAAAAAAGTATTGGCACAACAGGGTTCGCCATTGGTACTGTTGTAAGCACACATCACTCCTGCAACACCAGCTTTGACCAGGGCCCTGAATGCGGGCAAATAGGTTCCAAAGAGATCCTGCTGGGAAACCACCGCATTAAATACATGCCGGAGTCTTTCCGGACCGCTATGTACTGCAAAATGCTTGGCACATGCTGCTGCCTTGAGGTACTTTGGATTATTGCCCTGCAGACCTGTTACAAAGGCCACCCCCATGCGGGAAGTGAGATAGGGATCCTCTCCATAGGTTTCCTGCCCCCTCCCCCACCTGGGGTCACGGAATATATTGATATTGGGACTCCAGAAGGTCAGTCCACCAAACTGCTGATGATACCCTTCCTTTATTGCCGCATTGTACATGGCCCTGGCCTCATCCGAAATGGCACTCGCTTCTTCGTACAGCAGGCTATCATCAAATGTAGCTCCCAGGCCGATAGCCTGGGGAAAAATGGTGGCTACACCTGAACGGGCTACGCCATGCAGCCCCTCATTCCACCAGTTATACGCAGGGATTTGCAGGCGGGGAATTGCCGGACTATTGAAAAGCAACTGGCTGGTTTTTTCCTTTAACGTCATCCTCGAGATCAGGTCCTGCACCCGTTTGTCAATCGGCTGGCCCGGGTCAAGGTAAACTGCCGGACTTTGCGCCTGAACCGTCAGGGAAAATAAACCGAGTACCAGGGGCAATAATAGAGAGAGGAGATTTCTCATAAAATATTTATTATGAATAGTTTATATAATTTCAATAATGGAGTCGCCATATTATGGGGTCGTAAATTTAATTAAGAATTCCGAAAATACAACCGATTGCATGCCATTTTTAGGAAAGGGAGTAATTTCATGCTTAGGAACCGGTAAAAGCCTGACATGAAAAAAAATAGAGAAATTACTATTTATGACCTGGCCAGAACACTCAATATTTCCCCGGCCACTGTTAGCCGGGGACTGAGCGGGCACCCGGCTGTAAGTAAAAAAACCAAAACCAGGATATTCAAGCTGGCTTCACAAATGGACTACCGGTCCAATACCTTTGCCAGCAATCTGCGCCGCCAGAATACCCGGACCATTGGAGTGATCATCCCGAAGCTGAACAGCTTCTTTATGTCAGCTGTGATTGCAGGCATCGAAAAAGTGGCTAATCAGGCTGGTTACAACCTCATCATCAGCCAATCCCTGGAAACTGTGAAAAAAGAGTCAGCTAATGCCCAGACCATGTACAGGAGCCGGGTTGACGGAATGTTGGTTTCCCTGGCATATGACACGGAAAACCTGGCACATTTCGAACCTTTCTTTAAAAGAGGCATACCCGTTTACTTTTTTGATCGGGTAATGGACCATGAATCGTCCACCAGTATTATCATCGACAATTTCAAAGCGGGGTATGAGGCTACGGCACACCTGATCGGTCAGGGATGCAAACGGATCGTGCATGTGACTGCAAACCATAAGCGCAATGTGTATACGGATCGACTGGCCGGATACAGAAAAGCGCTGGAAGATCATGGTATTGGGGAAGAAAGCATCCTGATCATTGAAAAGGACCTCAGCGAACAGGCAGGAATTTCGGCGGCTAACCGCATTATGCAGATGTCTCCAAAACCGGACGGTATTTTCCTGGTCAATGATTCCTGGGCAGCCCATTGCATGATCACCTTAAGACAGGCAGGTTACCGCATACCGGAAAATATCGCCGTGGTGGGCTTTAACAATGATCCGATCAGCCGTATTGTTTATCCTGCCTTAACTACGGTTAATTACCCAGGTGAAGAAATGGGAACCATCATCACCAGGAACCTGATCAATAACCTGAAAGGCCTGGAAGAAGGCAAATTAACTAATACCATTATCATGAAATCGGGACTGATCATCCGGGATTCCTCTCAAAGGATAAAGTAATATCAACAAAGGGTTAGTTTAATATATCATCCCGCTAGGATTGACTTGTCATCCAAATGCTTTTATCATGGTCAGGGACAAAAACAAGGTGGAGGAGGGGAGAATATAAACTCAGAACTCCTCAAAAAAGCCGTCCTACATGGCTTCATAGCCGCTATTGGCCTTCTTCACCCCGGGGCTATCGCGATGATAACTGTCAGGGACTTTATCATTCTTTTCCCTTCCCTGCATTCAGGAAGGGTTTCAGCAGGTCAATGGGAATCGGGAAGATCGTGGTGGAATTCCTATCCGTAGCGATTTCCTTCAATGTCTGCAGGTAGCGGAGGGTAAGCGCGCTGGGCTGTTCACTGAGAATCCTGGCTGCATCCGCAAGGCGCTGGGAAGCCTGGAATTCCCCCTCTGCTGAAATCACTTTTGACCGGCGTTCTCTTTCGGCTTCTGCCTGCTTGGCCATGGCGCGTTGCATCTCCTGAGGCAGGTCAATTTGTTTGACCTCCACATTGGAAACCTTTATGCCCCAGGGTTCTGTATGGGCATCTATGATTTGCTGAAGCTTCAGGTTGATCTTCTCCCGCTGGGAAAGCAGATCGTCCAATTCGGATTGACCGAGAACGCTCCGCAGGGTAGTTTGAGAAAGCTGGGAAGCAGCAAAAAGATAATTTTCCACATCCACGATCGCTTTTTGCGGTTCAATCACCCGGAAATAAACTACTGCGCTTACCTTGATGGATACATTATCCTGAGTGATGATATCCTGGGTGGGTACATCCATGACAACCGTTCTCAGGCTCACCCGGACCATCTTATCTACAATGGGGATGAGCACAATGATCCCCGGTCCCTTTATGCCTCCACTGATCAACCGTCCGAGCCGGAAGATCACAGCACGCTCATATTCCCGAAGTACCTTGATGGAGCCAGCCAGGATAAAAATGACAAAAATGACTATGACGAACACGAGGATAGAAAAGGATTCCATAAATCTTTTTTTAGTTATTAATAAGTTCGACAAACAATTTAAGGTTCTTGATCGCGGTTACCTTGATCTTCGCATCCTTTTCTATCCTACCTGTGACGGATTGCGCGTTCCAGATTTCCCCATGAACCTGGACTGTTCCGTCCGGATCCATGGTCTCCCGGGCATTACCGGTTTCCCCGATCATCCCTTCTATTCCGGTAACAGGTTTAAGAAGCTGGGCCTTCAGGCCCATCCCGATGACAAAAATGAAAAATAAACCGGTGACAATGACGGAAGTGATGATGACGCTGAGGGATATCCGGATCACATCCAGGGATGAATCGGTCCGGATCAGCATCATGGAACCCAGAAACAAGGCAATGATCCCTCCGATCGCCAGAATCCCATGACTGGCAATTTTTATTTCCAGCACAAACAGGATGATGGCAAATATGATCAGGGCCAGCCCGGCATAGTTAACCGGCAGGGTATTCATCGAATAAAAAGCCATGATCAGACATATCCCTCCGATTACTCCCGGAAAAATCGCACCCGGATTGAAAAATTCGAAAAGCACCCCGAAAATCCCGATTAGCAATAATACGTATGCAATGTTGGGGTCACTGAGGGCATAGAGGAATTTTTCACTGGGCTTCATGTCAATGGCAACAATGCGGGCATTCCTGGTATCCAGGGTAAGGGGACCGGAATTCAGCTGAACCGTTTTCCCGTCAATCTGCCTGAGCAGGTCCCGGGTATCTTTGGCAATCAGATCAATGACATGTAACTGGAGCGCCTCGCTGTCGGTAATGGAAACACTATTATGCACAGCCTGCTCGGCCCATTGAAAATCGCGGTTCCTTTTTTCTGCGATGGACCGGATAAAGGCCATGGCGTCATTGGTCACCTTTTCATTCATGATAGAATCATACCCGCCATGCAATTCTACCGGATGGGCAGCACCGATATTGGTTCCGGGCGCCATGGCAGCAATATTGGCAGCTATGGTTATGAACACTCCTGCAGAACCTGCATGCGCACCTCCAGGAGAAACATATACGATAACCGGTACCCGAGATTCCAGGATATCACTGACAATACTTCGGGTTGACTCCAGCAGCCCGCCCGGGGTGTTGAGATGAATGATCAGGCATACGGCTTTATTGCTTTCGGCGGATTTGATCCCCCGGTGTATATACCCCTGCGTTACAGGATTGATTTCCCCATCCAACTTTAAAGAGTAAACAGTTTGGGCAAAAGATGAAAGCGGAATGATAAATATAAAAAGGAAACCCAGAGAGCGTATTTTTTCCTGGATATGACCAATGAAAGACACAGGGAGAAATTTGAAAAATAGTATACCGGACTGAAACCTGGGATTTTGCTTTTGCTAGCAGCAAGGAAAGATAATTAAATCCGGCGGTAAAAACAACTCTATAATGCATTGATTCATCACCGGCTGACAAATCGGAAACTCCTGAAGCCGATGGAAGCAATGCTTTTCTTCTCCAGTCTCCTGAAAACGAAATAGGTATTGTGTTTACTGCCGTCCGGAAGGATTTTCAGGGAAATCATCCTTTTTGCAGGTTTCATCGGGAGTATTTTCATCCCCAGAACGGATCTCCCGATCAGCCTGCCATGCAGGCTGTCGAGCCTGATTTCAACCCTCCACCCGGCTGATACAGGTTGCTCAATCCCATAATCCATTTCCACGCCGCTGATCTGCCCTAAATCCAGGGAATCTTCCAGCAGCCACCCGGTGGAATCAGCCAGTACCGCATATTTAATACCCTTGTATGCAGTTATGCTTAAATTCCCGGAGGAGTCCACTGAAGCTGCCTGGATATAGGGATTACGGAGTACATCATCTGCAGTTCCAGTCTCAGATTGTATACCTGGTCCTCCTTTATCGGTATAAGCAGCTTTCAGGTAAAAAACACCCTGGTCGGACAGGTTAAATCCTTTTTCCGGATTGATACTTCCTGCAATAGGTAAAGAAACATAGCCGCTGCTATCGGCCAGGGAAAGCACCCAGGAAACAATCTTTCGGGCATCCTCCAGTGATAGGTTCGGGTGGGCCGCCATAGCAGTCTGGCCCCAGACTCCACTTCCCCCATGTATAATTTTCTGAGGAAGCCGTTTTAGGGCATCCGGATCATTTTTATATTTGAAAGCCACCCTGGTGAAAGCTGGCCCTATGGATTTCTCACTGATCTTATGACAGGATTTGCAGTCCAGTGATTCCATCAGGGTTTCCCCGGAAACAGGAGCACCGGATTCCAACTGGCTGCTGCTGAGGACGCTATTGACTGGGCTTTCCAGGTATCTCACATTCACCCTGATCCGGGACAGGTCAAAACCGGGCTGATCCGAAGAGCCATCTTCCCGGTCCTTTACTTTTACCCGGTATCGGATAAGTTTGCCTGGAAAATAAAAACTCCTGTTGCCTTCAATATCAATACTGACCCGGGGAATTTCATTGCCTGCATAAACATTAATGGTATTGCTGGATGTAGAAGCTCCATGGTTATCGGAAACATCCACTGAAACCGGATAATCCCCCGGACTGTGGAAAGTATAGGTAGCCCGCGCAACTGAGGTGATCAATCTATTGCCGTTCCCGAAATGCCAGGTATAGGACAGCGGGTCACCATCCGGATCAGCCGTGCCTGCTGCAGATACCCTTAAAGTAAAAGGCAGCGCGCCTGCCAGCTTGCTGACCCTGAAATTTTGCACAACCGGTGCCCGGTTACCAGGATTGAAATCAATCCTGAACAACCCTGCATCCGGATTACGGGTAAACCAGCCTGTGCCATATTCCAATACATACAAATGGCCATCGGGTCCCATTTTGAGGTCTATGGGAGAATGGAAATCCGCATGAGGCATGAAGGGTTCAATGGTTTCCAGGTTACCCTCGTTGTCCATGGTTACCGCCATGATCCATCCCCGGATCCAGTCATAGATAAACAATTTTTTATCATAATATTCAGGCATCCGGGTATCCCTGGGATAATCTGCCGCATAATATACCGGACCGGCCATGGCACAGCGGCCGCCGGCTCCCAGAATCGGAAAAGTATCATATGCCGCATAGGGATACCAGATAAATGCGGGCTGCGCCGGGGGAAGCAGATTCAAGCCGGTATTATTCCGGGAATCGTTGACTGGCCGGGCTGGATCAAACAGGATCCCCGGCTGACCATTGGCATAATTGAACTCATGGTAGGCATAATTGTTCCCGACAAAAAACGGCCATCCGAAATTCCCTGCGTGGCGGGCCTGGTTGATTTCATCATAACCCCGTGGGCCATGGGTATCCAGGCTGTCTGAATCTGCATCCGGGCCTACTTCGCCCCAGTACAGGTATCCAGTATGCTGGTCAATGGAGATGCGGTAGGGGTTCCGGTCGCCCATGACATAAATTTCCGGTTTGGTCAGCGGTTTCCCCGGAGGGAACAGGTTGCCGGAAGGGATAGAATAGGTTCCGTCATGATTAACCCTGATCCGCAGGATCTTTCCCCGCAGGTCATTGGTATTCCCAGCAGATCGGCGGGAATCATATTGCTGATGTCCAGGTCTGTCATCAAGTGGGGCATAACCATGGGTGTTGATAGGATAAGCCTTCCCCGTGGAATCCGTTTCGTCAAAAGGGGTGCTGTTATCCCCGGTGGACAGATATAGGTTACCACTGGCGTCAAAAGCTATAGACCCTCCGGTATGACAGCATATCTGGCGTTGGGTGGGGACTTCCAGGATGATCTGCTCCGAAGCGGGATCCCATTTATCCCCTTCAAACCTGAATCGCGAAAGTCTGTTCACCACTTTGTCTGCAGGAGAATAATAAATGTATACCCAGTGATTGCGTGCAAAATGGGGGTCTGCCGCGATGCCAAGTACCCCCTCTTCCGCATTCACATGGGGCACGCTGGCTTTGTCATATACCTTCAGCAAGGTTAATTGACGGACTGTATCTGTTCCGTGCCGGTAAAAAAGGATTGGTCCCTTCCTTTCGGCGATCAAGATATCCAGATTGGGCAGTATGGCCATTTGTGTGGGTTCATCCAGCCCCCGGCTAAGCAGGGTGGCGGAAAACCGGTTTTCCGCCGGCACCCGTTTAGCCGTTGCTTTCCCGTAATCCAACCGGTCATTATTGCCCATGGCGTAACGGATACCAGCCAGCAATATTTGGCGCACATCAGGTTCACTGTATGAAGAGTCCGTATGCCCGAATTCCATATAAAAGGCCCTACCTCCGTCATAATTATGGTACCAAACCATGGGATGGAAACTTCCGTTTGTCCCTCCATGATAGGAAGATTCATCAATGGTGATCAGTACATGGAGGTCTTTGCCAATATTGCGGAAGTTATACCATTCATCAAACCGTACCCATTTGTCGGGCAACCCTTCAAATCCCGGAAAATGTTTGTCTCTCAGCACCACGGTGGCGTTTTGCTGGGCCGGATGTTCGGTAAAATAGGCCCCCACCAGCCTGCCATACCATGGCCAGGTATATCCACCGTCAGATGCTGCATGTATACCTACGAACCCTCCCCCTGCCTGAATATATCTTTCAAAATCCGCCTGTTCCCGGTAGTTAAGCACTTCATGAGTTGTACTCACAAAAACGACTGCCGCATATTTTTTCAGGGTATCTTCGGTGAACATGCGGTCGTCTGACGTAGTATCGACCCTGAAACCATTCTCCGCACCCAATGCTTGCAAGGTTTTCACTGCTACCGGAATGGACTTATGGTAATAACCGGCAGTCTTGGTGAAAACCAGGATCCGGGGCGAACCAGCCCTCCTCTGTTGACAACCTGCGAACAGCAATGTTGCAGCAAGGAAAGTAATACTTAAAAAAGAATGGATGATTTTCATTCTAGTCCAATCAGGCATGAGCTGATCTGTTATAATCCCGCCAGTTTAAAATAGCCTCATTGATTATAAAGTGCGGATCTTGATATTGCGGAACCAAACAGTGTCTCCATGGTCCTGCAAGGCGATATGTCCTTTTTTAAAGGTGGCAAATTCTTTCCATTGCTTGAACTTACTGGTTGCCACCAAATGATCCCAGGCTGAATTCCACATCTGGGTCTCCACTACTTTTTCCCCATTCATCCAGCAGGTAAGGTGGCCATGGTCGAGCCGGATCATCACATGGTTCCACTTACCAGCTGGATGCACCGCTTTCGGGTCAGCCGGTATCAGGTCATACAGGGATCCGGCCAGGTGCGAGGCCATTTTATTATCATCGGCTTTCACATTATCCAGGACCTGCATTTCAGGGCCCGTAAAATAAGTAGCCCCATACCGCGGATCCTCTTTAACATCGAACATAATGCCGCTGTTACCGCCTACTGATATGTTCCAGTCCAGGGAAAGTTCAAAATTGCTGTATTCACCGGAGGTCACGATATCGCCGCTACCTGGACCCTGGGCATGGTCAAGCACTAAAATGCCATTTTTTACCTGCCAGGCAGAATCAACTCCATGATGCAGGTAAGTATGCCATCCCTTCAGATCCCGGCCGTCAAACAGGAGTTTCCAGCCAGTTTTCATTTCCTCCCTGGTCAGCGTATTCATCTGCTGGGCATGGCAGGAAATACCCAAAAATACTGCCAGCGCCAGTATCAGGTTCACCCTGCCCAAAAAGCGCTTAAAGAGATCGTTGCTATTTTCCATGATTAAATGATTTTAGATGAAGGGAAGTCAGATTCCCAATAGTTTACGGTTGAAAGTTTCATTTGAACCACCCCCGGCAAAATCGTCAAATGCTTTTTCTGTGACCCGGATGATATGATCCCGGATAAATATAGCCCCTTCGCGGGCCCCGTCCTCCGGATGCTTCAGACAGCATTCCCATTCTAGCACCGCCCAGCCACTGAAATCATACTGGGCCAGTTTGCTGAATATGGCACTGAAATTCACCTGGCCATCCCCCAGGGAACGGAACCTCCCCGGACGATCAATCCAGGACTGGTATCCTCCATAAACCCCGCTGCGTCCGGTGGGATTGAATTCCGCATCTTTCACATGAAACATTTTAATCCGTTCATGGTAGAGGTCGATATAAGCCAGGTAATCCAGGCATTGCAGAACAAAATGGCTTGGGTCATATAGCAGGCAGGCCCTCGGATGATTCCGGACGTTTTCGAGAAACCGCTCAAAAGTGGCTCCGTCATGCAGGTCCTCTCCCGGGTGGATCTCATAGCATAGATCCACGCCGCATCGGTCAAATTCATCCAGGATAGGCATCCACCGCCTGGCCAATTCCCGGAATCCCGTTTCCACGAGGCCCGCCGGCCGCTGTGGCCAGGGATAAACAGTATGCCAGAGCAATGCGCCACTGAAAGTCGCATGGGCATCCAATCCCAGGTTGCTGCTGGCTTTTGCTGCATATTTTAGCTGGTCAACAGCCCAAGCCATCTTACCGGCTGTATTGCCACGGAGTGCTGCTGGAGCAAATGCATCAAATAAATCATAGTATGCCGGGTTCACCGCTACCAGCTGTCCCTGCAGGTGTGTCGAGAGTTCCGTAATCTGCAATCCTTCTTCCCGGATTATTCCCGCGAGCTCATCTGCATAAGTTTTACTTTCAGCCGCTTTCTGCAGGTCAATGCACCGGGGTTCCCAGGTGGGTATCTGTATTCCTTTAAAGCCAAGGCCTGCAGCCCAGCGGCAAAGGGATCGCAGAGAATCGAACGGAGGCTGGTCTCCCATGAACTGTGCCAGGAAAATGCCTGGTCCTTTGATCGTTTTCATCTTTCAGGTTCAGATCACCCTGGTTTTCCAGGGAAATGAACCATGTTGATTTTAAGGTAAAGAAAAGATATTGACCATACTCATTGTAAAAAAAATTTGCCGGACCTGCATTCGGGGAAAATCCTTGTTGCCCAAATGAATGAATGGGGATAAAATACTGCGGATCTTACCCCATTTTTATCCATTTTTTCCTGCTTTTCCCTGATTCGATCACTTTTTCGATAAACGACATACCCCTGATCCCTTCCTCCACCCCGGGAAAATCGAGCCATTCCTTCCGGACAGGCTCACCGGCAGCCCTGGCCTTCAGACAGAGGGCGAAATTTCGATACAGGTTGGCAAAAGCTTCCAGATAACCTTCCGGATGTCCTGCCGGTATCCGGGTATTTTGATTAGCCTGGATATCGAGTCCAGGTCCTCCGGTACGCAACTCTTCCATAGGCCGATCGGGCCATTTTAAAAATAAGGAATTGGCATTTTCCTGCTGCCAGTCCAGTCCTCCCTTTTCCCCATATACCCTGATCCTGATATTATTTTCTTCTCCGGCTGCTACCTGCGTTGCCATAAGCATCCCACTGGCTTCCCCGGTGAATTTCAGCAGCACTGCGCCATCATCATCCAGTTTCCGCCCCGGAACCACAATATTGATATCCGCGCAAAGGGCGGTAATTTCCAGTCCGCTCACATATTCAGCCAGGTTTGCCCCGTGAGTGCCGATATCTCCCATGCAGCCGGCCACTCCGCTGCGTCCCGGATCCGTACGCCAATCAGCTTGCTTCTGACCGCTTCCCTCCAGGAATGTACTTAACCAGCCTTGCGGGTATTCCACATATACTTTTCGGATTTTACCCAGTTTCCCTTCAGCCACAGTCTGCCTTGCCTGCTTCACCATGGGATAACCGGTGTAGGTATGGGTCAGGCAAAAAAACAAACCGGTCCGGTTGACGATTTTTTTCAATTCCAGGGCCTGGGCCAGGTTATAGGTCATGGGTTTGTCCACCACCACATGAAATCCATGTTCCAGGGCAAGTCTGGCAGGCTCAAAATGCATATGGTTAGGGGTGACAATGCTTACAAAATCCATCCGGATCTCGGGAGGCAGGGCTGATTCCTTTTCCATCATCTCCCTAAAATTGTCATACACCCGCTCCTGTGGCAGCATCAGATCCTTACCAGAATCCCTGGATTTTTGTGGTTCAGCGCTGAACGCTCCGCAAACTAATTCAATCTGTCCGTCCAATGACGCCGCCATCCGATGCACGTTCCCGATGAAAGCCCCTCTACCGCCTCCCACCATGCCCATTTTGACCCTGCCTTGTATCATGGATAAAAAATTAATCCTGTTCCTTGGGAACATCCCAAGTCCTGACCCTCCCGACATTAAGCTCCCCTGGAAAACCCCTGCAGACAAAAGCAGAATCCCATTCTCCAGATTTTATATACCCGCCAGCTTTAATTCCGCCCCTAATTCATCCCTCCATGCGGGTTTTTCCATATGTACACGAGGGAAATCAGCTTTAAAATCGGAACCCATAAACATCCCCGGTAAATATAGAAAAAATTCAAAAATTAATGTCCAAATTATCCCTTCAGGCAAATACTGATGAAATATTATCCGGAACATGGCCGGCATAATACGGATAAATTAAAATGAAGAAATAAGGACCTGATTGAATTACCTGCTGAAATGACCTTCCAGCTTTGGAGAATTACAGGTGGAGATCATTCCTTCCCTGCCAAGTGTACCAATTAATGCTTTTTCCCCCTATATTTAAGCCGGGATCGAAACTTATTTTTTGGGGAAATATTCTGTTTTCAAACCACAAACAAGGAAGACTGTTGAAAACATGAACCTTTTCGTACTGATCAATAGATTGAAATATTTAGTTTATCAACCTGCCTAAATAGTAATATTATGCAACCTGTCATCCAACGTCAGAAATTATTTGTGGCCAGTTGTCTGGCCCTGCTGGTCACCTCACTTTCATTTGGAATACGGGCGGGTATCATTAACCAGCTCGGCACAGAATTCGGGCTTGATTATAAGCAATTGGCTGCAATTGTCGCCACCGCATTCTGGGGCTTTCCGATCGCCGTAGTGATTGGCGGAATGATCGTTGATGCCATTGGTATCAAGCGCTTGTTGGTGGTGGCATTCTGTCTTCACCTGATGGGCATACTCTTCACGATATTCTCCGGCGGGTTTTGGAGTTTGTATATTTCGACCTTGTTCATCGGGCTGGCCAACGGCACTGTGGAAGCGGCCTGCAACCCGCTTGTAGCTACCTTATACCCGGAAAACAAGACCACAAGGCTAAACTATTTCCATCTCTGGTTCCCCGGCGGGATTGTCATCGGTACACTGATTGTCAGACTTTTTGGCCTAATAGGTTTGGAAGCTGACTGGCAGTTTCAGGTAGGTCTCATGATCATTCCTACCCTGATCTATGGCTACCTGTTCCTGAAACAACCGGTGCCTGTTACAGAAAGGGTGGCATCCGGTATTAGCGCCGGAAGCATGATCCGATCTATATTCACGCCCCTTTTCCTGTTCATGTTCATCTGCATGATCGGAACTGCGATCACGGAGCTCTTCACTAACCAGTGGACTGATGTGCTTTTCAAGGAAGTTACCCATAATGCCCTGCTCATCCTTACCCTGGTTGCTTCTGTGCAGGTGGTCGGAAGGGCATTTGCCAGTCCCCTGGTTCATCGGCTGGCCCCGGAAGGTGTATTGCTGATGTCGGCAATCCTTTCCACACTGGGCATATACCTGATGATCCATGCCCAGGGTCTTGAAATATTCGGAGCTGCAATAGTCTTCGGTCTCGGTGTAGCTTTTTTCTGGCCTTGTATGATCGGCTTTGTGGCTGAGTATATTCCTAGTTCCGGAGCTCTGGGAATCAATATTTTGGGGGGTATAGGTATGTTCGCCGTTTCCTTATATACCGGGTTCATGGGCGGAAAATTTGATCAGATTATGGTTCAATACCTTCCAGCAGGTGCTAATCTGAACACCTATGCCTCATCAACCGATCCCCATTTAAAGGCTGTTTATGATTCAGCAAGGGCTCATGCCGGACCAGAAATATTAAAGATCACCAATATAATCCCCCTGATCCTGATCGTTGCCTTCACAGGACTGGTGATTTATATGAAGAACAGGAAACGCGTGCCGGTTGCTGCCAGACCGTCTGCAATATGAACCATCGATAATATTCCCCGGGTTATTCCGCAATGGGGCTAAACTGCCAATGGTCACCGGATAATTCCTAAATTTGCCAAAATGGCCTACTGTCAACATGGCACGGCCATATTTCAAGCATACTATTTGGACTGTTTTTAAAGGAGACCGGCATCCCATTCATAATCTGAAGCCGGTATGAAATCATGATAGGAGTCATTTCCAAACTTTTTGGAGGCAATAAATCAGAAAAAGACATCAAGGCGGTCATCCCGCTGGTGGACCAGATCAGAAAGGAATTCAGCCTCCTTTCAGTCCTTTCCAATGATGAACTCCGGCAAAAGACCACAGGTTTCCGGCTTCAGGTCAGCAACTACCTGGCAGATACCGACCATCGGCTTGCTGAACTTAAACTGGAGGCAGAAGTTCATCCGGAAAGAGCTTTGGAGGAAAAGGAAAGGAGTTACGCAGCTATTGATGCCCTGAAAAAGGAGCGGGATACAGCCATAGAACAAATACTGCTGGAACTTTTACCTCAGGCTTTTGCAGTAATGAAAGAGACCGCGCTGAGGTTCAAGGAGAACCAGGTACTGGAAGCAACGGCTACAGAACTTGACCGACAACTGGCAGTCAGCAGGAAAGATTATATCCGGATTGAAGGTAATAAGGTGATATACCGCAATTCCTGGATGGCCGCCGGAGGGCAAGTCACCTGGAACATGGTCCACTATGATGTACAGTTGATCGGAGGGACCGTATTGCACCAGGGCAAAATAGCTGAGATGGCTACCGGTGAGGGCAAAACCCTGGTTTCCACCCTACCTGCATACCTTAATGCCCTGGCCGGGGAAGGGGTTCATATTGTGACAGTCAATGATTATCTGGCCAGGCGTGACCAGGAATGGAACGGTCCGCTTTTTGAATTTCTCGGACTCACCGTGGATTGCATAGATAAGTATGAACCCAATTCACCGCAACGCCGCCAGGCTTACCTGGCGGACATTACCTATGGGACCAATAATGAATTTGGATTTGATTACCTGAGGGATAATATGGTCCATACCCCGGATGAAATGGTGCAGCGCAAGCATCACTATGCCATGGTAGATGAGGTAGACAGCGTGTTGATCGATGATGCCAGAACACCCCTGATCATTTCCGGGCCGGTTCCCAGAGGTGATGAACAGCAGTTTCTTGAACTGAAGCCGAGGATTCTCAAGTTAGTGGATATCCAGAAAAAGGTAGTTAACACCCTGCTGATTGAAGCTAAAAAATCCATTGCGGAAGGTAAGGATGACTATAAAACGGGAGGCCTTGCTCTATATCGGGCTTACCGGGGCCTTCCAAAATACAGTCCCCTGATCAAATACCTGAGTGAGCCAGGACATAAGGTGATTATGCAGAAAGCAGAGAATCATTTTATGTCAGACCAGCAGAAAGATATGCCGTTCGTGGACGAGGAACTGTATTTTACTATTGACGAAAAGAATAATTCCGTTGATCTCACCGATAAGGGCATACACCTGATCACCCAGGCTGGTGAGGATCCACTTTTTTTTATCATGCCGGATGTAGGTGCCGATATTGCTGAAATCGAAAAATTGGGGCTCCCTGCTGAAGAAAAGCTGTATAAGAAAGATGAATTGCTGAAAGATTTTGCCATTAAATCCGAACGGATCCATTCTGTACAACAACTGTTAAAAGCCTATACTCTTTTTGATAAGGACGTGGAATATGTCGTCCTGGAAGGTAAGGTCAAGATTGTGGATGAGCAGACCGGCCGGATACTGGAAGGCCGTCGTTATTCTGAAGGACTTCACCAGGCGATTGAAGCCAAGGAAAATGTCAAAGTGGAAGCTGCCACCCAGACTTTTGCCACTATTACCCTGCAGAATTATTTCCGGATGTATCACAAACTTGCAGGTATGACCGGAACAGCTTCTACGGAATCAGCGGAATTCTGGGAGATATATAAGCTGGATGTAGTCTCCATACCTACCAATCTCCCCATGATCCGAAATGATGTGCATGATCTGGTCTATAAAACAAAACGGGAAAAATACAAGGCTGTCATTGACAGGATAGTGGAATTGCGCACCGCCGGTCGCCCAGTCCTGGTGGGAACCACATCTGTGGAGGTATCAGAGCTGCTGGGTAGGATGCTTACCCAGAAAAAAGTTCCCCATAATGTGCTCAATGCCAAGCAGCATCAGCGGGAAGCACAAATCGTTGCAGAAGCGGGTCTGGCCGGCAATGTGACTATTGCCACCAATATGGCCGGACGGGGTACGGATATCAAGCTGGGACAGGGAGTCAGGGAAGCAGGCGGTCTGGCAATCCTCGGCACCGAACGCCATGAGAGTCGCAGGGTGGATAACCAGCTCCGGGGCCGGGCTGGCCGACAAGGCGATCCCGGAACCTCTGAATTCTATGCTTCGCTGGAAGATGATCTGATGAGGATGTTCGGTTCCGACCGGATTGCCTCACTGATGGACAAGATGGGATATAAGGAAGGTGAAGTGATACAGCATAGTATGATCTCCAAGTCCATTGAACGTGCCCAGAAAAAGGTGGAGGAAAATAATTTTGGCATTCGCAAAAGACTGCTGGAATTTGATGATGTGATGAATTTGCAGCGTAATGTCATTTATGGCAAAAGGAATCATGCCCTGTTCGGTGAGCGATTGTCCATTGACCTGGATAATGCCTTTTACGACGTAGCTGAAACCCTGGTGTTCAACAATGGGGAAATTAACCGTTATGAAGAATTCAAACTGGAAGTGATCAGATTATTATCAGTAGCTACCTCCATACAGGCCACAGATCTGGAAGGTGGTGATACTGCAAACCTTGCCCGCAGGTTGTATGAGGAATCCCTGGAAAGCTATGTGAGAAAGAAAAAAGATCTGGTAGAAAGGACCTTTCCGGTAATTAGACAGGTTCAACGTGAACAAGGTAACAGGATTGAAAATATTTCTGTGCCTTTTTCAGACGGTATCAAAGCGATCAATGTACTGGCCAATCTCAAAAAAATAATGGAAACCGGTGGTCAGGAATTGGTTAATGCCCTTGAAAAAGGGATCACGCTGGCACTCATTGATGATGCCTGGAAAGAACATCTTAGACAGATGGATGATCTGAAGCAATCGGTTCAAAATGCTTCCTATGAACAGAAAGACCCGTTGGTGATTTACAAGATTGAAGCTTTTAATCTGTTCCGGATCATGAATAATGAGACCAATAAGGACATTGTTTCTTTCATTTGCAAAGCTGAAATTCCGGTCGCCGAGAACAACAACGGCAGCGATCAGATCAGGGAAGGGCATGAAGAGAAAACAGATATGAGCAGGATGAAAACGCGGAAAGAGGCTTTTGCCACTGCTGGTTCTGAAGGATATGAGCCGGACGGTCAGTTCGAAGATGCTCCGGATAGAGAAAAAAAGGAACCCATACGAGTGGGTCCCAAGGTGGGCAGAAACGATCCCTGTCCTTGTGGCAGCGGTAAGAAATACAAACATTGCCATGGTAAAGAAGAATGATCCGCTTACAAAGACTTGGAATAAAAAAATGAAGACCTTATGTATTGTCTTCATATCCAGTCTGGCCGTCCTGAGTGCTGAGGCACAGGAAAAAAGCGGTCATGTAACCGTCAAGGTTGACCCCCGTCTGGATACCCTGATCCAACGCCAGATTGCATATAATACTTTAGCCTTGTACCACCTGCAGGGATTCCGGGTAGAAGTTCTGATCACCATGTCCAGAAGCAAAGCCGAAGAGGCGAAAGCGAGCATGATGACCCAGTTTCCCCAGTTTAGGACCTATTTACTGTATCAGGCTCCCTACTATAAGGTCCGGGTCGGTGATTTCAGTAGCAGGGAAGCAGCTGCCCCACTGCAGGATGCCATCAGCAAACTTTATCCTGAAGGAGTGTTTACCGTACCTGATCTGATCAATGCTACCCCACTAACCCAGCATGGAAATAATCCGCAAAATTGAGGAGCTGGCAGCAAAGTATTCCCCTGAGTTCATCGCAATCAGGCAGGATCTGCATGCCCATCCGGAACTATCCTTTCAGGAACATCGTACTTCTGCCATGGTGCAGCAAAAACTGAAGGCTATGGGCATTCCGTTCAAATCTCCTCTTGCAGGCACAGGGATAGTAGCCTTGATCAGGGGCGGCGGTAAGGGAAGCCGGGTTATTGCTTTACGGGCAGATATGGATGCACTGCCCATCCTGGAAACCAATGAGATCCCCTATAAATCGGTGAATGAAGGCGTCATGCATGCCTGCGGCCATGATGTACATACCACTTGTATATTAGGTGCAGCCAAAATTCTAAACGAAATAAAGGACCAGTGGGAAGGCCAGGTAAAACTGATTTTCCAGCCAGGAGAAGAAAAAAGTCCTGGGGGCGCAAGCCTGATGATCCGTGATGGAGCCCTTGAGGATCCGAGGCCGGCTGTCATCCTGGGTATGCATGTACACCCTGACCTGGAAAGAGGTAAACTTGGGTTCCGGGCAGGCCGGTATATGGCAAGCGCAGATGAGATTTATATCACTCTCCGGGGGAAGGGCGGCCACGCTGCCGCCCCCCAAAGTACCACAGATCTGATATTGGTGGCTTCTCACCTTGTCGTCAGTCTCCAGCAGATCATCAGCCGACACAATGACCCTTTTTCACCCTCGGTCCTGTCGATCTGCGCATTCAATGGCGGGTATACTACCAATGTGATTCCTTCTGAAGTAAAACTGATGGGAACCTTCAGGGCTATGGACGAACAGTGGCGTCAAAGAGCCCTTGAACTAATCCGGAAGCTAACCATCGAAACCGCCCATGCGATGGAGGCGGAAGTTGAAATAGACATTCCCGCCGGGTATCCCAGTTTATATAATGATGAAACGGCCACTTCAAGGGCCAGAACCCTGGCCGGGGAACTACTTGGGGGTTCCCAGGTGGTAGATACTCCTGCCCGGATGGGATCCGAGGATTTTGCCTTTTATTCCCAGCAAATCCCATCTTGCTTTTTCAGACTAGGAACTGGTAACCTGGCAAAAGGGATCAGTTCAAGTGTACATACTTCCACCTTTAATATAGATGAACAGGCCATTGAAACCGGAATGGCCACGATGGCCTGGCTGGGTGCCAGATTTTAACCGGTCCAAGCCAAATGCCGGGACAATTGCAAATACGGTATTTATTATTATATTAAAAGATTTACTACTTAAAATCATTTTTTTACAAATATTATTTTAATATAATATAATATATTATATTATATTATAAACTTCAGCATCCCGAATAGGTAATTTAAAGGAGGCATTATTTAATTTCCCGGGTGAGAAATGTGCTGACTGGGTGAGATCTCAGGGGAGATGAAGACCCCCACCTCCAAAAAATCCTCAACGAGGCTGTATTTCAGGATGTTTCGCCCTTCAAGTTGTCAGTGATGCATTGTATGGCCTGTCTTCATTTTTCCGTATTTTCCGCCCAATCAGGTATGATTTGGGAATATGGAAAAGTGATTTACTGGTTTCCGATCAGCCCAGTTCCGGATATAGCGGAAAATCCTTCATAAACTGGCTTACTGCAGCTTTTATAAAAGATACCAGCTTTTCGTCTTCTGGCTGACAGATGAGCTGATCAATCCAGTTGACCACTTGTTCCATATGGTTTTCTTTTAGCCCCCTGGTAGTGATGGCAGGAACCCCTACCCGTATGCCTGAAGTGATGAAAGCTGATTTGTCATCAAAAGGGACCATATTCTTGTTCACGGTAATACCTGCCCTGACCAGGGACTGTTCTGCTTTTTTACCTGATATGTTCTTGTTGCGAAGATCGATCAGCAACAAATGATTATCGGTGCCTCCGGAAACAATATGGTATCCTCGGTCCAGGAATGCCCTTACCATTGATTGGGCGTTGGCAATAATTTGTTTGGCATACTGATGAAATTCATCAGTCATCGCCTCAAAGAATGCTACTGCCTTTGCAGCGATCACATGTTCAAGCGGTCCGCCCTGGGTGCCTGGGAATACCGCTCCGTCAATGAGCGAACTCATCATCCGGTTCTCTCCTTTGTTGGTCTTCATACCGAATGGATTAACAAAATCCTTTCCAATCATGATCATTCCACCCCTTGGGCCCCGCAACGTTTTATGCGTGGTGGTGGTCACAAAATGACAATGTTCAAAGGGAGAACGGATGAGTCCCCTGGCTATCAGGCCGGCAGGGTGTGCGATATCGGCCATGACCAGGGCACCCACCGAATCCGCGATTTCCCGGATGCGCCGGTAATCCCAATCCCTGCTATAGGCAGAAGCTCCGCAGATAATGAGTTTTGGTTTATTCTGGGCGGCTATTTCCTCCATCCGGTCATATTCCACCATTCCGGTTTCCCGGCTGACTCCATAAAAACAGGGCTGATAGAGTTTCCCGGAAAAATTTACTGATGAACCATGGGTAAGATGACCTCCCATGCTAAGGTCCAGACCCAGGATCTTGTCTCCGGGTTGCAGGACGGCCATCATGACAGCTGCATTGGCCTGCGCACCGGAGTGGGGCTGTACATTGGCATATTCCACACCAAACAATTGTTTTGCCCGGTCAATTGCCAACTGTTCACTTTGATCCACTATTTCACAACCCGCGTAATAGCGGTGACCCGGGTATCCTTCTGCATATTTGTTGGTCATTACATTACCCATTGCCTGCATGACCTGAAGGCTGGTGAAATTTTCAGATGCAATCAGTTCAATGCCCTCTCGTTGTCGATCTAGTTCTTTTTGAATGATCTTAAAAATAAGTTGGTCCCTTTGCATAAATGACATTAAAGTCCAAAATTAAAGGTTAACCTCGACATGCATCAGGATAAAATAAAGATTGCCCTTTGATAGTTATTCTTTTCTTTATTCCTTATCCGTTCTTTGTCCAGAAAATGACTTACTTGACGATAAAACCATCCCCGTTGATCAAACATGATAAAATGCCTGGATGTGTCAGACATGACTATGGTGACTCTTCTGGCCAGTCTAAACTGATCTTTAAGGTTATTTTCAGCAGATTTGTGCGTTGCCCCATATTGTTTATAAGCCACCCAATCTCCCAGTACCAGGATCCTGGACCTTATACGACCCATTAAGGGACGAAGATCATGACTGAAAAGCTCTTACATTACCTCCCCCTGGGTATAGGGATCAGAGCTGACTGCCATATCGGTCACTTGTGCTACCCTGCTGTTATTTCGCATCATAGTACTCGGGACAAATTTTTCATTTTGCCATACCTGGTTTGGATTCTCCCCGATAATTCCCTTGCTGATCATCAGGCCGATTATCCTTCCACTGTCTGCAGTCATCTGGTTTCCCCTAGCCTGGGCAGGCAAAAAAGGAGCCGGACTAACGCATACAATGTCCCGGGTCAGGTCCGGATATCTGACTCCTATATACAAGGGCAGCCAACCCCTAAGGCTATGTCCGACTATTACCGAACTACTTAGTTTATTGCGGACAATAAAAAAGCCAGTTGACGGGCTACTGTTTTCATTATGGAATCTGACCGGATCGGAGGCTGGCCGCCAAAACCCGGAAAAGTAATTTCATAGCAGGTGGATTGGTTTTTAAAATGCTTTACTATCTCATCCAATACTTTACCGGAACAATACAACCCGGGAATAAGGATCATCGGTTTTCCCTTCCCGGTCCTGGTTACTGCAAATGACTGAGCCTGATTTAGCTTATTATGTATGGGTTTGGAAAATTCTGTTACAAAGATGAACAGGAATACGACAACCGGAATACAAACCTTCGAAAATGAGTGATTTGTCACAAAAACTATTTTAAATGTACAGAGCTTGACAAAAAAAAGCAATTTCCGGAGACTATAAATACTCTTTTAACCGTACCCATCCCTTAAAGGATGAAATATGCATAACACCGATTAAATGCAAATCTGAAAAGTCGCAGTTATTTCTAGTTCTGGATTTAAGCTAAAAACATCATTTCATCAGCCCGAACGGCTATTTCATTGATTATTGTTCATGTCTTAAGATATGGACAATACCTTGATCCCTGCAATTAACACTTAAACAAAATGAACTGGTTTTTCTCACATAAGCTGCGCCATATTCTTTTCTGGACCATTTATTTTGTCTTCTGGCCTGGCTTTTCCATATATAATTATAAGGCGCACTTGCTAACAACCTTACTGATCACTACCAAATGGATGGCAGGTCAAAGCGAAATTTGTTATTTGTCCGCTTACCTGCTGATTCCAAGTTTCTATAACAGGAAAAGATATGTGTTGTTTATCCTTTGCAAATTATCCGGGCTCCTGGCAAGTGCTGCATTTATCGCCATTTGCATGAATTACCTGCTTGTTCGAACCTCCACTGCTTACATCCTACCGCTCATCTCTCTTTATTTTTTTGCCTTGATGGCTAACTTTTACACTGTCTTTCCCTTCCCTGCGATTAAAACTACCAGGGACAGGATAAAGAATGAAAGAAGGAATCGGGGCTGGAAAAGGTAAAAATGGAGAATGAATTGAGGTTTGTAACATCCCAGATCAATCCACATTTTCTATTTAACGCCATCAATAGCATTTATGTGCTCATCAAAAAGGATCCGGATCTTGCTGCAGGAACCCTAGCCAGATTTGCTGAAATGCTGCGCTATCAGATTTACGAATGCAATACTGATCTGATATCCATTGAAAAATAACTGCTTTATCTGAATAACTATTTTGAACCCGAAAGGTTGAGAAAAGGTAACACCATTTTCATCAATTATCAGGTGGATGAAAATATCAAAGCGCTTTCCATTGCACCTCTCCTGATTATGCCCCTGATAGAGAATGCTTTTAAATATGTATCAGCATTTACTGATCAGGCGTACAACATTAATAAGCATTTTCAATATGCTAACCGGACATTTGAAATGCAAATGGAAAATACAATGGATACTCCTGTCCGGCTTTCTAGTTTAAAATCAGGTGGGGGATTGGACATGATAATTTTAAATGGAGGTTGCAGCTAATATACCCGGAAAACTATACATTACAAATCAACTCAACTCGGAGTCATTGCAATATGCCATAATTTTAAAAATTAAGATCCAATGAATATATGATGTATCATAGTTGATGATGAACCTCTGGCCAGGAAAGGTATGGAACAGCTGATCAGGGAACCGGATTTCTGGAACTGACAGCAAAATGCGGAAAAGTTATGGAAGCCAAAGGTTTTTTATCCAGGGGAAATATCGACCTGGTCTTCCTGGATATTCAAATGCTCAAAATATCAGGAATGGCCTTTTTAAAAAGCTTTACCTTAAAACCACTGATCATCATCACTACCGCCTTCCCCAATTTTGTACTGGAGGGATTTAAATTGAATGTGCTCGATTACCTTGTAAAACCCATTACACTGGAACGGTTCCTGAAATCAGCAAACCGGATTAGGGACATTCTGGAGAATAAACGTCAGGAAAATGAAGTTCCATCAGCTAATCATATTTTCCTCAAATGCAGCTAAGGTTGTGAAAAAATCTCCATCTCTGAAATTTTTTATGTAGAAGCAAATCAGAATTATTGCAGTCTATTTACCGCCCGTGGAAAATTCATGACCCTGACTACCATGATGTCCCTTGAAAAAAAACTACCTTCCGGAAAATTCCTGAGGATACAGAAATTATATATCGTTGCCCTGGACAAAATACAATCTGTAACCGGAAACGAAAAAGCTGTCGGTAAACTTAAGATCCCAGTCAGTAAAGGTTATCGGGAGGAGTTGATGAAAATCATCAACCGACAACTGATCAAAAAATAATATCCATTACCTACTTTAACCGAATTTGAATACTTACGATGGCAATACCTGCTGAAAGACGTCTGAGCATTAGTACCTCTCTTTTGTTTGGAAGCGAGAATAATAATAGTAATTTCGCACCGCAGCATACGGCTAAACCTGCAAAAGAAACTTAATGAAGGCAATTATACTTGTAGCCGGTGTAGGCACCAAGCTCCGGCCCCACACCTATACCCAACCCAAAGCGCTAATTCCTATAGCCGGAAAAACGATATTGGGATTTATAGTGGATCAGCTCGAAGAGGCAGGAATACGGGAATTCATCTTCGTTATTGGTTATCTCGGTGAGAAGATTCAGGATTATGTCCTGAAAAAATATAGTCACCTGAATTGTCATTTCATACAACAAAACATACGTAAAGGCACCGGGCATGCAGTACTGCTTACCAGGGAAATTGTCGGCCAGGATGAAGTGTTCATAGTGCTTGGAGATACCATATGTGAGTTTAATGCCCGGGCCATCCTGGAAACAACAGGTTCTTTATTAGGTCTTAAGAAAGTTGATGATCCCCGAAATTTTGGAGTAGCGGAAATCAATGATGAAGAAAAGATAATACATGTTGTGGAAAAACCCCAGATTCCCAAATCCAACATGGCATTAGTGGGTCTTTATAAGATCCGGGAAACGGAACAAATGTTTCAGTGCCTGGAAGACAATCTGGAGAATAAAATTATGTCATATGATGAATATTATCTTACAGATGCACTGGAGTGTATGATAAAAAGAGGAACCGCATTTCACTCATTTAAAGTAACTAATTGGTTTGATTGCGGGAAGAAAAATACCCTGCTTGAATCCAATGCGACCCTGCTAAAAAAATATAGTCACACCCAGCAACCTCCACTGCCTTATGACAATACCATTATTATCCCTCCTGTCAGCATAGCCGAAGGTTGCAATATCAAAAATTCCCTGATCGGTCCGAATGTGGCAATCGGAGAAAATACCGTAATTAATTATTCCATTATCAAGGATTCAATCATCGGATCCTATGCCAACCTATTTGAAGTTGTCCTTAAATCTTCGCTGATCGGCAGTGATGCCAATATTCGCGGGCTAAGTCAGAGCCTGAATATTGGGGATAATACAGAAATTGACCTGGGATAAACACGGAATGGTTACTAAACCGGATATGGGATATCTTTTATCATGTTATCGATTCTTTTCTGATGGAAAAGTTTAATAACCGGATTACCTCGTTATTTGGAATTTCATTGCCTATAATCCAGGCCGGCATGGTCTGGACCTCCGGCTGGAGGTTAGCGAGTGCAGTCAGCAATGCGGGGGGGCTAGGGCTGATTGGTTCCGGCAGCATGTACCCGGAAATATTGAAAATGCATATTCAGAAATGTCGGGAAGCGACAGATAAGCCTTTCGGAGTTAATATACCCCTCATATATCCTTATGCTGAAAAACATATGGAATTGATTGTAAAGGAAGGTGTCAGCATTGTATTCACCTCAGCGGGAAACCCCGATTCCTGGACCCCTTACCTGAAATCGCACCAAATCACAGTAGTGCATGTGGTGTCGGGCTCAAGACAGGCTGTCAAAAGCGAGAATGCCGGGGTAGATGCTATAGTGGCGGAAGGCTTTGAAGCAGGTGGGCACAATGGTAGAGAGGAAACGACTACCATGGTCCTGATACCGGCTGTCTGCCATGCTGTCAGCAAACCCGTTATTGCCGCAGGAGGTATCGGAAGCGGAAGGGCCATGCTTGCAGCTTTTGCCCTTGGTGCAGAAGGGGTACAGATCGGTAGCCGGTTCGCCGCTTCAATCGAAGGTTCAGCCCATCCATTGTTCAAACAAGCGATAGTGGATGCCGGTGAAGGGGATACTTTGCTGACGCTGAAAAAACTTCTGCCTGTTAGGATGCTTAAAAATGCATTTTTTAAACTGGTTCAGCAAGGAGAAAACCAGGGAGCGAGTGAAACTGAGTTATTGGAATTGCTTGGCAAAGCCAGGGCAAAAAAAGGTATGTTCGATGGTCAATTGGATGAAGGGGAACTAGAGATTGGTCAGGTTAGTGCACTAATAAGAGATATTCTGCCTGCCTCTGATATACTTCGAAATATTTGGGAAGAATTTTGCACGGTCAAAAAGCAGCTCTCCCTGTTAAAATGAACGTATTAATTTCTTCTCCGCAGCCATTTAGCCATTTCCTTTAAAGTCACCTTTTTACCATAAAGTAAAATCCCTGTCCGGTATATTTTTCCCGCTAGCCAGGTTGTCATGATAAAACCTCCGATCAGCAGCACGGCCGAAACTGCCAGTTGGGTCCATGGTACTCCGAAGGGTATCCGGGCAATCATGACAAGTGGAGATGATAAAGGGAATATACTTGCCCCTATTGCCAAGGCACTATTAGGATGTTGTATGGCATTAAACATAATCAAGAAAGACATCAAAATGGGCAATGTGATCGGCAGGATCAAAGCCTGTGATTCCGCTGCATCCTGATCCACACATGAGCCCACAGCAGCAAACAGCGCAGCATACATCAGATAGCCAAACAGAAAATAAAATAAGAATCCTCCAATAACCAATGTAAAATTAATATTGCTGTTCAGTACCTGATGAATCTGCATGGCAATCTGATTATTCCCTGGGGTATGTGCCGGCGCATGAATGGATTGCAAATGTCCGGCATGTACCGCTAATCCAGGAAGCACTGCTAAAGCACCATTGATTAGGATCAGAACAACCACTATCCAAATAAAAAATTGTGTGAGCCCCACTCCGGCTATTCCGATAATCTTACCCATCATCAGTTGAAAAGGCCTTACAGACGATATGATTACCTCAGCAATCCGGTTGGTTTTTTCTTCCATCACTCCCCTCATGGTCATCATACCAAAAAAAATCATTGAAAAATAAATCAAAAATCCAGAGCCATAACCAACAAGAAATGCTACCAGAACACTCCCTTCCTTCTGGTCTTCCCCTGTAATGGTAATTAAGTTGATATCAGCCTTGATGCTTTTCAATATCCCCGGACTTATTCCCGCCAATTGCATTCGCTTGGATTCCAACACGCTATCCAGTTGTCCGGATATATAAGTATCCGCATCAAGGCCCAATTGTGTCTTGCCATAATACGTAAATCCCTTTGGCTGGTTGATCTTAAACATGGGAATGCACAATGCCCCGGTATAACCCTCACTTTGGTAATGTAAACGAAAATGGTCCGGAGTCTCACCACTGACATAATGGAAAAATATATTATTGCCATTATGCAGATTATGCGTAAAAACCCCGCTGTTATCCAGCACTCCAACCTGGTTTACTTCTGAACTGCCTCCCACAGCTAGAAAAGCCATAATGCCAAAAAATATCACTACCAAAACTGGGACGAGCAGGGTAACAATGATAAAAGATCTTTTTTTTACTCGGGAAAGGTATTCCCTTTTAATAATCAGCCAAGTCTTATGCATGGGTTTCTATTGATTTATCCGGAAATATTATAAGGTTGATGTTTCTGTTATTGAAATGGGCTGTTCAACCTGGCGGATGAAGATTTCATTTACCGTCGGAAGTAATTCATGAAAAGAAAGTACCTGAATTCCCGCATTGATGAAGTATTGCAGTATCTGGTTAGTGGTATTCCCTTCATTCAATTTTAACTTAAAGCTGTTACCCTGTTTCTGCTGAATGGAAAAAATATCGGTTTGTATTAGGACCGAATCATACCCATCAGGCAACTCAAGTACAAAAAGTTGTTGTTTGAAATCCTGTTTGATCTTTTTAACAGAGCCATCCAATATCTTTTTACCCAGGTTAACTAAAACAATACTTTCACATATCTCCTCTACCTGTTCCATCCGATGCGTGGAAAAAATGACAGTTGTTCCCTGACTGCTCAGGTTAAATATTTCTTCTTTTATTAAATTGGTATTAATGGGATCCAGCCCTGAAAAGGGTTCATCAAGGATCAAAAGCTTGGGTTTATGAAGAATGGTGGAAATAAACTGCACTTTCTGTTGCATTCCTTTGCTTAAGTCACCCACCTTCTTTTCTGTCCAACTGGTCAGCTCCATTTTTTTAAGCCAGAAGCGAATTCTTTCCCTAGTTTCCTTTTCCGGTAACCCCTTGATTTGTCCCAGATATAACAATTGTTCTCCGACTTTCATTTTCTTATAAAGCCCCCTTTCTTCCGGCATATACCCAATACGCATAGGATCTGCCATCGGATCAAAAGGTTTACCATCAAAACAAATTTCCCCTGAATCCGGAAACAAAATTCCAGTGATCATCCTAAGCAGGGTAGTCTTACCGGCGCCATTGGGGCCAAGCAATCCAAATATAGTTCCCTGAGGAATACTGAAACTGATATCATCCACTGCTTTGTGGGAGGAATAATATTTTTTCAGGTGCTTTAATTCTAATAAATTCATTCATACTGGATTTGGTGATAAAAAATCAATATATAATACTGCACAAAATACAATATATGAGGAGAATGGGATAGGCAATCTATTTTTATGAATGGCCAAAGCTTCTTATCAGTGCTTCTGCTGTCCGCTGGCCATCCATGGCTGCAGACATGATCCCACCTGCATATCCAGCTCCTTCACCGCAAGGATATAACCCTTGGATTTGGATGTGTTCCATGGTGTTTTCATCTCTTGGAATCCAAACCGGGGAGGAGGTCCTGGATTCCAGGGCCACTACCACTGCTTCTTGGGTATAAAATCCTTTCATTTTGCGGTTAAATGCAAGTAATGCATGTTTAAGACATTTCAGTATCCCTGGAGGAAGCACTTCCCTAAAGTCCGTCGCATTCAGGCCAGGCGGATATGAACAGGCGGGAAGGGTGGTAGATACCTTCCCTTCGACGAAATCAGTCATCCGCAATGCAGGAGCTGTAAAATTTCCTCCTCCTGCCTTATAGGCGCGCTGTTCCAGTTCCTTCTGGAACTGCATTGCTGCCAATGCACCATATGAAAGATGCCCTTGCCAGTCTTTTGGGCCCACCTGCATGACTATTCCTGAATTTGCATATGGGTTATTGCGCTTGGAGGGAGACCAGCCATTGATAACCAACGCCTCTGGGTCTGTAGATGCCGGGGCGATAATTCCTCCCGGGCACATGCAAAATGAAAAAACACTTTGTCCACCGACCTGTTGCACCAAACTATAACTGGCTGGTGGCAAAAATGGATCTCTGGTTTCACTATGGTATTGCATTCTATCCACCAGATTCTGTGGATGTTCTACCCTGATCCCCAGGGCAAATGGTTTTTCCTTAATTAATATTTTGGATGAATGCAACAATTGAAAAATATCTCTTGCGGAATGACCTGTACATAAGATCAACTTCTTTACGGGGTAGTATTCCCCATCAGAAGTCCAAACCCCACAAATGGCATTTTCTTGAATATGAATGTCCTGTATGCGACTGTCAAAATGGATTACACCACCTGCATCCTGAATCAGTTCCCTCATGCTTGAAATAATCGCAGGTAACTTATTGGTGCCAATATGAGGATGAGATTCATAAAGAATATTGTCATCAGCCCCGAAATGATTAAAAATGCCGAGAACCTCATTCACATTTCCCCTTTTTATGGAACGGGTAAATAATTTTCCATCAGAATAGGTTCCCGCACCTCCCTCACCAAAGCAGTAATTGGAATTCGGGTCAATTATTCCCTTTTTATTCAGGTTTGCAATATCCCTTCTTCTATCCCTGATGAGCTTACCCCTTTCCAATATGATGGGCTTGACTCCATTTTCCAGTAACTTGAGTGCAGCAAATAAACCGGTAGGTCCGCAGCCGGCAATAATTACCTGCCGATCTGACTGGTGTACATCTCGATAATGAGGAACTTTCACTGATTTTACCCTTATAGGTTCACCAATGAATAATTCCAGGGATAATAAGTAAACAGGTTGCTTGGACCGCGCATCAAGTGTCTTTCGTTTAATCTGGTAACCTGTAATTTCTGAGTCATTGATTCCCAATATTTTAGCTGCTTCACACTTAACTTTATCCGATTGATTGACGTCCATTGGGAAAATCCGGATTTGGATTGATTTTCTCATATAATAACGACAGATAAAAAATAAAGCCTTGCGGAATATTGCAAGGCTTAAAATTCAATATTTCCCTAAAATACATTTCAGAATGGCAGGTCATCCACTACTTCAGGTGACGGGTTAAGTTTCTCCTGAGAAGTATTGTAATCCGGTGTCTTGTCTATTGGGAGGGATGTTACTGGATTTACTGCCGATCCCTCAATCCGCCAGGCATCCAAGTTAGTGATGTAATTCACTTTCCCTTCTTTTTCCCATTTACTACCCTTTATATTGAAATTCACCTTTATGTTGTCCCCATCATTATACTTATCGATAAAATTGCATCGATCTTGCACAAGTTGGAACTTTATATAATTGTTAATGATGCGTCCGTTGACATCATCCGTTTTTTCAATTACAAACTCCCGAGTCCTAAAACTTTCTGTCCTTTGGATAATGGGATACCTGGCGATTAATTTGCCTGTGATTTCGAAGCTCATATAAGTAAAGTTTAAGAATCAAAAACTGTCTTAGGCAAACGTACGTTAAATCACTGATTGGGACAACAACGGATAGAAAAAAAAATCCCAACTACTGTTTTTTAACTGCATTGACTAAAAACACAGGTAAAATCCTTCCAAATTCGGTGGATTTGGGGTAAATATTCATTGTCATTAAGAAAAAGAACAAGTTCCATCCCTTGAAATACATGCCAGGAGAAGGTTCCAGGGTAACATTAGGAAAAAGTTGATTTTTGAGGTATACTTACAGGGCCTTCAGTAAAGGACTCCAGGGCATTCCCCTTGGTTTATTAACTTAGCATTTATAGATATTACCTTCAGGCAACCATAATGTAATTGTTATAAAAGAAACAAGATGTGAATATTTTTTTTTTTCAACATTTTCTTAAGATATTCGTAGCTCTTTCAGAAGGCAAGTTTGGCACGAAAATTCAATGAAAATTGTCCTGATTACATTTAATTAACCTATAGAAAATACTAATATTAATGGAGTTAACTTGTGAACAAGTTTGGGATAAGTGTCTAAACATTATAAGGGATATAGTGGAATGGCAGCCGTTCAAAACATGGTTCGATCCCATAAAACCGGTGAAACTTGATAAAAATGTGCTGACAATCCAGGTACCAAGTCAGTTTTTCTATGAATATCTGGAAGAGCACTATGTGGGATTGTTAGGGAAAACGATAAAAAGAGAGTTGGGTAAGGAAGCCAGGCTGGAATACAGAATTGTTGTGGAAAGTGGAAGCAACAATCAGAAACCGCTAACTATTGATATGCCTACACATTACCATAAGCTCAGTGGTGATAGTGAATTGGACTTCCCATTGGTAATCAATAATCCAGTAAAAAACCCCTTTGTTATACCGGGACTTAAGCGGGTTCAAATAGATGCTCAGCTAAACTCAAATTACACATTTGAATCATATATTGAGGGTGACTGTAACCGAGTGGCAAGGAGGGCCGGAATTACAGTGGCAGAAAGACCTGGTAGTACTTCTTTTAATCCATTGGTGATATATGGTGGTGTAGGATTGGGTAAAACCCACCTTGCCCAAGCAATAGGTAACTCGGTAAAACAACAAAATCCCAATAAAGCCGTATTGTATGTAAGTTCTGAAAAATTCATTAATCAGTTTCAAGACCACGCTAAACAAAACATAATAAATGACTTTATCCATTTTTATCAGTTAATTGATATCCTTATTGTAGATGACATCCAATTTTTTGCACGGGCTGAAAAATCTCAGGATGCTTTTTTTGCCATTTTTAATCATCTTCACCAATCCGGCAAACAATTGATCCTTACTTCAGATAAGCCTCCCAAAGATCTGGATGGAGTACAGGAACGGTTGCTTAGCCGTTTCCGTTGGGGATTAAGTGCAGATTTACAGGTTCCTGACTTTGAAACAAGGATGGAGATACTCGAAAATAAGATGCGTAATGACGGATTGGAAATGCCAAAGGAGGTTATCAAATATGTAGCATACAATATTCAAAGCAATGTACGCGAATTGGAAGGAGCTCTAATTTCGCTTTTAGCTCAATCTTCACTGAATAAAAAAGAAATTGATCTTGATCTGGCAAAAAAGGTATTAAAATCATTTGTTAGGACATCTTCCAGAGAAATTACTATTGATAGCATTCAAAAAATGGTATGTGATTATTTTGCTGTCCCATACGACAAATTATTACAAAAGACCAGGAAACGGGAGGTTGTTCAAGCTAGACAGATAACCATGTATTTGGCCAAGACTTATACAAAGAATTCTCTGAAGACCATTGGCGAACATTTTGGCGGTCGAGATCACACCACTGTTATACATTCCTGTCAGACTGTTAAAGATCTCATGGATAGCGATATTTCATTCAAGGACAGTGTAATGGAATTGCAACAAAAAGTACAGCTCGCGGCCATGTAATTTAATGTCATATCAATAATTTAAACCCTGGTTTCTCGTAAGTAATAAAAATGTACTTTTGTTACCAGCAAACAAATTATTACGGAGAGGTGCCTGAGAGGCCTAAAGGAGCGGTTTGCTAAACCGTCGTACGGACCAAAATTCGTACCGCGGGTTCGAATCCCGCCCTCTCCGCTGATATCAATATCAATACCCCATCAAAAGCTCGCAAATCATTGATTTTCGGGCTTTTTCGCTTTTATCACCTCAATAATACGATCAAAAACGCTCAAACTTCAGGGGATAAATTCGGGCATCCAACCGAAATTCAATTCCGGGTAACCGAATTTCCTTAAAACCCTTACCAGGTAAGCTGTCCGGAATTTGGACATCTTATCCCGAGAGGTTTGAGTAGTTATTTTTAAGCATATTAAAAGGTGGAAAAAATGGACACGAAGCTTAGTATTCTTTTCTATGGGAAAAGAGCAAAAATTACAGCAGATGAATTGTTGCCTATCTATATGCGCATTACCATTGAATGTCAACGATTTGAGATTTCTACCAAGCGATATATTGAAACTAACAAGTGGTTATCGGTATCTGAAAAAGCAAAAGGGAATTAAGAAGAAGCCAGAAATATTAATATTATTTGGATACACTCCGAAATAAAATGTACAACTACCAAAATGAGCTAATCCAGGAAGAGAAACCAATGACCATTGATAATTTTAAGTAAAAATGGTTTGGAATAAAGAAGCGTCCTCGTATGATCCTTGAAATATTTCAACATCATTATGATCTGCTACGTCAATTGGTCGGGAAAGATTATGCTCCCCTCACCCTTTAACGCTATGTTACTTCCTTAAAACATACTCGATCCTTTATACAATGGAAGTATAAGGTTGATGACTTGGATATCCCAGGTTGAATTTCGAATTTATCCACGATTATGAATTCAGAGGTGCGTCGGTTTTGCCAGACATTTGAGTCTCATAGCTAAAGATAGATTTTTATAATATCATAGCTTGAATTAAAGTGGGTTTCGATCCGAGGCAGAAACGGCTCTGCTAGGAAGCAACCATGGAGGAATAGGATCGTCCGACAAATAGTTGGGGTAAAGGGCTCATGAATCATCATAATCCATGAACTTTTTACCTTGGTTTGAATAACTATTTGGAGGACCATGCCCGATAAATCCACAGGGGGTTGGGGTTTTGTCTGGGGCTTCATTTGGATTCGCGGTCACCCGCTACACCTTTGCATTTGGCTAACCCTTCCCGCTATCAGGCGGGTTGGGACTTGCGCCCCATAGTGTTGATCATACCTGGCGCACATTCATAATGTCCTTTAAGTAGTTGAGCTTGAAGGGTTTTTTAGTTCAAAATTTTTCGTCCCTTTTCCAAGATAATTACAAATAGATTTGTTCTGTTCTTCGTCACGATAATCGCAGGGGATTACTTTCCCAGAGGAGAATATGATCCGGGAACCATTCCACCTGCGCTAGTATCAAAGGATACTTCTGCCTGCCTATTTTACCGAATTATTAGGGTAATTAATCCCAGGTCCGAAAAAACACTCATCGGACGAAATTTTTCCGCCTTTCAATTTAAAATAATCACAGTTTCGAAATAATTTGCCAGTCGTCGTCCAGCCATTGGAAATTACAAAGGCATCTTCTCCATTTATAACAACCTTAACCAAATCAAATCTTTTGATTTTATAGGCGTTTGGCCAGCACCTTCCCTTAAAAGCCTTTATATTAATGTGATCATCAAGCGGGCTGGAGAATGTAAATCCGTCTGCGAGATTTTGCTGCAACAAATTCCAATCCTTTTTCTCAAAAGCGGTATAATAAGCCCTAACAACCTTTTCATTTGGTCCAATCTGGGGCCCTGCTGCCCGCGGCGTAGGGGTTTGGGAATATCCTGCTTTGCAAGCTAGGAGCACACAAACTAAAAGAACTTTGCCAAAAAGATTAGTTAATTTCATAATTTTTTGTTTTAACGCGTTCAAAATACTTTCGCATGGTTATATCAAGAATAGGCAGTTTATTATAATAGGGGTTCCTGTGAAGATCCATCAGGATGTGCAAGGCCTTGTCGTTTTGGTGATTGTACTGCAATGCCACTGCATAATTTATCTCCGCAAACGGGTTAGGATATACATTCAAGAGCGCCTCATAATATTTGCAGATGGCTTCCCAATCAGTATCTTCAAATTTGCGTGCAGCGCAGTGTACGCAGGCGATAGCAGCTTCAAGGTGGTAGGGTGAAAAAATAGAATCGTGTGATGCGATTAATAAATAGTCGGCAAGCTGTATTAATGATTGGTCCCAGAGCGCTCGGTTCTGGTACTCCAACTCAACGAAATTACCTTGCGCGTCAAAGCGGGCATTAAACCGGGCGACATTAAAAAGCATGAGGGCCTGAAGTGCTTTGGTTTCCGGATTGCACAACGAACTGTCAAGCAAAAATTTATTGAGCATAAGCGCATCTTCACATAAGGTTTTTCCCTGGCTTATTTTTTCGTCTGATTGCTTGTAGCCTTCATTAAATATGAGGTAGATTACCTTATGCATGACCGAAAGCCGCTCCGCAGAAATACCATACTTCCAGGTGGATAAAATCAATGACTCGCTTTTAATTTTTTGCCTTGCCCGATACAGCATTTTTTCAATAGCATCAGGTTCTGACCCGAACTGCAGAGCAATATTTTCAACCTTGAGATTGGCGACATATTTAAGGGCCAACACTACTTGCATTTTTGGCGTCATATCTGGATGACAGCAAGCCATCAGCATCAGCAATTGTGCATCATTGAAACCATCCTCGGAAATCTCGTCCGCAGCTACCGTCAAAGTTTTGGCCAGGGATAAATCCGTAGTTTTAGAAATTTTTTTAAGCAGGTTGATGGATTTGTTTTTGCAGGTCTCATAGAGCCATCCGGAAGGATTTTCGGGCATGCCCGTCTTTGGCCAGTGTAATGCGGCCGCCGTAAAAGCTTCCTGCACGATATCTTCTGCCCAATCAATAGGCAATTGCCTAAAACGCTGCAAGATCAGCGAGATTAGCTGACCGAATCTTTCCTTATAAAGAATTTCTATATGCTGATCAAATTCATTCATTATTCACACTATATATGGTAGCAATTGGGCGGACCTCTCTCACTGCCAGGCCTCTTTGCACTAGCGGACAAGTCTGGGCAATGGCTGCAGCTTGTTCAATATTTTCAGCCCAGATAATATCATAACCCGAAATCCCTTCGCTGGCCTCAATAAAGGGGCCATCAGAAAGAATTTGGTCCTTACTTACATATCTGCCTTTTGTCAGCAGGGGTTCCCCCTTAATATGGTTGCCGGTTTTGATTAAGGAATCAACCCATGCGAGCAACATGGGTATGTTTGCAAATCGTTCTTCATCAGTCAATTTGCGCATCTTTGCCAAATCCTCCCTCACAATCAGCATAAATTTCTCCATGATTTACACAATTAATTATCTATTTTAAAGCCTACCTTAACCTTACCTTTACCTAGTCCCGTAGAAAAGACAACGCCCCGACCAAAAACCGGACATTGAACGAAACAAAAAAATTTACATCAATGATCTCATTTTGCATAAAATGATCCAACACTTTCTAAATCAAAGCGTTGTCTGGGTCTTTTAATGGTGTTCAAAGTTTATCGGTTAATAATCATGTTGGCAGCATAATGGTAAATTCATTAAATTCTCCTTCTTTGATATCCATATCTATTTTCCCCCCGAGCTCCTTTACCACCAGATCATAAGTTAAAGATAAACCGAGACTTTCCCCTTCACCTGTAGGTTTTGTAATAAAAAACGGTTGCAGGATCATTTCTTTTATGCCGTCCGGCAAACCCACGCCGTTATCTCTTACCTTGATGACCACTAGGTCGTTTTCGGTCAAAGTAGTCACGCATACTTTTGGCTTATAATCTTCACCGGCATTTTTTTGCTTCTGATTGACACCCAAAGATTACCCCTTTATAATCGAATTTGTCGAAACACTATTGTCTGATCTTTTAAAACAAATATTGGGATAATCTTGCAACTACTCCAAAGGCTCGGATTTTTTCCGTTTCTAAGATAATAAAAGAATTTTCCATACCCACCAATCTTTTTATACTGTTATTTTGTGATTACCAGCATCACCACTACTCCTAAATAAAATATGATTTGTATTTCCTACATTATTAATATTTTAAATCTTTCCCCAATAACCAAATTTAACTTCCACAATGGTTATACAATGGGCATAAAATTCAACTTCGATTCTTAAAACTTATAATAAATCAGGATGGCTATCATTAAAAAACACTTATTTGAAAGACCTAATTATATCGCTATTCAACTGAGTAATATCCTTAATTATATACTGGAAATACTTTTTCCTGTGCTCATCAACCTTAACTTCAAAAACATCTCCAATTTTTGTATTTCTCCGCATATAATTTTATATTAGTGTTTTATATCATATTTAAACTAGTATTTAGGTGAAATTGAATTTCTTATATTCATTAGGTATTCTACTTCATTTTGATTAATTAAATCTTGATATGCATTTTACAAATAGTACATAATTCATACATTAATTATTTCATTTATTATGTAGTAAGAGTATAAAGAAGGAATTCAATAAGTTTAAAACGATTAATTTCATATTCGATAATCAATGAATTCATGTATTAATATTCTTTTTAAATAATAGTCTACTTTTACATTCAATTCGGGGTGTAGCGTAGCCCGGTTATCGCGCCAGCTTTGGGAGCTGGAGACCGCAGGTTCGAATCCTGCCGCCCCGACCAAATTTTTACCCCTCCTTCTGGTAGCGGTTTCAGTTTCATTAATATTTCACTACAGTTTAAATTATTCACTTTCAATATATATACAATTGGAATCCTTCTAACTTTTGTTAGCCTTTTAAAATATTTGTACAAACTAAGTTAGCTCTACTTTGACAAATTAAAAACTGGGGAGTGCCTCAAACGAAATTAATTTTATCTTCCAGATTATTTTCAAATTGATTTTTGAAGACTGTTTCCCGGTGCAGTTTTTTTTGTTCATTTTTAATTGTCTATCCCAGAATAACTACTTCATTGTGAAGAAAAAGTTGAATAATTTGAATCTTGTGATCGCACCCTATAATTAAGTCCTGTGGTTGTGCCACTGGTTACATCAATGATACCCCCAGTTATTTTAGCAGACATATCGGATGCCAGAAATACTGCAACATTAGCTATATCAGCTCTGAGAGGTAGTTTTTTCAGCATCGTATCTTCTTCCATTTTTCGGATGATAAGCGCCATATTTGCTGGATCACGGTCGATCGCTTCTTTGAATACTTTCGAATCCGGTGAACCACCGGATCGAATACATACTACACGGATGCCAAATACGCCTAACTCCGAAGCAAGGTTCTTCGACATGCATTCTAATGCGCAACATGCCGGTGCAAAACCACCTGTATAGGGATAACCTATTCCTCCGGGCGTTGCCGTTAGGAATAAAATAACTCCTGAACCCTGCTTGATCATTACCCTTCCGGTAGCTATTGAAGTTAAAAACCGAGTTCGCATGGTTAAGGTTATTGGGCTTATAAAATCGTCCAATGGGATATCGATCAATGGGATATTTTGTATTACATCAACCCCAACGGCATTGAACGATATATCAATTTTCCCAACTTTCTGTACAACTCGTTCCAAATGGCCGTTAATTGCATTTTCATCCATTGCATCCAACTGCTCAGCTTCCACACTTCCATTGGAATCAAGAATTTCATTTGCTGTTTTTTGAACGGAGCTAATATTCCGCCCAGTTATGAACACTTTTGCGCCGGCATCGGCGAACGCTCTGGCTACCGCGGAGCCCATAGAGCCACCAGCGCCATAAATAATTGCATTCTTGTTTTTGAGTATCATAAAGTTTGATTAGATGTCAATAATTTTATTTAGGCACTTCAGCTGGAATCCATGGTGTTATATTAATATTGTTTATTTGCTCTGCAATATAATATAAAGACTATATTTAACTGAAGAAATTACTTCCCCCTTCAGTTATCGGAAACATACTTTCTGCTGCAGTGGTTCCCATTTTAAGGTGATGAACAAAGGACTAGCTTCGATATTTGATAAAGGTCGCATTAGGCATTTTAGTAGGATAAAGAACCATTGTAATAAAAATCGCTATCACCCTCCAGCATACCGATGGTTTTATATTTCAGGTTACCCATCGTTTGATCAAAGAATAATTCTAAAATATTTAATATGCACAGAATAGAATTTAATTACCGAATACTCCTCGAAACTCTTTAAATAAATTTTGAAATTAAAATCTAGTGCAACTTCATGAATTGAAATCATAAAATTCTTAAAATCTGCGCTACACCACTACTATTTGTCGTTATATTTGCAAGCATTTTACTATCATGCCTCAAAAAAATAATATACCACTTCCACCGGGAATTATTTCCTCTGAAGATCTATATATTTCAGTGTATGGTGCTAGAGTACATAATCTCAAAAATATTGACATCCATCTTCCTAAAAACAAACTAGTTGTAATAACAGGTATCAGTGGCAGTGGGAAATCTTCATTGGCATTTGATACAATATATGCAGAAGGACAACGTCGTTATATGGAAAGTTTTTCAGCTTATGCTAGGCAATTTATTGGAGATATGGAACGTCCAGATGTGGATAAAATCACCGGACTCTCACCAGTCATTTCAATAGAACAAAAAACAACTAACAAAAATCCCCGGTCTACAGTAGGAACTGTAACTGAAATCTATGATTTTATGAGGCTTTTATTTGCACGTGCAAGCGAGGCCTATTCATATAATACAGGAATTAAAATGGTCCGGTTTTCTGAAGATGATATTTTACAAACCCTGTTTAGAAATTATAAAAATAAAAAACTTGATCTCCTGGCTCCTGTTGTCAGAGGTAGAAAAGGACATTATCGTGAACTATTTGATCAATATCGAAGACAAGGTTTCTTAAAAATGAGAGTAGATGGAAAAATTATGGATTTAAAAGAACGCATGCAGGTTGACAGATATAAAATTCATGACATAGAATTAATCGTAGACCGCATCGAAGTCAAAGATGAGTCCAAGAGCAGAATCACTCAGAGTCTGACAAAAACACTTCAATTAGGTGCAGGATTGATGTTTATTCTGGATCATGAAAATAATAAGATTTCTCAATTCAGTAAACAATTTATGTGCTTTGAAACAGGAATCGCTTATGAGGAACCTTCTCCAAATACTTTTTCATTTAATTCACCTTATGGCGCATGCCCACGTTGTAAAGGACTCGGAACTATTTATCAAATAAACTTGGAAGCAGTAATACCTGATTATACTAAATCAATAAATGAAGGAGGAATTGTGCCATTGGGAGAAGCTAGAGATACATTTGCATTTAAGCAAATGAGACAATTAGCAAAAAAATATAAATTTTCCCTTTCTTCCCCATTGAATGAAATTCCTAAAAAAACGCTAAATCTCATTCTTTTCGGTAATGTTGACAGTAGGCTGGAGATTGATATGGGCTTTGATGAAAAAGATAGTAGAGTTTACCTTACTGATTATGAAGGAGTAGTAAATATGGTAAAACGCTTTTTTAATGACACAAATTCCGATTTTGTGCGTAATTGGGCGGAAGATTTCATGAAACTTTCTACTTGTCCAGAATGCTTAGGTGCCCGATTGAAAAAAGAAAGTCTTTGGTTTAAAATTAACGGAAAAAATATATTTGAACTTGGCCAAATGGATCTCATTAAACTAGCTGAATGGTTTTCAAAAATTGAACAACAGCTTAGTTCCAAACAAAATGCAATTGCCCGGGATATTTTTAAGGAAATCCGTGAAAGGTTGGGTTTCCTTTTAAATGTTGGATTGGGATACCTTACTTTGAATAGACCCACCCGAAGTCTTAGTGGTGGTGAATCACAACGTATACGATTAGCTACTCAGATTGGCTCTCAATTAATGGGGATAACCTATATTTTGGATGAACCCAGTATCGGTCTTCATCAGCGCGATAATCACCAGTTAATCGAAGCACTTAAAAATCTCCGAAATTTGGGAAATACAGTAATTGTTGTGGAACATGATAAAGACATTATGTTACATGCTGATTACCTTATAGATGTAGGTCCTGCAGCTGGAATTCATGGAGGGCAAATTATTGCAGAAGGTTCGCCAAAAGAAGTAGCTAAAATGCAGACACCTACCTCTTACTACCTAAATGGAATAAGGGAAATTGCAGTACCTGAATTCAGAAAAAAAGGAAATGGAAAATTCCTTGAAATAAAAGGTGCAAGAGGGAATAATTTAAAAAATATATCAGTAAAATTTCCACTAGGTACATTTATCTGCATTACAGGAGTTTCCGGCAGTGGTAAATCATCATTAATTAATGATACTCTTTATCCAATACTTAGTAGACATTGTTATGGTTCCAGGGTCTATCCTTTAGAATACACTAGTATTGAAGGTTTAAGCTCCATAGATAAGGTTATAGAAATTGATCAATCACCAATTGGTAGGACTCCACGAAGCAATCCTGCCACATATTGTGGGTTTTTTACAGAAATTAGGCAATTATTTGCCAATGTACAGGAAGCAAAGATTAGAGGCTACACCCCTGGGCGCTTTTCTTTTAATGTAAAAAGCGGAAGATGCGAAGTCTGTGAAGGAGCAGGAATGCGGGTAATCGAAATGAGTTTTCTCCCAGATGTCTATGTACATTGCGAGAAATGCAATGGCAGAAGATATAATAGAGAAACTCTTGAAATCCATTATAAGGGTAAATCAATTTCGGAAATTTTGGATATGACGGTAGATGAGGCAGCTGAATTTTTTCAGCCTGTCCCCAATCTTTACAGAAAAATAAAAGTACTTAAGGACGTTGGTTTGGGATATATTACTTTAGGTCAATCAGCTGTGACACTTAGTGGCGGAGAAGCTCAACGGGTTAAACTGGGTACTGAATTATCAAAAAAAGATACAGGGAAAACTATTTATATTTTAGATGAACCAACGACAGGTCTTCATTTTCAGGATATTCAATTACTACTCAATGTACTTAGCAAATTAGTGGATAGGGGTAATACGGTAATGGTTATTGAACATAATATGGATGTTATAAAAACCGCAGATTATATTATCGATTTGGGGCCAGAAGGGGGAGAAGAAGGCGGAAAAATTCTCTTTAATGGCACCCCTGAAAAATTATCATTATTACCTAATAATCATACAAGTAAGTATCTTAAGGCAGAATTAATATGATTGTATATAAAAAATTTAAATTTTAATACAAATGAAGGAATTACCAGAAGTTTGGATTCGTTTAGACATAAAAGGAAACTAAACTTATATTGCATATATCTTGTCAAAAGTTCATAAACGGGTAAGAGTAAAAATTGAACTTTTATAAACTGAATTTCCTTAATGCTAACTCCTTTCCGATATTTATTTCTTTTATCCTTTTTAACAGGAATCAATACAATATCATCCTGTAACAATGATATTACTCTTTGCGAATCATCAACTTCCACTTTAATAGGCATAGGATTCTATCAAATGAACTTTAATCCCCCATTTGATACCATTCTGCCGGCTGTTACTATTTTCGGGTTAGGTAAAATTGATAGCTTATTTGCAAAATCCAGTGAAACTAACGTGCATTTACCCCTAAACCAGAATTCGGACACTACATCCTTTTATATTCAACCTGATACAACTGGGCTTGCAGATACTATACAAATAATTTATACCAGGACAATCCATTTAATTTCTCCAGCATGTGGTTTTGTCACATTTTATAATATTGATTCAATAAATACTACACACCATAATATCGATTCCATTTATCTGGAAACTAAAACCATAAATAATACCAATGTGGAAAATATTCAATTGTTTTATTAGTATTCTCATTCTTGCAATTCGGATATGTCATGGTCAACAAGATAGTGGAGAAGTAAAATATGGTTTGAGATTCGGGTATGATATAAGTCGGCCAATTCTTGATTACCTGCAGCCAAATCGAAGGGATGAAGAATTCTCAGTCGATATGCAAGTACGGCAAAATTGGTTCGCAATTGCAGAAGGCGGTTGGAACAATTCAAAAATTAACAACAGTCCAAAGTTAGTTTATCATTCTTCGGGATATTTCTGGCGAATTGGCTTTGACTATAATTTATTGAAACATGACAATATTAATGATAATAACCTTATTTATGGGGGATTCCGGTTAGGTCATGCCAATTTAAGTCATTCAGCTTCATCCTTTCAGATTGCGGATATCTATTGGGGAAATGTGAATGGTTCAATTCCTCTTCATGATGTAGCAGCTACCTGGTTTGAAATTGCAGCCGGTATTAAAATTGAGGCACTAAAAAATTTCTTTATTGGATGGTCGGTACGTGAAAGGATCTTACTTAATAGTAATATTAATTCTCAACTAACCCCATACGTCATACCTGGTTTTGGAAAGGGAAATTCCAAATCAGCATTTGATGTAAATTATTCATTATATTATAGGATACCATTTCTAAGAATAAAACTAAAAACTAAAAAGACCTCCAGTCCAATTAAATGACGGCTAACTGTTGCTATTTGATTAGGCTATTTATTTAATCGGTATTTTCGCATTTTTGATGATTTTTATAATATCTGATTCAAATACAGGTCTTTGCCTATTACTCAAATTGAGAACCACACAATATCCAGTGGTTCTTCCTGTTTCTCTTATAGCATTTACAAGCTTTTGCTGATCACTTTCTAACCTTCTTCCATTAGACGCTGCCCATGTTTCGGAAGCACATAGACAACCAAGGGATGGGGTTTCGGGGAAATAAGGTTCTCCTTTGTAATAAGTCGGATCAATGGTGGTACCATGAGCAATTATTGCCGTTCTGCCCGCCTTACCCGCATAATAAGCTTCGTATATCGATGAATAACCCTGCCATCCAACAGGAAGAAATTTTCTATATTTGTTAAAAGTCCATACATTCTTTAAAGAATCACTCAACATAAAAAAACTATCTACTGGAATCTCAAACGGCAGTGAAAGCTGAATATTCTCCGTTGGCCCAATAAATTCACTTCCAGAAACTTCAAATCCATTCATTTTATAAATCCCTTGAGGCGTATTGCCATTTTTTAGGTAAAAAGGAAGGTTACTTATTGATAAAGCCAATTGTGGAACACAAAACAAGTGCCCATTATTTCCCTCCACTAACGAACCATCCGGCTTTCTTACAATTACAAGCCCGGGATATAATCTGTTTGGACGTTGGAAACTGTAAATTACAGTATTCCCAGGAGCAAATGAAGTAGACAAAAAATATGCAATATTAGGCCGTATAACATTTGTATTAAATTCAATAAGCCTCTCATTTAGCATTTTTAATACAGGATTTAATTTGATTGAATCTTTTGGAAATTTCCTATTCATTTCATGGAGAAGAAAAGCATTCATTCCCTTATTCATGTAACTCCGTAAAAGGTATTCTGCACATAGAGAAAATATTTCAGGGTCATCATTTTTGGTCAAAAGCCTAGTAACTTCATTCATAAATTCCTTCGGATAGTTTGCATAAATTACTTCTAACAAGCCTCTGGTGAAATATGCTGTTCTTTCTTGTATATGAATAAAGGCTTCTTTAAGTTTATTTTCTGCATATGCAGATCTGTAGCGGATTAATTCCATAGGCCAGAAAGAATTTTCCCAATTCTCTTCATTATCTTCATTCAATTTATAATTAAGGTTATCATTTATATCCCAGTTTACAAGTTCGGAATAAAGTTTCACACGATTTGAAGAAGTTGAAGAAACAGAATAAACAAGACTATCAGGCAAATTGACAGATAAAGCAGATTGCCCTGAAGTTATATGCCAAAAAATGATTAAATAAATTAAATGAAACATGATCCCCAATTTCCAGTTCTTCATAAGTTCGACTTAAATAACTGAAATGAATTGCATCTATGACAAAACCATTTTTACATGTGCTATACCATCTTCAAAATAAATTTCACCCTGAGTTTTAAAACCAAACGAATTATAAAATTTTTGCAAATAACATTGTGCACCTATAAAAATCGGTTGCCTTCCATATAATTCATAAATTAAGTCTATTGCCTTCCCCATGAGTATTTTCCCGATCCCATTATGCCTGGATTGAGGTGAAATAACTACTCTTCCAATTGAAGGAAGTGCTGCAACTATACCTTTGTTAAACAATCGGGAATATGCTATTAATTGCCCTTTATTATACCCTGTCAGATGTATTGCCTGAAAATCAAGTTCGTCCAAATCAAGGAAAATACATTGTTGTTCAACAACAAATACTTCGCTTCTTAATCGAAGAATGTTATAAATCTCTTTAGATGAAAGCTGACCAAATTCTGATACTTTCCATTGTATTCCCATCTGGCAAATAATGAAAAGATAAAAACTAATTTACCTTTTTAAGATTTATTTTCAAGTATTGTTTCAGACTTAAATGTGTGGATTTAATCTTAAACATAAGTACACTCCCCAATATTATTTTGTCTGGACCTTAAAATCCTGATTCGAAAAATATGGAGAAATTGGAATTACTACATTTTCAAAGGGAAAATTAACTTCATTGTGACAATTATTACAAGTATTGGTTAATAATATGAAATCCCTTTTAAACTGACTTTTATTTTTTAAAGCAATTGCATCACTTAGACTGTCCAATGAAGGTAAAATTATTGGCAATTCCTTAATTTCGGGTCGATTAATTTCTAAATCTTCCGCTTCTCCAATTACAGATCTAATCTTGCCTAATTCAAAATAAGCCAAAGTCCAATTTGAATTAAGGCCAGCAAACCAAAGGTTTGAATGATGGAGTTCAATTGAAGTCATTAAATTTCCCAAACCAGGCCTATATTCATTTTTCATAATGCGAAGTGAATCTTGAAGATTATTCACTTTCCCTTGAAGTTGTTTAAGCCACGCATTATTGTTCCTGGAATGACATGCAGTTAAAATAAAAATTATTGGAAATAATCCCAATTTCCGAAGAAATCTATTCATATGGTATAAGTTTAATTTATGGAATATTAAATTTACTAAGAATATTATGTTAACCCAAATAAATCGCAAATGAAATATTTTTTTAACTCAATTCAATACTCATATTTATCCTTCCATAGATTTCTTAGAACTCTGCGGAATTCTAATTCCCTGGAATTATCCCCAGGAAAATAAAACTGGGTTCCTGATAATGCTTCAGGCAGATATTCTTGAAATGAAAAATTATCATAATAATTATGGGAATATTTATACCCCTTACCGTAACCCTCTGATTCCATCAACTTAGTCGGAGCATTTCGTAGATGAAGTGGAACCGGAAGATCTCCTTTTTCTAAAGTCAGTGCTTGAGCTTCGTTAATTGCCTTATAACTGGAATTGCTTTTAGAAGAGCAGGCAAGGTAAATAGCACATTGTGATAAAATAATCCTTGCCTCAGGATAACCTATGATATGGACTGCTTGAAAAGTATTATTAGCTATCACCAAAGCTGTAGGGTTCGAATTACCAATGTCTTCGGAGGCAAGGATTAACATCCTCCGGGCTATAAATTTAACATCTTCTCCACCTGATATCATTCGCGCAAGCCAGTAAACAGCACCATTTGGATCACTACCGCGTATTGATTTTATAAAGGCAGAAATAATATCATAATGCTGATCACCTGCTTTATCATAAAGAGAAATCCGCTGCTGAGTGATATTCATTACACTTTCATCTGTTATTACCAAATTTTCATTTTCAGATATAACGCTGGCTGACAATTCAATTATATTCAAAAACTTACGCGCATCGCCACCAGAAAGACGCAAAAGAGCACCAGTTTGGGATACACTTACCTGCTTATCCCTTAACCACTGATCGGTTTGCAGTGCCGAATTCAATAATTGAAGTAAATGCCGATCTTCAAGTGGTTTAAGGAGAAAGACTTGGCACCGAGAAAGAAGTGCTGATATTATTTCAAAGGATGGATTTTCAGTAGTTGCCCCAATCAATGTTATTATTCCCTTTTCAACAGCACCAAGAAGAGCATCTTGCTGGCCTTTATTAAACCTGTGTATTTCATCAATAAATAAAATAGCCCCTTTTAAATTTTTCGCCTTTTCTATAATATCCCGAACTTCCTTTACTCCTGAAGAAATCGCACTTAAAATATAAAAAGGGCGCTTTAAAGAAATCTCAATTAAAAGTGCAACTGTTGTTTTACCTACTCCTGGTGGTCCCCAAAGAATCATTGATGGGATTTCCTGATTTAGAATAGCCTTTTGTAAAACGCACCCCGGGCCTGTTAAATGTTCCTGTCCCAAAAGATCTAATAATTTTTTGGGCCTCATCCTTTCAGCTAGTGGGGGATCCGAAGTCGTCATGTTTGATAACCCTATCTTATTGTACAAAATAAAAATCAACCCAATTCACTTCTATTTAAAATAATTTAAATATCAGTTGGAATTGTCGTTTTTACGGAGATATTCTAGGATGTCGCGAGCTTCATCATCACTTACCTGAACTACCATCTGAGTGTGATATATATTTAAAAGCGCTTCGGCAATGGAATCAGAATCAGTCATTTCTGCAGGGTTAGTTAGCATATTCATTATCCATTCAGGCGTCCGAATCCTAGTGACACCTTTTAGGCCTGGACCTATAAGTTTTTCAGATGTAGCCTTATGACAAACTGTGCATTTAGATTGAAATAAACTTTCTCCTTTTGATGCCATAACCCCATTAATGCTGCCAATCTTGACTATAGAAAATTTACCAACTCCTTTGCTATTGCTTTTAGCTGTAACATCAATTAAAGGAGCTGGAGATTCCACCATAGAACTGTCAGAACCTACATTTGATATAGATTGATTTTCCGATAAATTATTCTTATTTGAAGAATTTCCTTTACACCCCAATAAAACTATGGTTAGAAATAAAAATACAAATGCATATTTCCAATTATATTTCATAAATATCATTTAATTCAGCATATTCAAAATTAAAGCATCCAAAATATAAATTGTACTCAATTTAAATCATAAATCTTTTGTATAAATATTAAAATACATTTATAATCAGGTTTTAATGTTTTTAATTTATTTTTTAATTAAATTGTATTTAATTAAAAATAAAATAATTTTAGAATCATTTACTTACTCTTACAAAATATATCATTTTCATACTCCAATTAAATCTATCTATTTAACAAATAAAATTAATTTAATTCTTCCTTAAATAAAATGATCATTAAATTTTTTTAAGTAATACCAGGTCATTAAAACATGCACAATAAATAATATGAAACTAATAAATAAGAAAGAAAATGCAAATTGAAAATATTCGACAGGGAATTTATTCTGCAAAGCTTTGGCTTTTAAATTATTCCAATTAGAAAAAGCACTTATCATTAACAAAATCATCAATGTAGAACTTATAAAAGTAACTAAGGCATTAACTTTTATCCAATCCCGAATTCTTTTGTTTATTAAACTTCCTTTATTCAAAACATTTCGACCAAAAACTAGGGACGAACTAAAATAAATTAGCATGGATAGATTACAAAATAATAAAATAAAAATGGGAGGTTGAAAACCAGCGGAAAAAATATAGTATACTATATTCAAAAGAAATAAAATTGTAATGCCGTTATTAATATTCCCTATTATCCGATAGATAATAAATCGTTTTTTGATATTTGGTAACATGAAATTCTTAATAATTTATTCTTTCGATTATAAATTCAATTCCTTTAATTGCCTTAAACTAATTTTACTAGGTGCATCAAGCATGGTATCCCTACCGCTATTATTCTTTGGAAATGCAATGAAATCTCTTATGCTTTCACTTCCTCCCAAAATTGCACATAACCGATCTAAACCAAAAGCAATCCCTCCATGGGGGGGAGCCCCATATTCGAATGCTCCCATTAGAAATCCAAATTTATACTGTGCATCCTCTTCAGTTAGGCCAATCGCCGCAAACATTTTTTCTTGGAGTTCTCTCTGAAAAATTCTTATGGATCCCCCCCCTATCTCATTCCCATTTAAAACCAGATCATATGCATTTGCCCTGATATTATAAAACGGATGCTCAAAATATGCTTCTTGATTCAAAATTTTTGGATCCTGCTTCATCATTAATTCAATTTGGTCCAACTTTGGGGATGTAAAAGGGTGATGCCGGGCAGTCCACCCCCCTAGTTCGCTATTATATTCGAATAATGGAAAATCAATTATCCAAATCAATTTGTATTCTTCTGGATTCCTCTTTCTCAATTTTTCTCCCATAAACAACCTTAATTCGCTTATAGCTTTACGCGTTATGTCCTCAGGTCCAGCAAGTAACAAAATAAGATCGCCCGGTTCAGATTTACAATACAAAACTATTTCCTTCAAAAAAGATTCGCTATAAAATTTATCAAAAGAACTTTTTATTGAGCCATCTGAATAATATCTTATATAGGATATTCCCTTCATTCCCACCTGAGGCCGTTTAACCCATTCTGAAAGTAACTCAATTTCTTTCCTGGTAATCTCACTTTCTGTTGGAATACAAATAGCTAGAATAGATTGAGCTTCATCAAAAATTGGAAATCCAGTATTTTTAAGGTACAAGGGTGAAGTCGCAGTGCTTTTACTAAAAGCAGGAAAAATATCGGAAAGAACTCTAAGGTTACAAATAGTTAACCCAAATCTAATATCTGGTTTATCATTTCCGTAATTCCACATAGCTTCTTCCCAGGTCATTCTTTGAAATGCATTTGGCAGAGCAATTTGTTTAACTTCCAAGAAAATTCTCTTAATTAACCCTTCGAACATAACAAGAATGTCTTCCTGTTCCACAAAAGTCATTTCGCAATCAATTTGAGTGAATTCAGGCTGCCTGTCTGCCCTCAGATCTTCATCACGAAAACATTTTACAATTTGGTAATATCTGTCGAATCCACTAACCATTAGCAGCTGCTTAAAAGTTTGGGGTGATTGAGGTAAGGCATAAAAAAGACCAGGTTCCATCCGGCTTGGGACCACAAAGTCTCTCGCACCTTCAGGCGTTGATTTAATTAAAAAGGGTGTCTCAATATCTAAAAATCCGTTTTCATGAAGATAATTCCTGGTAGATCGACTTATAGCATATCTCAATTCTAGATTTTTTCTTAACACACTCCTACGAAGATCCAAATAACGGAATTTCATTCTAATATCTTCACCACCGTCAGAATTATCTTCTATTGTAAAGGGTGGAATTTTCGAAAGACTAAGGATATTTAATTCCTTAATTTCAATTTCGATAGATCCAGTTGGTATATTAATGTTTTTACTGCTTCTTTCCACAACTAATCCTTTCAATTGTACTACATATTCCCTACCAGGTATATTATTGTCAATTTTTGAATTCAACTCTTCGTTTAGTACTCCTTGAGTTATTCCATACCTGTCCCGAATGTCAATAAAGGTTATTCCACCAAATTTCCTACTGCGTTGAACCCATCCAGCCAAAGTAACGATCTTTCCCTGATCCGTCAACCTCAATTCACCGCAAGTGTGTGTTCTATACATAAAATCTCACTGAAAGCAGCATTAAAAAATAACGGCGCAAAGATAGGAAAGAATGTATCTCTTCAAGCAAAATAACCTTGAAAAAAAAACGATTACTCTATTACAATATTTCCAATTCCAGCTTATCGTAAGCTAAGTGAATTCCTTCGGGAAGCAAAGGATCCACTTCCTGATAAAGACCCAGTTGATGACTGATATGAGTAAAATATGTTTGTGGTATCCCCAACTCCCTGGAAATTCCAATTGCTTCATATATGTTAAAATGTGAAATATGCTTTTCTTTTCTCAATGCATTTAACACCAATACCTTTGATCCCATAATCTTTTGCTTTTCCTGTTGATCTATCTGATTTGCATCTGTAATGTATGTGAAATTTCCTATGCGAAAACCCAGGACAGGCATTTTGTAATGCAACACCTTTATTGGAATAATAGAAATGCCTTCTATATTAAAAGTTTGTTCTTGAATGGTATGCAAATTTATTTCTGGGCACCCCGGGTATTTCATTTCAGAAAATGCATATGAAAATTCATTTCGGATAACTCCTTGAGTGTTTTCAGAGGCATAAACATCGATTGGTCTTTTCTGAAAAAAATTAAAAGCACGTAAATCATCCATTCCTCCAATGTGATCCTTATGTGGATGAGTGACTAAAATGGCATTTAGATTTTTGACATTCGCTCTAAGCATCTGAAACCTAAAATCAGGGGTTGTATCTATTACAATGTTAAATCCATCAATTTCAATCAAAACACTACTTCTCAATCTTTTATCCATAGAATCCAAAGATTTACAAACTTCGCAGTCACAGCCAATCATTGGCACTCCTGAAGAGGTTCCAGTACCTAAAAAATTAATCTTCAAAATAATTTAAATTTAACATTGTAAAATGATCTGGATGAATCATTCCGTTAACAAAAGTTAATGCAGGAGTTTATTCCCAGCTATTTGATTATCAATTATTTCCGTAAACAATTTTTGGGACTCTAAAGTTAAATTATCGAAATTTATATTTAGTTGAGGTATAATATCAAGAATGGTATTTATTTTCCCTTCTAGATTCAAAAATTTATTTACAACTACCACTTTCTTATCTTCTAAAATGCAATACCCTGAATTGAAAGTGCCCTTCTCATATCGAAGTATATACTTGGATTCAGTAAAAATTTTTTCCAATCCGGACAATGCATTGTGATTAAATTTAATATACATAGTATGCAATTTTAATCATTCAAATTTACTCAATAGATTTATAATTAACTTGGAATAGTAAAGATAATTCCGGAAGTTTTATATTAATATAGTTTACTTTTTTCTGAAACTCAGTGAACGAGAAGTATTTTTGCAATTCGGACTTCTCCCTCACCATCAGTCAAGTAAATAAGATAAATCCCGTCTCCCATTGAAGATGTTCTGTTAATTGTATAATTAGCTCCTTTTAAATTTCTGTCAGTAAGGGAGGTTTGAAATACTATATCCCCAGTCATAGAAACCATTTTTAAGTTGATTTTTGGCGCACTCCAATTATTTAGAATTAAACTAAATTGATTTTTTGCCGGATTAGGGTAAATTGTGAAATAATTCTCTTCATATTGATCAAAATCAACGGATATTATCCTGGAAAAGGTTGATTTTCCATTTATATCTACTTGTTTTAAGCTGTAAAAGTTTATACCATTCATTGGTGAGTTATCATAAAATGCATATTGCTGTTGGATATCACTCGTACCCGCGCCCACAACTGAACCAATTTTTTCAAAGTCAATAGCATTATTGCTTCGTTCAATCTCAAAACGATCGTTTTGCTTTTCGAAAGATGTGGTCCAGCTCAGTCGGCATGAATTATTTTCCTTTTGCCCTGTAAATGTGATCAGATTTACTGGTAAATCAACTTCTAGTCCATAAACTTGAACTTTATTTGAAAATGTAGCAATATATACTTTCCCATTGGCAATTGTGGGGGGACAAAATTTTGCAAAGTTTCCTAAAGAATCCCTGCTGGGATTCATCTGGCTGTTCCATAATTCATTTGAAACATTTGAAGCATCAAAAGCCCTTAGCATTCCGGGTACGGTTGCAGGTCCTGCATTGGCAGAAATTGGAATGCATACCCACAAAATGCCTGATTCTGGCTTGCTTCCGTTTGCTGACAAGGATAAAATTCCTCCAGGAGTCCCGAATGGCGAACTTGGACCAACTGCTGTCGGAACTTTGTTATATAAGCCATTGGTTATCCGAAAAGATTGGAGTTTTTCTCCCTGAGGCCACCAATAAGTTAATCCTGTATTTGGGTTAAAGGAATTATCAGCCCAATAAACCGTCGATCCATGAACTTCATGAGAAGCACCGAAAGCATAGATTTGTTGTCTAATTAAATCGGAGTCCATATGAAAATGACTCATATTATTTTTATCAATTAAATATATTATTCCTTGTTTACAAGATGCCGTGATATAATTGGAATTAGGGATAAGAACAGGCCCATCACTTCCGAGGTCCAAATCCTTTGAATCCAAATAATATTCATTATGGGGCGTGAACCAATCTGATATAATAAAAGTCTTATTTAATGTATCTGGAGTAAGTTTTAGAAAACTATCTGCAAAATTATTTTTATTGTCTTGTGTGGAATCAAAAGCTCCGTTCCCAGTAATCACATATAAATTACCAGAAGAATCTACCGCTGGCCCTTGGCCAGACATCCAAATACCGCTCCTGGCATAATAAACTGTATTATTGGAGTTGGGCCTATGTCCATTAGGATCGTCGTTGAATACCACAGCCTGATCCCGAATATTATTTGCATTATACCCAAGTACCCATCCTTCATACTTGTCTCCATCGCCATAGGATGCATAAGTTAGATACACAATTCCGTTGGATAGTACTAAGGCGGCCCGTTGATTTTGCTTTGCAGCATTAAAAGTAACTGTTCCGTTGCTTTTGTAGGCAGTACCGGAAACTTTTGCCTGGATGTTTACTGGGCTGCCAAATTTATTTAAACCTGTGGTAATATCCAAAGCATAAAGAGAATCAGCAAATATATTGCTACTCAGATGTGATTTGGCTACAATATAAATTGTACCTGTTGTTAAATCAATCGTTGGTGTGCTACAAATACCTATTTCCTGCTTAATGTCTGAATAGCTGGAATATACAAAATTATTGTCAGGTAAAGTTACTGAAGGGCCAAGGTTTACTTTCCAATATTGGGTATCTCTATCTGCATCAAAGGCGTATACATCATTGTGCATATCTGCAACATATAAAATATTTCTTATCCCAATATGCGGGATATTTACTCCTGTCACGTAAAGTGGTTGAGCATAAACTTGTCCGCTTATGGGATAACTCCAAAGTTTGCCAAATTGACTTTGGTTGACAGATGAAGTATTCAAAATAGTTTCTTTCAGATTTGCGCCTGTTCTGTTCAGATTATTATGCTGCATGAGAATGTTAACCTGGCTGGAACAATTTTTGTAGGGAAACGACATTAAAACACAATGTAGAATTAGATAAAATATTATCCGATATAACCGATCCATTGGTATATGATTATGGACAGTTTAATAAACTGGTCAAATAATATTTGATAATAACAGTATAACTGAATATTCTTTAAATATCCGAAAATGGATATTTACATAGCAAGCGAATAAATAAAACTACTAGGATTATACAGAACCTAAATTGTTCAGGAATTTCAAGGGAGGTTTTAGTAGGATTTTGTTATTTAATGAAAAAAATCATGATAGTCAAGATTTAAAGAAAGCTTAATAAATCTCGCTCATACTTAATTTAATATTGAATAAATACGATTTAACACAAATATAAGAAATATTTTATTTATTTTTCATTCGAATTACTGGAATGATCATTTCCTCCAAAGAGATCCCACCATGCTGGAAGGTATTCATATAGTAATTAGCGAAATAGTTATAATTATTGGGATAACATAAAAATCCATCTTCTTTAGCAAAAATATAAGAGGAATTAACATTTGGACGAGGTAAACCTGCATCCCCTGGATCACGGAATGCAAGTACTTGCTTTATATCATAGTTTAGGTTTCTGCCATGTTTATATCTCAGGTTAGTGGTAGTTTGCTTATCCCCTACTACTTTACATGGTGTTTTCACCCTGACACTGCCATGATCCGTAGCGAGGATTATATTTATTTTTTTTTCCGAAAGTTTTTTTAAAGCCTGATGAAGAGGGGAATGCTCAAACCAGCTCGTAGTTATTGACCGGTATGAAACTTCATCACTTGCGAGTTCCTTAAGGACTTCCATTTCAGTCCTCGCATGGGAAAGCATATCCACAAAATTATAAACAATAATATTCAGTGGGTACTGAAGCAGATTATGGATATTATTTTCAAGATGCTGCCCATCATTATGATTGGTTATTTTAGTATATGAAAATTTATAATTCAATCTATGCCGTTTCAATTGAAAAGCCATAAATTCTTCTTCGTGCAGATTTTTACCTCCCTCTTCATCATCATTTTTCCATTGTGCAGGAAAATGCTTTTCAATGTCGATTGGCAAAAAACCTGAAAAGATGGCATTTCTACTGTATTGAGTTGAAGTTGGGATAATACTATAAAAAGCATCTTCCTCAACTACTCTAAATGATTCGGTAAATACAGATTGAATGGCTTTCCATTGATCCAAGCGCAAATTATCAATTAGTATAAAAAAAGTCGGAATTTCAGTGTCTAGATGTGGAAATACTTTTCTTTTTAAAAGTGTATGTGACATTACCGGTGCATCAGCACTAGGGTTTTTGACCCAATTAGTATAATTCTTATATACGAATTTGGCGAACTCTGTATTTGCTTCCGCTTTTTGTGAAGTAAACACTTCAAGCATTTCTGGGCTATTGCTTTTTTCCATTTCCATTTCCCAATAAACCAGTTTTTTATAAATATCCATCCATTCGTTAAACCCTGGATTGGAACTAAGCGCTATAAAAAGATTCCTGAATTCCTGCTGATAAGCATTAGTAGTCTTTTCTGCAACAAGACGCCTGTTATCAATAATTTTCTTTAGGGAAAGTAATACCTGGTTTGGATTAACCGGCTTAATTAGATAATCAGTAATCTGTGACCCGAGAGCTTCATCCATAACATTTTCTGCTTCATTTTTTGTAATCATAACTACAGGTATCTGTTGATCCATTTCCTTTATCCGTGCTAGTGTTTCAAGTCCAGATATACCTGGCATACTTTCATCAAGAAGTACAACATCCACAATATTATCTCTTAGAAATTCAAGGGCATCATAACCATTGCCAAGTGCTTCTACCTGATAACCTTTATTTTTAAGGAATAAAATCTGCGATTTCAGTGACTCAATTTCATCATCGACCCATAATATATTTACCTTACCCATTATTGTCTGTTTAATTCTCTTTTTCTTGTTATTTTTAGCTTTTTTGGGAATTAGTCAAATTTAACTGATATATCATAGTGATCGTAATTTTTAAGCACAAAAGTCAATTTTTAACTTTTCATTAAAAATAGCAAATGCCGGACTCTAAAAGAAAGATAGTGAATGATCCAGTATATGGCTTTATAACTATTGATAATCCTTTAATCTTTGATATTATTCAACATCCATATTTCCAAAGGTTACGCCGTATACACCAAATGGCTTTGGCTTCACTAGTATATCCTGGGGCGATGCATACCCGGTTTCACCATTCTCTCGGGGCCTATCATCTTATGGGGTTAGCTATCAGGGAATTAAAAGGAAAGAATGTGAAAATAGAACCAGCAGAAGAAGCTGGTGCAAAAATAGCTATACTTCTTCACGATATCGGTCATGGCCCTTTTTCACATGCTCTTGAAAATTCTCTGGTAGAAGATCTTTCCCATGAAGATTTATCATGTTTAATGATGGAACGTATTAATTTTGAAATGGGAGGTAAATTAGATCTAGCGATAAAAATATTCAAAGGTCAATATCGCAAAAAATTTCTTCATCAACTGGTTTCAGGACAACTAGATGTTGACCGGATGGATTACCTTAACAGAGATAGTTTTTACACCGGAGTAATTGAAGGAGTGATTGGATATGACCGAATCATTAAAATGCTTACAGTCCATAAGGGTGAATTAATGGTAGAAGAGAAAGGCATTTATTCAATTGAAAAATTCATAGTCGCTCGCCGTCTGATGTATTGGCAAGTTTATCTCCATAAAACAGTATTAAGTGCAGAAAGTATTTTGGTAAAAATATTAAAAAGAGCGAAAGATTTATCTTTAAATCAAACAACATTATTTGCTTCTCCTGCGTTAAAGTTTTTCATGAACAATAAGATTACAGGTAATGATTTTAAAATTAATAAGGACATATTACCTCAATTTTGTAAACTCGACGACTTTGATATTCTTTCAGCAATTAAAGTATGGGTTGATCATCCGGATAGAATACTTTCTTTACTTTGTCGATGGTTAATAAACAGAAATTTATTCAAGACAGAACTCAGTTTCCATCCCTATAAACCAGATAAAATAATCCGATTGAAAAGGTTCTGGGAGGAAAAACTGGGCTTTTCCGGAAAAGATTTAGATTATTTTGTTTTTACTGGAACAGCATCGAATTATACTTATAATTTAAATGATGAAAAAATTAATATCTTATTTAAAAGCCGGAAAGTCAGGGATATTTCTGGGTTAGAAAATGCCTTAATTAATAATACTTTATCTATACCCATAAAAAAATTCTACATTTGTTATCCGAGACAAGATTTGTTAAAATACCGTTAATATAATTATCTAGCAAGAAAATTATAATTGCCCATTTATTCTACTATTAATATTGAAAAGATTTAATTATCAGTTATGCAGTTCAGTGCTTTGCAATTGGCAACTTTACTTAAAGGTAGACTGGAAGGAAATCCTGATTCCATAGTGACTTCATTAGCAAAAATTGAGGATGCTGGTAAAGGTATGCTTGCTTTCATTGCAAATCCTAAATATGAAGAATTCTTATATACTACACATGCTTCTGTTGTTATTGTCAATGAAACACTAATTGTAGAAAAACCAGTTTCTTGCACCCTGATTAGGGTTAATGATGCATATAGCAGTTTCGCATTGTTACTTGAAAAGTATAGTCAGATTAATCACCATAAGGTCGGAATCCAGTCTCCCTCTTTTATTTCACAAACTACTATTCTTGGTAAAAATGTATTTATTGGTGCATTTGTCTATATCGGTGAAAATGCGGAAATCGGAGATAATGTTCAGGTACATGCCGGGTCCTATTTGGGTGACAATGTAATTGTTGGTTCCGATACTGTCTTACATGCAGGAATAAAAATTTATCATGATTGCATAATTGGTAAAAATGTCACTATTCATGCTGGTGCTGTAATTGGAAGTGATGGCTTCGGGTTTGCGCCACAATCAGATCGATCCTATAAAAAAGTACCACAGATTGGAAATGTTAACATCGGAGACAATGTAGAAATCGGTTCCAATACTACAATTGACAGGGCAACTATAGGGTCAACCATAATCCATAATGGTGTTAAACTAGACAACCTGATTCAAATTGCCCATAATGTAGAAATCGGAGAAAATACGGTAATTGCTGCACAGACTGGAGTTTCAGGTAGTACCAAAGTTGGAAGCAACTGCATCATTGGTGGTCAAGTAGGTATCGTGGGTCATATACATATTGCCGATGGTACGCGTATTAATGCCCAATCCGGAGTATCAAAATCTATTAAAGCTTATGGTATGACAATTACTGGATCTCCCGCAGCAGAATATATTAGTACATTAAAAAGTCAGGCAGTTTTTAGAAATTTACCTGAGCTCGAAAAACGGATCACTGAACTTGAAAATCAAATTAAACAACTAGTTACTGAAAAGGAAAGTATTCAATAAAATCCGGCACCTACTGATGGAAAATACATTTAACCCAAATTTTCAACATACTCTTAAAACTCATGTCAGTGTTTCTGGAGTTGGCATACATACCGGCTCTTATGTTAATTTGACATTAAAACCAGCTACTCCCGGCTTTGGAATCCAATTTCAAAGAATAGACCTCCCCGATCAACCAATTGTTAAAGCTGACGTAGATTATGTAGTAGATACGTCTAGAAGTACTACCCTTGAACATAATGGAGCTCGGGTAGGGACCATTGAACATTTGCTTAGTACCCTCATTGGCAAAGGGGTAGATAATGTGCTGATTGAAATTAACGGACCTGAGGTTCCCATTATGGATGGGAGCGCCCAGCCCTTTATTGAAGTGATTGAAGAAGCCGGGGTGTTTCAACAGGATGCATCAAAAATTTACTTTTCCATTGATAATAACATTTATTATTACGATGAACAGAAAAAAGTGGAAATGGTGGCATTACCGGCTTTAGAATACAAGATAACCACACTCATTGACTTCAATTCTCCAGTATTGGGAACTCAGCATGCGGCCTTGAAAAACATTAAGGATTTTGCTACCGAAATAGCTCCATGCCGTACATTTTGTTTTCTACACGAACTGGAATACCTCCTGGAACATGATTTGATAAAAGGTGGAGACATTAACAATGCAATAGTAGTGGTGGACAAACCAGTAAGTGAAGATGAGCTTTCTAAACTTGCAACTGCATTTGGCCGAGAAAAAATAGAGATTAAAGGTGAAGGTATTCTTAACAATATTCAACTTAGATTTCCTAATGAACCTGCCAGACATAAATTATTGGACGTAATTGGGGATCTTGCACTGGTTGGCTTCCCATTTAAAGCACATGTCATAGCTAACCGACCCGGACATTCCTCCAATGTAGAATTCGCACGTAAAATCAAGCAATACATTAAAAAAAATAAACATTCTCACGGTATACCCATTTATAATCCCAATCAGCCTCCTGTCTATGATCTTGCCAGGATAGAAAAAACTCTTCCGCACCGGTATCCTTTCCTTTTAGTGGATAAAATCATTGAATTGTCGGATAAACATGTTGTTGGTATAAAGAATGTTACATTCAATGAATATTTTTTCCAAGGCCATTTCCCAGGAAACCCTGTCATGCCTGGTGTTCTTCAGATTGAAGCTTTGGCTCAAACTGGAGGTTTGCTCGCCCTGAACAATTTTTCAGCTCCTGGAAATTATGATACTTATTTCTTGAAAATAGATAACTGCAAGTTCAAACAGAAGGTTGTACCTGGGGATACTTTAATATTAAAACTTGAATTAACAGCACCCATAAGACGAGGTATCTGTGAAATGAGGGGTACAGTATTTGTGGGAAATAAGGTAGTAACAGAAGCAGATTTAGTGGCTCAGCTAGTTAGAAGAAACGGTTCTACTTGATTCTTTAGTCCCAAAATATAATTCCTTTCTAACTGATTTAGAGAAAATGATCTTCAAAATTTGAAATATAAATTACATTTGTCTTATTGGATTAGTTAATATATGCGCATATATATTAAACTTTTCTATTTAATATCAATGGGAATTTTGAATAATTTTACCATTTTCATTGATAATAAATACCTTAACCGATTATTATTAAATGATTCATCCTCAGACCTATATTCACCCAAATGCAAAATTAGGCATTAATACCAAGGTTGATCCCTTCTCCGTAATTCATGATAATGTGGAAATTGGTGATAATACCTGGATCGGATCTAATGTAACTATAATGGCTGGTTCCCGAATTGGGTTGAACTGCAAAGTTTTCCCTGGCGCAGTTATTGGCGCAATACCACAGGATCTTAAATTTAATGGTGAAGAATCCACCGTTGAGATCGGTAATAACACTACTATAAGGGAATTTGTAACTATCCACAGGGGAACAAAGGATAAGTGGACTACAAAAGTTGGCAATAACTGCCTGATCATGGCTTATTCACATATTGCACATGATTGCGTTATTGGCAATTATTGCATATTAAGTAATTGTTCGCAGATTGCCGGGCACGCAGTCATGGAAGATTATGCTATAATGGGTGGAATGAGCGCTCTTCATCAATTCATCAAAATCGGTACCCATGCATTTATTGCAGGGGGATCTATGGCAGTTAAAGATGTTCCACCTTATGTAAAAGCAGCAGGGAATCCTGTTTTTTATGCCGGAATAAATTCCGAAGGCCTGAAACGAAGGGGATTCTCAATAGAAAAGATAAATAATATCCTTAATATATACCGGTACCTATATGTAAAAGGTAATAATACATCCCAGGCCCTTGAACAAATTGAAGCTGAAGTTCCAGAATCCGAGGAAAGAAATTTGATACTAAAATTTATACATGAATCTGGAAGAGGGATTATTAAACGTAAAAGTAAGGAAGAAATAAATGAAAGTTAATCTGACGGAAATTGGTAAACGTTTTAATTACGAATGGGTCTTTCGGCAAATTTCATATGAATTTTCTTCAGGCAGTTCATATGCCATTCTTGGACCCAACGGTTCAGGAAAATCCACTTTGCTACAGATCTTGGGTGGTAGCCTTTCACATAGTGAAGGGGAGGTCAATTATAGTAACAACAATCATGAAATAAAATCAGATGATTTCTTTAAATTCTGTTCCTTTTCTGCTTCTTATTTTGAACTAATAGAGGAGTTTACATTGATTGAATTTTTTGAATTTAATAACCAATTCAAAAAAATCCTTTTAAGTGTAAATCAAATTATTGAAATTATCGGACTAAATAAATCATCTAATAAACAAATCAGATATTTCTCTTCTGGAATGAAGCAACGCGTTAAACTTGCACAAGCTTTTTTTACCGAAGTACCCGTGGTACTTCTAGATGAACCTTGTTCAAATCTTGATTCGAAAGGAATAGATTTATACTTTAATCTTATTTCAAATTATTGCAGAGACAGATTGCTCATAATCAGTTCTAATGAAAAACTAGAATACAGTATGTGCAAACATCATCTTAATGTCAATGAATTCAAATCCTAAAAAAAACGTACAGTAACAAAGGCCTTAGACAAACATAATTTCCTTATCCTTCATTGAACAATGCTTTTCAATCAATAAAATAAACTTATTTGTAATATCCTGTGCTCGTGTTTCTGAATCCTTTGCAATATCCTCGCTTAACCCTTCTTTTTGAAGTCTTTTAATATGTTCAATAATATCCCTTCGGATGTTGCGGACTGCTATCTTAGCATGCTCACCTTCAACATTCACTTTCTTTACAAGTTCCTTTCTTCTCTCTTCAGTTAAAGGAGGTAAAAATATACGGATTTGATGACCATCATTTTGAGGTGTAACTCCCATATTAGCTGAAATAATGGCCTTTTCAATTGCCTGCAACATGTTCTTTTCCCAAGGTTGAATAGTAATTGTCCTGACATCAGATGCGCTAATATTAGACACTTGGCTTAATGGTGTAATTGACCCATAATATTCAACTGAAATACCATCAAACATTTGCGGATTTGCTTTACCAGCTCGAAGTTTGGAAAGTTCTAATTCCAAATGCCTGATAGCTTTCTCCATACTTTCATTAGCATCCTCAATAATCAGATTAAGTTCATCCTGCATAAATTATGATTAAAAATGGCCCTCAAACCTACTAGAAATTAGGTAATTTAACAATGCTGCATTTCCATTAAAAACCTTATTTTAGTTACATAAATATCTTTCAATTACTCACAACTAATGCCAAAAGATTAAAAATTCATTTTCAAAATTATGAATTATCAAGTCTTGATTATGAAATCATCAAAAATCTCTATATTCTTTCCTGTCTTCCATTTTTAACACCCCATAAGATAATCTATTTGTAATAATTTTAACCAACCTAACCAGATAATAACAAGTGACAGTATGTCCCGTTTATTGGCTACGGAAATTCACTCATTCCATTTTGATAATAATTAGTTATTTATCTGTTCATTATACATAATGTATAATTGTAACTACACAGGACCCCACCTAAGGTAATAATTATCTCCTTGGGGTATTGGATCGGTAGATACAAAATACAGCAACAGTAAGGTAAAAAAAATAGTAGTGGTATCATCCGGTTTCAAAACCGGCTATTTCCT